>NZ_JBIRHU010000007.1:0-294488 GCF_044328675.1 Streptomyces sp. NPDC017890
GTGTTCCTCAGTTTTCTGTTCGCCCTGCGCCGCCTTGTACGGAGTGACCGGAGAGCCACTTTGTGGGTCGCTATCGCCGGGCTGTCCCTCCTGCTGGTCGGTGACTCCCTGCGACTGTGGACGGTCGGCCTGCACGGCCCCGGGGTGATGTCCTGTCGACTGGTGGACGTCTGCGCCACCATGGGGCTGATGGTTGTCGCTGTCGCTCCTTGGGTGTCCGGCGGGGCGAGCGTCCTGGGTACCGCCCGGCCCGCGCTGCGGTGGGGGATGGAGGGTGCGGCGGCGTTCATCCCCTTGACGGTCTGCACGGCCACGACGCTGGGGTACGTGCTGGCTCCGCCCGTCCGGGACCCGGTGCCGCTGTTGGTCGGCGCAATGGCACTGCTGAGCCTCTGGGCCCGCCAGAGGTTCCTGCCGAGCGAGAAAGCCGGACACGACGGCTGAGTCCTCGTGCGGCCGCCCCCGTCGGAGCGGAAAGCGCCGGTTCTTCGTCTGTTGGTGGTACGGCGCAAGCAGCTCGCCCACCCGTGCTCATGGCAGCCGCCGGGATTTTTCCGGGGCCGCCGGCCCGGGGACGGTCCGGGTCTTGACTGATGCAGGCCTCGGGCCGCGGCTCTGTCGGTTCGGCTGCAACCAGCTCATCTGCATGCCCAAGACCTATGCTAGTTGACGCATCAATCACCGACATTCAGCGTAGTGACGCGTCAACCAAGAGGAACCGCCGCCGACACGGTTCGGCCCGCGGTTGGCCCGGGGCGTGCGTACCCGCAACTCGTGCGGCACGCACCATAATGCTCAAGAAGCGTTATGGTGCGTGGCTGCCTCGACGGGTTTCCTGGGGACGTGACCAGGCTCCCCGGCGATCGGCTTGAGTGCTAGAAGAACCCGAGCTTCTGAGGGCTGTAGGAACAAAGAATGTTCTTCGTCTGCTGGTAGTGCTCCAGCATCATCTTGTGGTTCTCCCGGCCGATCCCCGACTGCTTGTAGCCGCCGAAGGCGGCATGCGCCGGATAGGCGTGATAGCAGTTGGTCCAGACACGCCCCGCCTGGAGGGCGCGGCCCGCGCGGTAGGCGGTGTTCATGTCGCGGGTCCACACCCCGGCGCCGAGGCCGTACAGGGTGTCGTTGGCGGTCTTGATCGCGTCGTCGAAGTCGTTGAACGGCGTGACCGACACGACCGGGCCGAAGATCTCCTCCTGGAAGATCCGCATGCGGTTGTGGCCCTCGAAGATCGTGGGCTGCACGTAGTAGCCGCCCTTCAACTCGCCGTCGTGCTCGACGCGTTCACCACCGGTGAGTACCTTGGCGCCCTCCTGTCGGCCGATGTCCAGGTAGGAGAGGATCTTCTCCAACTGGTCGTTGGACGCCTGCGCGCCGATCATCGTGTCGGTGTCCAGGGGGTGCCCCGGCTTGATCAGCTCGGTGCGGGCGACGGCCGCCTCCATGAACTCGGCATAGGTGCCGCGCTGGACCAGTGCGCGGGACGGGCAGGTGCACACCTCGCCCTGGTTGAGCGCGAACATGGTGAAGCCCTCGAGCGCCTTGTCGCGGAAGTCGTCGTCGTGCGCCCAGACATCGTCGAAGAAGATGTTCGGTGACTTGCCGCCCAGCTCCAGCGTGACCGGCTTGATGTTCTCCGAGGCGTACTGCATGATCAGCCGCCCGGTGGTGGTCTCCCCGGTGAACGCCACCTTCGCCACCCGCGGGCTGGACGCGAGTGGTTTGCCCGCCTCCGCGCCGAAGCCGTTGACGACGTTCAGGACGCCGGGCGGCAGCAGGTCCGCGACCAGGCTCAGCCAGCAGTGGATCGACGCCGGGGTCTGCTCGGCGGGCTTCAGGACAACGGCGTTGCCGGCGGCGAGAGCGGGGGCCAGCTTCCAGGTCGCCATCAGGATCGGGAAGTTCCACGGGATGATCTGCGCGACCACACCCAGTGGCTCGTGGAAGTGGTACGCCACGGTGTCGTCGTCGAGCTCGCCGAGTGAACCCTCCTGGGCACGGATCGCGCCCGCGAAGTAGCGGAAGTGGTCGATGGCGAGCGGGATGTCGGCTGCCAGCGTCTCGCGCACCGGCTTGCCGTTCTCCCAGCTCTCGGCGACCGCCAGGCGCTCCAGGTTCGCCTCCATACGATCGGCGATCTTCAACAGGATGCCGGAACGCTCGGTCACCGATGTGCGGCCCCAGCCCGGAGCGGCCTCGTGCGCGGCGTCGAGCGCCCGCTCCACGTCCTCCGCCGTACCGCGCGCGACCTCCGTGAACGGCCGGCCGTTCACCGGTGACGGGTTCTCGAAGTACTGCCCGCGCGCCGGCTTCACGTACTCGCCGCCGATGAAGTGGTCGTAGCGCGACTGATAGGAGACGATCGCGCCCTCGGTGCCGGGCGCCGCGTAACGAGTCATCCTTCTGCCTCCCTCGTCGAGCGCTGCCCGCCGTTGGACAGCTCTGCGGGTGAGGCTAGGCAGCGGGACGTTGCAGGGACGTTGCGTGCGCGGCGGCCGACGACCGAGGGCGGAGACCGGGCCGTGACCGTCGCTCAACGGCCGGTCACCACGGGTTCGGGGCCGCCAGCTCGGACTCCAGCGCGACGAGCCGGGACCGGGCCGTCGGCGTGGGCCGGACCGCGGCCAGCGCGCGCCACACGTCGAGATCGTCCTCGCCCCACGGCGTGTGCGCCCAGTCGGCCAGCAGGTCGGGATCGCGGCAGGCGATCAGCGCGGCGCGCAGACCGTCGGCGAGCCGGTGCCTGTGCCGTACCACCGCCGGAGCCCGGGAGCCGGGCAGCAGCGGACCGGCGTACGCCGCCGCGGCCCCCGTGACCGCACCTGCCCGCAGGCGACGTTCGACGACGATGGCGTCCGACTCGACGGGCATCGCGAGCCGGTACGGCCGGGACGCCAGCCGGCCGGGCCCCAGGATCCCGCGCAGCCGCGCCAGTTCGGCACGCAGGGTCACCGGCGGCACCGTCTCGTCCTCGTACAGCGCACACAACAACTCGTCGCCGGTCAGGCCCTCCGGGTGGTGGGCCAGCAGCACCACGATCTCGCTGTGCCGCCGGCTCAGCCGGACTCGGCGGCCGTCCGCGCTCAGCAGGGCCTCGTCACGGCCCAGCGCGGTCAGCTCGGCCGCCTCGGCTCCGGACCGCTCCGGGGTGAGCAGCGCGAGCTGCGACTCGGCGGCACGCGCGACCGCCTGCACGAACCCCAGACTGTGCGGATGCGCCAGACCGTCCCCGCCGGTGATGTCCACGGCGCCGAGTACGCGACCCGTGCGGGGATCGTGCACCGGGGCCGCCGCACACGTCCACGGCTGGACCCGCCGTATGAAGTGCTCCGCCGCGAAGACCTGGACCGGCCGGCCCACGGCCACCGCCGTGCCCGGCGCGTTCGTCCCCACCGCGGACTCCGCCCACCGGGCACCCGGCACGAAGTTCATCCGTCCTGCCCGGCGCCGGGTGGCCCGGTGCCCCTCCACCCACAGCAGCCTGCCGTGCGCGTCGCACACCGCGAGCAGGTGCTCGCCGTCAGCGGCGAACGCGCCCAGGAGCTCCCGGACCAGCGGCATCACCCGCGCCAGCGGATGCTCGGCCCGGTAGGCGCCGAGGTCACCGTCCATGAGCTCCACGCTCGCGGCGCCGTCCGGACCGACACCTGCCCGGACCGACCGCCGCCAGGACTCCGCCACCACGGCACGCACGGGGCGCGGCACCGTCCCCGCCTCGGTGAACGTCGCGTGTGCGCGCCGCAGCGTCCGGGCGCGTTCGACGGGATCGGCCCCCGGTTCCAGAGCCAGCCATGAATCAGTCAACTCGGCCTCCCCGGACGGTGGTACTGGAGGTGATGCGATGGGAGACATCGTCACTCCGCGGATACGAGCGGACAACCTCTTCGACCGGCCGGATCACCCCGCACGTGAGGACCGCCGACGGTCAGACGAAGTTGACCAGTCTGATGTAACGGGTCCAGTCCCACAGAGGTCCGGGATCCGTATGGTCGCTGCCCGGTACCTCGTGGTGCGCGATGATGTGGGTGCGGTCCTTGGGGATGCCGTACGTGGTGCAGATCGCCGCGGTGAGCCGGGCCGACTGTTCGTACAGGGCGTTGGTGAAGTACTCGGGCCTGTCCACCCACCCCTCGTGTTCGATTCCGATGCTGCGGGTGTTGTAGTCCCAGTTCCCCGCGTGCCAGGCGATGTCCGCCTCACGGACACACTGCGCCACGTGCCCGTCGGAGGACCGGACGACGTAGTGCGCGGACACCTGCTTCTGCGGGTTGCGGAAGATGGAGAGGGTGTCGGCGTACGTCTCCTGCGTGACGTGGACGACCACGTGGTCGACGGGATAGGCGGTGGGGCGGCTCGACCGGGTGCAGTTGGACGTACTCGCCGGCTGCCACTCGGCGTCGGGGTAGTCGACGGCCCGGGGCCGGGCGGCGGCCCGTGTACCGGAAAGCAGGGCATACGGGACGGTGGCGAGCGCGGCGCCCTGCAGGAGACGCCGTCTGGTCGGAACCGGTGCTGTCCTTTCCCTTTCCATGGAGACCTGCCCTTCGTCGGTGGGGCCCTCGGGCTCTGTGTGTGTGGGGGTGCTCAGCTGCGCGACATGGCTGAGAAGGAGACGCTGACGTGACGTCCCCCGCCGGCCGTGCGAGGAGCGTCCGCGCGAATCACCGTACGGGCAGCGGGGGTTGTGCAGAAGGGCGCCGCGCCGTTCCGTGGACAGCCGCCGCCGTGTGGACACCGCGCTCACTCGATCGAGTGGCGAGGGCGTGAAGGGAGGGCATTCGGCGGGTCTCACGGCCGGGCCGGTTCGGCCACGACCGCCGTCCGGGGGTCGGGTCGGGGCTTGGGCCGTGTCCGTCCCGGGTCGGGGCTTGGGTCGCGTCCGTCCTGGGTTCGGGTCCGGGCTGTGGCCGTCCCGGGTTCGGGTTCGGGCCGTGTCCGTCCCGGGTTCGGGCCCGCTCCGTACCTGTCACCAGTCCGGCTTCAGGCCCGTTCCGCCACCACCGAAGGGTCGTCCAGGACGGCCCGCACAACCGAGTGCGCGGCGCCGAGCAGCGGTCCTTGAGGGCCGAGCCGAGACACGGAGACCGGGCAGGCCGGACCTGCCGTGCGCCGGGCCAGTTCGTCCCGCAGCGACGGCAGCAGCCAGGGGGCGAGGCCGGCCAGTGCGCCCCCCAGCACCACGCTCTCGGGGTCGAGCAGGTTGACCGCCCCGGTCAGTGCGATGCCGAGCGCCGTGCCCGCGTCGCGCAGGGCACGCCGTACCGCCTCGTCGCCCTCCTCGGCGCGCCCCGCGAGCAGCCCGACGCGGTCCGCGCCCGGCTCCACGCCCGCCGCGCGCAGTACCGCCTTCTCACCGGCGTACTGCTCCAGGCACCCTCGCCCGCCGCAGGCGCACTCCGGTCCGTCGGGGTTGACCGGGACGTGCCCCAGTTCGCCGGCGAATCCCCGGGTACCGCGCAGCAGCTGCCCGTCGACGACCACGGCCGCTCCGATGCCGATCTCGGCCGAGACATGAAGGAAGTCCCGTGGGGTGCCGTCACCGAGCCATAGTTCGGCGAGCGCGCCGAAGTTGGCCTCGTTGTTCACGGTCAGCGGCAGGTCCGCGGGCAGCAGCGCGCCCAGATCCGTGTCGTGCCAGTCCAGGTTCGGAGCGCGTACGACGGTACGGGCGTCCCGCGCCACGAGACCCGGCACGGCGACCGCGAGCCCGGCCGGCCACAGTCCCTCGGCCTCCGCCTCCGAGACGACCTGCCGCACCAGGCCGGTGAGCTGCTCGATCACCGGCTCCAGCGAGCGGCCCCGGTTGCTGCCGTACCGCACGACCCGCGACCGTACCCGGCCACGCAGGTCGACCGCGCAGACCGCGAGGTGGTCGACGCCGACCTCCGCCCCGATGCCGGCCGGGCCCTTGGCGCTGACAGCGAGCGCCGACCCGGGCCGTCCCACCCGGCCGGGCCGCTCGGGGCCCAGCTCTTCCAGCAGGCCGGAGCGGATGAGCTCGTCCACGAGCGTCGACACCGCCGCACGTGTCAGCCCGATCCGTGAGGCGACGGCGGCCCGGGACAGCGGGCCCTCGGCGCTGACGGTGTGCATCACCCGTGCGAGGTTGCGGCGGCGCATGCCCTGCTGGGTGTCCGGCAGCGCGCGTCCGGGGCGGGCGGGGTGTGCTTCGTGCGGCGGTGCGGTCATGCCTCCGTCAGTCCTTGGTCGGTCTTCGGTCTGTCTCCGGTCCCGGCGGGCGGCGGCCGAGGGCGCCGCCCGCGGTACCGCCGGGCACGCCCATGGGGGACGCCCCTCGACGGCCCGCCTCAGGACGCCCCCCGACGGCGAGCGTCGGCTCGTGGTCCATGTCCCTGCCCTCCGTCGACGAGTGCCGGACGCGGTCCACGCGGACGCACGCCGTCGGTGAGAGTGCCCCGGTCCAGGGGCATGCCCTCCGGCAGTGTGCGCACGGGTCGCCGTTCACGCCGACCGGCCCCCGACGACACCCTCTCGGGGGAGTCCCGCGGGAATCGCCCGTGACGGTTCCCGTCGGTGGCGTCCGCGTGAACGTGTCCTCAGTGGGAGTCCGCGTTCCGCTCCAGCAGCGGTGCCGCGTCGGAGAGTACCCCGGTGATCCTGGTCAGTGTCGTCTCGTCCCGTTCCACGGCGTCGAGTACCGGACCCGCGGCCGTGTTCCAGCGCCGGGCGACCGCCGCCGCGTCCTCGCCGGTCAGTAGTCCGGCCGCCTGCGCCGCGGCGCCGAGGGCGACCAGTTCCTTGGCCTCGGGGATCTGGACGGGACGTCCCGACAGCCGTCGTACGGTCTGCTGCCAGGCAGTCCCGCGCGCGCCGCCGCCGATCAGCAGCAGTGGCGCGGACGGGTCCGCGTCGGCGTCGAGGACCAGGTCGAGCGCGCCGAGCAGCGAGTGGACGGCGCCGTCGTACGCGGCCTGGAGCAGTTGGCCCGCGGTCGTGTCGTGGCGCAGTCCGTGCAGGAGGCCGGAGGAGTGCGGCAGGTTCGGCGTGCGTTCGCCGTCCAGGTAGGGCAGGAGCGTGACGCCGGTGCCGGGCTCCACGGCTTCCCGGTCGAGGCCGAGCAGGGCCGCGACGCGGTCGACGGCAAGGGTGCAGTTGAGGGTGCAGGCCAGCGGCAGCCAGTCGCCTCGCGCGTCGGCGAAGCCCGCCACGGTGCCGGTCGGATCGGCGGCGCGTCGTCGCGACACGGCGTACACGGTGCCGGACGTGCCGAGGCTCATCACCGGCACGCCGGGACGCAGCCCGAGACCCAGCGCGGCGGCCGCGTTGTCACCGGTGCCGGCGGCGACGAGGGTGCCCTTGGAGAACGGCAGTCCGTGGCCGTCGCGCACGGTGCCGGCCACCTCGCCGGGCCGGACCACTCGTGGCAGCAGCGCCGGGTCGAGCCCCACGCGCGCGAGGATCTCGTCGTCGTACGCCTCCGTGCCGGACGCCCACCAGCCGGTTCCGGACGCGTCGCCGCGGTCGGTGGTCCCCTCACCGGTGAGGCGTTCGGTGAGGTAGTCGTGGGGGAGGCGCACGGCCTTCGCCGCGCGCGCCGCCTCCGGCTCGTGCTCGGCCAGCCACGCCCACTTGGTGACGGTGAACGAGGCGCTGGGCACGCTGCCCGTGCGCTCCGCCCAGGTCTTCGGGCCGCCCAGTTCCTCGATCAGACGGCGGGCCTGCGGGGCCGAGCGCACGTCGTTCCACAGCAGGGCCGGGCGCACCGGATCGCCGTGGGCGTCCAGCGTGACGAGCCCGTGCTGCTGCCCGCCGATCGACACCGCGGCGGCCTCCCGCGCGGCGTCACCGCACTGGTGCAGGGCCTCGCACAGCGCGTCCCACCACTGGCGCGGATCGCTCTCGCGGCCGACTCCCGCGGACACGGTGTGGGGCGCCTGGCCGCTCGCCACGACCCGGCCGGTGGCCGCGTCGACGACCAGCGCCTTGGTGGACTGGGTGGACGTGTCCACGCCGACGACGAGCGGACCCTCGGCTGCTGACATCGGACTTCTCCCTCTTCCGCGGCTTAGCGGGATATGACTGGACTGCCTGGACGGACCTGCACTGAACAGGGGTTTCACGGTTCCTCGGGTCCTGGTGACCCGGGCGTCACTCCTTCGGGGACACCTTGTGCCTTCCCAGGACCGTGTGTGCATACTAATTTGTAAAGCGCCATGACGAAATAGTCGGCGGCAAGTGATCGGCAGCGAGCGAGGAGCCACGGAATGAACTACCAGCCCACTCCCGAGGACAAGTTCACGTTCGGTTTGTGGACGGTCGGCTGGCAGGGTCGGGACCCCTTCGGCGATGCCACCCGGCGGGCGCTGGACCCGGCGGAGTCGGTGCGCCGTCTGGCCGAGCTGGGCGCGTACGGGGTCACGTTCCACGACGACGACCTGATCCCGTTCGGGTCGAGCGACAGCGAGCGCGAGGAGCATGTCAAGCGGTTCCGGCAGGCGCTGGACGCTACGGGCATGAAGGTCCCGATGGCGACGACGAACCTGTTCACGCACCCGGTGTTCAAGGACGGCGCGTTCACCGCCAACGACCGCGACGTGCGTCGGTACGCGCTGCGCAAGACGATCCGCAACATCGATCTCGCGGTGGAGCTCGGCGCGAGCGTGTACGTCGCCTGGGGCGGCCGGGAGGGCGCGGAGTCCGGGGCGGCCAAGGACGTGCGGGACGCGCTGGACCGCATGAAGGAGGCCTTCGACCTGCTCGGCGAGTACGTCACCGAGCAGGGCTACGACCTGAAGTTCGCGATCGAGCCCAAGCCGAACGAGCCGCGCGGTGACATCCTGCTGCCGACGGTGGGCCACGCGCTGGCGTTCATCGAGCGGCTGGAGCGGCCGGAGCTGTACGGCGTGAACCCCGAGGTCGGCCACGAGCAGATGGCTGGGCTGAACTTCCCCCACGGCATCGCGCAGGCGCTGTGGGCGGGCAAGCTGTTCCACATCGACCTCAACGGTCAGTCGGGCATCAAGTACGACCAGGACCTGCGGTTCGGTGCGGGCGATCTGCGGGCGGCGTTCTGGCTCGTCGACCTGCTGGAGAGGGCGGGGTACGCGGGACCGCGCCACTTCGACTTCAAGCCGCCGCGGACCGAGGACCTCGACGGAGTGTGGGCGTCGGCGGCGGGCTGCATGCGCAACTACCTGATGCTCAAGGACCGGGCCGCAGCCTTCCGCGCCGACCCCCAGGTGCAGGAGGCCCTCGCCGCGTCCCGGCTGGACGAACTGGCGCGTCCGACCGCCGAGGACGGCCTCGCGGCGCTGCTGGCCGACCCGACCGCCTTCGACACCTTCGACGTGGACGCGGCCGCCGCCCGTGGCATGGCCTTCGAGCACCTCGACCAGCTCGCCATGGACCACCTCCTCGGCGCCCGCTGAGCGGTCCGGCCTCGGTACGAAGGCACCGGCCCCTTCCGGTCCACGGACGCTGTTGGCGAACCCCCGTCGCAGGATGCCGGTCGGAGTGCTTGTCCCGGCGACACGCCGCGTGCGCGCTGTCTGCCGGGGCCGTCACTCCGATCGAGGCCCCAGGGCGGCTGCCTGGCAGCCGCCGGACGGATTCACCGAAGCGTACGGTTCTCGGACGAGGCCGGAGCCCGTCGACCGGTGCCGGGAGGGCCCGGTCTCCGCGCTCGCCGTGGGCGATGTTCCTCGCGGGGACCGGCGCCTTGTCGCCGATGCCGGGACGGCCCTGTCACCCGGCGCTCGTCCTTGGGGACCGTCGCTCCTCGCCCGGTCCCGTTCCCGGTGTCGGCCGATGTAGCCCCGACGCCGGGACCGGGCATCAGGGTTCGTCCCCGGCCGTGAGTGCCGCCGTGGCCAGCGCCGTCGCCGGGTCCTGAGTGGCGCCGCCCACGGGGACCCAACGGCCGCGTTCCTTGCGGTAGGGCCACCAGCGGCCGTCGCGGTCCAGGCGGAGCTGGTGCGGCGCGCCGACGACGGTCCACCGGTTGGACCGCGCCCGCAACGACGGCCGCTCGCCCTCGTCCCACGCCGATTCCAGTGCCGCACGCGCGCGTGCGAGCGTGTCGCCCTCCACCGTCCACTCCTCCTCGAGCACGGAGAGAGCGGCTGCACCCCCGAGCCGCCAGGCGCGTACCGCGACCGCCAGCGCCTCCTGGGAGCGCCCCGAGCCGGCGCCGAGGCGGTGCAGCGCCTCCGCCCCGGGATCGTCCGCGGCCAGGCGTACCGCGTCCTGCGCATCGGTCACCTCCGCACCCACCGCCTGCCGGCCGTGCCCGCTACGCAGGGCCTCGGCGAGCAGGCGGTGTGCCTCCGCAGCCGCCCGGGAGGCCAGAAAGGCCAGGGCGGCCGGGTCGACGCCTGGAGGCGGCGCGCTCTCGGTGTCCAGGGACGGCGGTACACCCGGACGCTCCTGGAGGTCGGGGAGGGCAGGCAGCGGAGGCAGCACGAGCCCCGCCGCGTACGCCTCCGCGGCGTCCACGCCCTCCGGACGGGAAGCGGCATCCTCTGACGGTGCGTTGCCGCGGGACTGAAGGGCGTCGAGTACGGCGTGCTCCGCGCGTCCCCGCATCAGCAGCAGGACGAAGGGGTCCTGATCAAGCAGCCTGGCAACCTGGTAGCAGAGAGCCGCGGTGTGGCCGCAGTGGTCCCAGGCACCGCAGTCGCACTTCGGTTCCAGGTCGCCCAGTCCCGGCAGCAGGTCGATGCCGGCGTTCGCGGCGTCCTCCACGAGATGCGGCGGCATGTCGCGATCCAGCAGTGCCGCGACATGCCCGGACCGCTCGATCGCCATGTCGGCGAAGTGGTCCCACTGCGCGTCGGACAGCTTCTCCAGCAGGACGTCGGCCCGGTGCGCCGTGCGGTCCCGGTCCTGGACGACCGCGGTGATGCGTCCCGGGCGTACCGACACCGCACCGACCGCTCCCGCGCGCGCGAGCCGACGGCCCGTCTTCACCTGCGCCGTGTCCAGGGCCGCGTCCTCCAGTGCCTTCAGCCAGGCCTGACCCCACCAGGTCTGCGCGAAGCCCCGTCCGTGTGCGGGCGGCAGTGCGGCGAACGTCCGTTCCGTGTCATCGTCGTACCGGGTCATCGCGTACCCCCTCGCAGCTCGACCAGGTCGGCCAGTTCCGCGTCGGTCAGCTCCGTGAGCGCCGCCTCGCCCGCTCCCAGCACCGCGTCGGCAAGTTGCCGCTTCCGGTTCAGCAGGGCGGCGATGCGGTCCTCGATGGTCCCCTCGGCGACCAGCCGGTGCACCTGCACGGGCCGGGTCTGGCCGATGCGGTAGGCGCGGTCGGTGGCCTGTGCCTCGACGGCGGGATTCCACCAGCGGTCGTAGTGCACGACGTGCTCCGCGCGCGTGAGGTTCAGGCCGGTGCCCGCGGCCTTCAACGACAGCAGGAAGACCGGGACCTCGCCGTCCTGGAACCGCCGCACCAGCGTCTCCCGAGCCGTGACGGACGTGCCGCCGTGCAGGAACAGCGAGGGGACGCCGCGGGCGGCCAGGTGCTGTTCGAGCAGGCGTGCCATCTGCACGTACTGCGTGAAGACCAGCACACTCGCCTCCTCGGCGAGGATGGTGTCGAGCAGCTCGTCCAGCAGTTCCAGCTTCCCCGAGCGGCCTGTGATCCTCGGCCGGTCCTCCTTGAGGAACTGCGCGGGGTGGTTGCAGATCTGCTTGAGGCTCGTCAGGAGTTTCACGATCATGCCGCGTCGCGCCATGCTGTCGGCCCCGGCGATCTCCGCGAGCGCCTCGCGCACCACCGCCTCGTACAGCCCTGTCTGTTCCGCGGTCAGCGACACCGGGCGGTCCGTCTCGGTCTTCGGCGGCAGCTCCGGCGCGATGCCGGGATCCGACTTGCGGCGCCGCAGCAGGAACGGGCGCACGAGCCGCGCCAGCCGCTCCGCCGCCGCCGGGTCCTGGCCGCCCTCGACGGCCTGTGCGTAGTGCCTGCGGAAGGTGCCGAGCCGGCCCAGCAGCCCCGGGGTGGCCCAGTCGAGGATGGCCCACAGTTCGGAGAGGTTGTTCTCCACCGGGGTGCCGGTGAGCGCCACGCGCGCGCGTGCGCCGATGGAGCGCAGTTGCCGCGCGGTCTCCGAGTACGGGTTCTTCACGTGCTGGGCCTCGTCGGCCACGACCATGCCCCACTGCACGGCGGAGAGCCGGTCGGTGTCCAGGCGCATCGTGCCGTAGGTGGTGAGCACGAACTCGCCGTCGGCCAGCCCTTCCAGATCGCGCCGGGCACCGTGGAAGCGACGTACGGGCGTGCCGGGCGCGAACCGCTCGATCTCGCGCTGCCAGTTGCCCATGAGGGAGGTCGGGCACACCACCAGAGTGGGTCCGGCCGCCGACGCGTCGGTCTGCCGGTGCAGGTGCAGGGCGATCAGCGTGATGGTCTTGCCGAGCCCCATGTCATCGGCGAGACAGCAGCCCAGGCCCAACGATGTCATGCGGGCCAGCCAGTTGAGCCCCCGTCGCTGGTAGTCGCGCAGGGTGGCGTCGAGGGCGGCGGGCTGTGCGACGGCATCCTGGGCCTCGGGGTCGGCGAGCCGTTCCCGCAAGGCCGCCAACCACCCCGTGGGGCGCACCTCCACGCGGTGCCCGTCGACCTCCGTCGAGCCCGTCAGGGCCGCGGCGAGCGCGTCGACCGGTGTGACCTTGCGGTCCTGCCGGGTGCGGGCTCGGCGGGCCTCCTCCGGGTCGACGAGTACCCACTGGTCGCGCAGGCGCACCACGGGACGGTTGGCCTCGGCGAGCTGATCCAGTTCCTCGCGCGTGAGCCGCTGCTCGCCCAGGGCGAACGACCAGTTGAAGGCGAGCAGCGCGTCGGCGGACAGGAATGACGGGCCGGCGTCGGACGAGCCGGTGCGCGGCGCCGGGTCGTCGTCGGGCGGCCCGACCTCCGCGCGGGCGGTCAGGTCCCGGGCCAGCTCCCTCGGCCAGTGCACGTCGACTCCCGCGCCGGCGAGTGCCCGGGAGCCCCACCCGAGAAGCTCGGTGACCTCCTCGTCGGCGAGTTCGACGGCGTCCGGCACGGCGGCGGACAGGAGTGGTGTGAGGGCGGGCCAGGCCCGTGCCGCACGGCGGAGTGAGAGCAGGACGTCCATCCGCGCGCGCGTGCCGAACGCGCCGCCCGCCCACACCTCGGCGGTGTCCGCGACGAGCGCGGGATCGCTCACGCTGTGTACCTGGAGCACGGCTCGGAACGCCGGCCCGGTGTCCTGGGAAGCCACGGCCGACAGGCCACGCACCTCGACACGCAGTGACAGCCGGACGCCCGTGTCGTGTCCCGCGGCGATGTCGGCGGCCCATTCGCTCAGCTCGGGCGTGCGCCTGGTCTCCTGCGCGGCGTAGGCGGGTCCGGCAGTCACGAGTTCGGCGGCGGGGGAGCGGGGGAGTGTGTCGGCCAGGGCGTCCAGGAAAGCGCGCACCAGCCGTTCCGGGTCGGGCAGCCGCAGGGGTTCGACGTCGTCGACGGGTACCGCGTGGGCCTCGGGCGGCATGGCGGCGGCGAGATGGCGTACCCGTTCGGTCTCCTGCGCGCCCAGCGGGCCGGTGCGCCAGGCGTCGTGGTCGGCCGCGGACAGGCCGGGCAGCAGCAGCCCGCGCGCCACGAGGTGCAGTGCCTCGACGGCGACCGCGCCCCAGAACACGGTCGCCCGGTGGCCGTTCGCGTCGGCACGCGCGCGTGTGAGAACCGGCAGGGCCGCCCGCAGCGGCAGCAGCACCGCGGGCACGCGCACCGGACCCACGCCGTCGTCGTCGGGCAGTACGACCGTCAGGTCTTCCACGGACCCCGACGACATGGCCGCGGGGGCCTCGCCGTCGGGCCGCCAGAAGGCGACTGCGCCGGTGCGGGCGGGATCACCGGGTACGAAAACGGCACAGCAGCGGGCGAGTTCGGAAATCTCGGAAAGTGTCGCCGGGAGGGTGGTCTGCACAGCGATGATGTATTCCTCAAATTTGACTAGCCGGGGACGCGGTCGCCGACTGTACATGACTGCCGAGATCTCGGGGTGTGATTGGGGTGTGGCTTGGGTCACTATTCAGATGGGGAGGTGCTCTCTCCGGAAGGAGTCGCCGACGGGCTCTCAGGGGTGCGTGAGGGTACGGCCTCAGGGATGTCTCAGGGTCGCGGTACGGAACTGCCGGGAGCGCGGGTCCGTTTTCAGCACAGAGAGCGGCAGTGGCCGCGAAGGAGGCGACACCATGTCGAAGAACGCCAAGGTCGCAGCAGGGGGTGTGGCGGCCGGGCTCATCCTGCTGATCTGGCTGCCCTGGTGGGCCGCCCTGCTCATAGTTCTGGGGGTCCCGGCGGCCGCGTACCTCACCCTCGACCCCGCGCAGAGGCGCCGGCTGCGCCGCGTCACGCGCAAGGAGATCGGCCGCTGAGGCGCTGACGCCGCGTTGAGGCCGTGTCGGCAAGGGCGGCGAAGGGACCGCGTCACCGTCCGTGGTCCCGTCGGCCGTGCGTTCCGCGGGTGGCGCGGTGCCCCCGCTCCGCCCGCGCGGTCGGCGCCTCGAAAGCCGGCCGGGGGTGGGAGAGGGTCGGCCGCGGCTGCCCGGGCCACGTGGTGCCTGGACCGTCGACGTGCGTGCCGCCCCGGACCGTGCGGTAGTGGTGCGCCTCGCCCGCAGTGTCGACCACGCGCGGGTACACGCCGGAGTCGGCGGGCTTGGGCGCCCCGGCTCAGCTCGGCCGTACGGCCATCTTGTCGAGGGCCTTCAGGAGTCCGGGCAGCGACGGTCCCCGGCCCACCGGCAGGACCTCACCGGGTTCCTCGTCGAGGAGGATGAAGGCGATGTCGTCGGTTCTGGCGACGAGCGACCAGCCGGGGCCGTCGGCACGCAGTGTCCGCGCGTCACCCGGCGCGAAGGACGACCGGACCCGGCCGAGCGGCGGGGGCGTGTCGACGTAGGCGCGGGCCTCCGCGAGCACCCGCCGGACACCGCGGTGCCCGGGCGGGCGGGCACCGGCCTGGTCCGTGGCGTCGGCCTGGTCCGTAGCGCCGGCCTTGTCGGTAGCACTGGCCTTGTCAGTAGCGCTGACCTTGTCGGTCGTGCCGGCCTCGTCCGTGGTGTTGCTCTCCGCCCCATCGCCGGTCCCCGCGTCCCCCTCCGCGGCGTTGTCTGAGGCGTCCCCCGGCGCGCCGTCCGCCGCACCGGCGCCGCCGCGCGCCGCCGAGAAGTCAGCGTCGTCGACCTGCTCCCGCCACTGCGCCCACCGCAGGGCGATCTCGTCGGCCCCCAGGCGCCGCTGCGCCGACCCCCAGACACTGGTGTCCGGCGGCGACAGCGCGGGCTGGTCGGTCGACTCGGGGCCGGGATCGTGCGGCGCGGGCAGGCCGGGGGCCGCCACGGCGACCGCGAGGGGCCAACCGGGCAGCGCGGCGACGACCGTACGCTCGTCCGGCGACAGGTCGTGCTCCATTCCGCAGTCCCAGGACGCCACGGCGACGGCGACCAGCGAGACGTCGTCGATGACGACGGTCCACCGGGCGCCGCCACCGTCCTGACCGAGCACCATGCCGTAGCCGTCGGCCAGCGGTGGGAGACCGATCGCCGCGCACGCCTCCGGGTAGTCGTCGCCGAGCACACTCGGGAACTGCGCCGGTGTCAGCAGCGCCGCCGTGAGCACATAGAGCGCGTCGTCCGCGGCGGCGACGGCGTCCTCGTCCGTCCCGGCCATCCCAGCCTCCCCATCGGTTCGTCCAATGGCGCGCACCCTAGTGCGACCGGGAAGCCGTTGTCACGACTCCCAGACGCACCCCAGCTGCGGCTTTTCCGGGTGGACGGGGGCGAAACGACCACGTGAGCCTGACCGGCGGGTCAGGCCGTGGGCAGTCCCAGAAGCTCGCGGGCCACGCTCCGCGGCGGCTCGTCGCGCTCCCGCGCGAGCGCGATCACCGCCCGGCACGCCAGTTCGTTCACGCCGAACGACAGGGCCTCCGGCGACACCCAGCCCGCCGCCTCGTCCATTCGCTCCTGGTCGTCGTCGGCACACGCCGAGACGTACGCGGCCGCGGCCTCGAACAGGTTGTGCGAGCGCTGCTCCCCTCCCGTTTCGCCCTCTGCGCGCCGAGCGGCGCGAGATCTGTCCCATGCCTCGCGGATCCGGTCGAACAAGCGGACCACCCCTCCCTGCCGATAGCCATGGCCGGACGTACATCCCTCGTTGCTCAACGTAGAGTTGAAGCTTCGACGGCAGAAGGGGGCAGCCACGGTGAAGCGTTACGAACGGCTGGCACAGATCCGGCGGATGGACCCGTACGAGGACGCTTCGGAGATCTACCGCCTCGCTTCGGCCTACGAGTTCCCCTGGGACTTCACCCGTGCCCTCGAGCTGGCGCTCTACCGCACCTACGCCGTTCCCAGCATCGGCCGGCTGCTGGCCGAGACGGCGGAGTTCACGGGCCGGGCGCAGAAGCGGTACGACGACACGGCGCTGCTGCTCGACGCCGTGGTCGAGCACGGTTTCGGCAGCGAGCAGGGCCGCACGGCCATCCGGCGGATCAACCGGATGCACCGCAGCTACGACATCACCAACGACGACATGCGGTATGTCCTGTGCACGTTCGTCGTGACACCCAGACGCTGGATCGACGCCTACGGATGGCGCAGGATGTCGCGCCACGAGACCATCGCCTCCGCCGTCCACTACCGCACGCTGGGGCAGTACATGGGCATCAAGGAGATCCCCGGTTCCTACGAGGAGTTCGAAGCCTGCCTCGACGCCTACGAGGAGGCCCACTTCGCCTGGGACGAAGGTGGTCGCCGGGTCTCCGACGCCACTCTCGACCTCATGGCCTCCTGGTACCCGAGTCCCCTCGCCCCGCTCCTGCGGACCGGGACCCTCGCCCTGCTCGACGAGCCGCTCCTGCGGGCCTTCCGGTACACCCCGCCGAGTCCCGCCACCCGCGCGTTCGTGCGCCGCGCCGTGCGGCTGCGCGGCCGTGCGGTCCGTCTGATGCCGCCGAGGCGTGCCCCGCACCACGCCCGGCAGAACTGGGAGATCAAGGGATACCCGAACGGCTACCGGCTGGCGGAGCTGGGCACCCACCCGGCCCCTGGCGTACGGGGCTGTCCGGTCCGCCACCTCGGCACGTCAGCCGCCGAGTGAACCGATCGTCTCGCGCAGCCAGCTGAGCTCGGCCCGGGAGGTGGCTCGCGCGACGGTCAGCACGCCACGCCGGAACGGGTCGTCCACCTCCTCGGCGCGCAGCGGCCGGTCACCGTCGTAGAAGAAGCTCACGGGCTCTTCCAGGAAGGCCAGCCGACGGCGTAGTACGGCGGTCTGTGCGGCGGCGTCGTCCAGGTGCCGGAGGAAGGCGAGCACCCGGGTTCGACGGCGAGGGAAGCCGCATCCGCTGGACGGAGACACCGGGGGCGGAACCCGCGCGGGTGTACGTGCACGGACTCGGATCGGTCTCGTCCGTGTACCACGCCCACATCGCGGCACGTCCGGAACTCGCGGGCCGGCGCAGTCTCTTCGTCGATCTGCCCGGACACGGTGTCAGCGACCGGCCCGGGCACTTCGGTTACACCCTCGACGACCACGCCGACGCGCTGGCCGCCGTGCTGGACGCGGCGGGTCTGGCCGGCGCCGAACTGATCGCGCACAGCATGGGCGGCGCCGTCGCCGTGGTCCTCGCCCACCGGAGGCCCGAGCTGGTCTCCCGCCTGGTCCTCCCCGAGGCCAACCTCGACGCCTCCCCGCCGCCGACCGCGGGCAGCAGCCGCATCGCCTCCTACAAGGAGGACGATTTCGTCGACCACGGCCACGCGCGCGTGCTGGAGAGCGTCGGCCCCGTGTGGGCGGCGACGATGCGACTGGCCGACCCACGCGCCCTGCACCGCTCCGCCGTCGGACTCCGCCGGGGAACGGAACCTGTGATGCGCACGCTCCTCGAAGGGCTTCCGGTCGACCGTGTGTACCTGCAGGGCGAGCTCAGCGGTGAACTGGAGGGCCGGGAGGGACTGGAGGCCGCGGGCGTGCGTGTGGTGACCGTGCCGGGGGCCGGGCACAACGTCATGTTCGACCGTCCCGACGCGTTCGCGGCGGCCGTCGCGGGACGGAGCTGACCGGCCCTTCCCGCTCAGGCGGTCAAGCCCTCGCGCACGGCCAGGGCCAGGAAGCGGACGTCCTCGTCGACGTACGACGTCATGCGCCACCCCGAACCGGCCAGCATCGACCGGAGGCTGGGCTCGGCACGCAGATCGTCCGGGGCGATCCGCCGTCCCTGCCGCGCCGCGAGCGCCGCCCTTCCGATCGGGTGGAACAGCGCCAGCACACCGCCGGGACGTACGACGCGCGCCAACTCCCGCAGAGCCCGGGCGGGGTCGGGCAGATGTGCGACGAGGCCCGCCGCGAACACGGCGTCGAGCGACCGCGACCGCAGCGGCAGCGCCGCGACGTCGGTCAGCAGCAGCTGTCCGTCACGGTCCCTCCCGGCCCGTGCGGCGGCCTGGAGCATGGCAGGTGTCAGATCAGCCCCGACGACGAGGCCCGACGGCCCCACGGCCGCACGCAAAGGGGGCAGGGCGCGTCCGGTGCCGCAGCCCGCGTCGAGCACGTGGGCCCCCTGGCGCAGGCCCAGCTCGGCGACCGCGGCCGCATAGGCGGGTCCGTCGTCGGGGAACCGGCTGTCCCAGTCGGCGGCACGGGCGCCGAAGAACTCCTGGACGTGCGTGTGGTCGTTGCTCATCACCGCATGATCCCCCAATGGCACAGAAGCTGCCGCAGTGCACATGTTCGAGCGTGACGCGATCGTTCCAGCGTCTTCCTGCGTCAGACAGCAACAACTTTCGAAAGGTGCCCCCACTGTGCGCCCTCGCCGGGACTAGCGTCCCGGGGTCATGGGACACCTGGACCACGCCGCCCTGGGCTGGCTGACCCCCGTGCTGTCGTACGCGATGGCCTGTACCGGCGCGGCCCTCGGACTGCGATGCACCGTGCCCGCCCTCGCCACCACCGGGCGTGCGCGCCGCAACTGGCTCCTCACCGCGGCCTCGGCCATCGGGACGGGCATCTGGACGATGCACTTCGTCGCCATGCTCGGCTTCCGGGTCAGCGGCACCGACATCCGCTACGACGTGCCGCTCACCCTCACGAGCCTGCTCGTCGCCGTGCTCGTCGTCTGCGCCGGTGTCTTCTCGGTCGGCTACGGACGCGACCGCGGGCGGGCACTCCTGCTCGGCGGACTCACCACGGGGCTCGGCGTCGCGAGCATGCACTACCTCGGCATGGCGGCCGTGCGCCTGCACGGCGACGTGAGCTACGACCCGACGCGCGTCGCACTCCCCGTCCTCATCGCCGTCGCCACGGCCACGGCGGCCCTGTGGGCAGCGCTCAACACCAAGGCACCGCTCGCGGTCGCCCTCGCCTCGCTGATCATGGGCGCGGCGGTGAGCAGCATGCACCACACGGGCATGTCCGCGGTGACCGTGCGGGTCACGCCCTCCGGGGAATCACTGCCCGGGGCCACGGCGATGCAGTTCATCTTCCCCCTCGCCGTCGGCCTCGGGTCCTACCTCTTCCTGACCTCCGCCTTCGTCGCGCTGTCGCCGACCGCGGGGGAGCACGCGGCGTCCGCCTCGGCCCGGCACCCCGTCGACAGCACCGCCCGGTAGCGGCGGCCCCGGGGCGCCACCGGCCCGGACACAACGCCCGACCCCGTCCCGAGCGAGGAGGCCATGCCCACACCCCGTACGACACGCGCGACCGGCGCCGAGGCGCCGCCCCAGCCACCCGTGCGCGGCCGTCGCGCGCACGCGGGACCACCGGCGGCCGAGGAGGAGCCGGTGGCACCCACGGGCGAGGCACCGGACCCGCCGCTCACGCGCGTCCCTGACGCACCGGGCGTCGACGACGCCCGTGCTCGGGCCCGAACACCGGACCCTGATCGCCTTGTGCCGCACGGAGCCCCAGTCGGTCGCCGAACTCGCCGCGGACGCTGATCTGCCCGTGGGCGTCGTCAGGGTGCTCCTCGGTGACCTGGTGGAGCTCGGCTCCGTGACCGTCAGCCGCCCCGTCCCGCCCGCGCAGTTGCCCGACGAACGCATTCTGCGCGTGCCCGACGAACGCATTCTGCGCGAAGTGATCGACGGACTGCGCGCACTGTGGAGGAGACCGAAAGACCATGACCGGCACATACGTTCACGACCGTCCGGACCGGGAGAAGTGATCGATGGGCTCCGAGCACTCCGACGCCACGGACGGCGACACGACCGCGCTGGCGTTGAAGATCCTGGTCGCCGGAGGATTCGGCGTGGGCAAGACCACCCTGGTGGGCGCGGTCAGCGAGATCAGGCCGCTGCGCACGGAGGAACTGCTCAGTGAAGCCGGACGGCTGGTGGACGACACCGACGGCATCGACCGGAAGGTCACCACGACCGTCACCATGGACTTCGGGCGCATCACCATCCGGTCCGGCCTCTCCCTGTACCTCTTCGGCACACCGGGCCAGGACCGCTTCTGGTTCCTCTGGGACGAACTCGCACAGGGAGCACTCGGCGCCGTCGTCCTCGCGGACACCCGGCGTCTGTCGGACTGCTTCCCGGCGGTGGACTACTTCGAGCACCGCCGCATTCCGTTCGTGGTGGCCGTCAACTGCTTCACGGGGGCGCGCCGCTACGACGCCCAGGACGTCCTGCGCGCCCTCGACCTCGACCCGGGAACCCCGGTGGTGCTGTGCGACGCCCGGGACCGCGCATCGGGGAAGGAGGTGCTGATCCGGCTCGTCGAGTACGCCGGGCGGATGCACACCGCCCGGCTGCTCGACTCCGTGCGCTGACCACACCGGCCTCCCCGGGGCCCGGCCGGCCTCAGTCCGCCACAGCCGCCTGGGCCAGGACCTTTTCCACGGTGACGCGGACGAGGAGCTCGCCCGGGACGCCGTTGCGGGCCCCGAACTCCTCGGCGCGTTCCTCGCCCATGTACCGGGCCCCGAGGCGGGCGGCCCAGTGACGGAGTTCGTCGAGGTCCTCCGAGATCCGGGCGCGTCCCTGCAGCACGACGAAGTCGAACGGCGGCCGGTCGTCGTCCACGCACAGGGCGACCCGGCCGTCACGGACCAGATTGCGTCCCTTCACGGTGTCCTTGCCGGTGTTGAACACCACGTCGTCCCCGTCCAGCAGGAACCAGATCGGCGCCACGTGCGGGCTGCCGTCCGCCCGCACGGTCGAGAGCTTCGCGGTACGGGTGCCGTCCGAGACGAACGCCCGCCATTCCTCATCGGTCATCTTGTGTGCCATGCCCCCATCCTCCTTGCCCGCAGCACGGGCGTGGTGAAGGCTTGCGGGCAGATCCTCCGAACAGGAGGGCGACCATGCACATGGGGACGACACGGGGAGATCGGATCATGGTGCAGAATCAGGGACTCGGCTGGCTGCTGGACGACCTGACCGAGCGCGTCGAACACGTCCGGCACGCGTTGGTCCTGTCCAACGACGGGCTGGTCACCGGAGCCAGTACGGGCCTGCGACGCGAGGACGCCGAGCACCTCGCCGCCGTCTCGTCCGGCCTGCACAGCCTGGCCAAGGGCTCGGGCCGCCACTTCGGCGCGGGGCAGGTACGGCAGACGATGGTCGAGTTCGACGACGCGGTGCTGTTCGTCACCGCGGCCGGCTCGGGCAGCTGCCTGTGCGTGCTCAGCGGCGCGGAGACCGACATCGGGCAGATCGCCTACGAGATGACGCTGCTCGTGAACCGCGTCGGTGAGCACCTCGACGTCGATGCGCGACAGCCGGGACGAATAGCACCCACGGAGCTGTGACCTGGGCATTCAATGGACCGATGGGGTCGGCCGCAGAGTTGTCCACAGGCCGGCCATGGATGTCGCGACAGCAGCTACGGTTTTTGTGTCAGGCGGGCGCGGACGGCGTCGGCCGCACACTCCACGGGGGAGACGAGCATGTCCGGCAACACCGCCACGCACGAGATCACGGCCACCACCGAGCCGGTCACCACGAAACGCGGCACCACCCGCGACAACTCGCTCGCCCCGAGCCGCGCGGCGCGAGAACTCGGTCTCAAGCGCCGTGACTTCGACCTCGCCGTACGTCTCGGCCGCATCCGCACCGTGCCCGACGAGGGAGGAGGAGGCGGCCGGCGCGTCGACCGCGACGAGATCGAGCGGCTCCGAGCGAGGGAGGGCCAGGCCGAGGCGCTGAGGGACAGCGTCCGAGCCGTCGGGACCACCGAGGGGGCGGCCCTCATGGACGTGACCAGGGCCCGCTTCACCCGCCTCGCGCGGCTGGGGCTACTGGTGCCCGTGGCCTTCTACGTCAACCGCTACCGCGCCGTCGTCTGGCTCTACCTGGCCGACGACCTCCGGCAGTTCGCGGCCGACGAGAGGAATGCCGCACTGCTGCGGGGCCGAACGCCCGAAGGACTGCGGGACCAGTTGACCGAAGGCCTCGACCTGCGTCCCCGTAACTGGCGGGGCCGGCACCTGGGATTCCTGCTCCGCCAGGCCGACGACCCGTGGGCCCGGGCCGCGGCCGTGGCGTCGCTGCTCGACCCGGTCGAGGTCTCGGAGGTCGTCAAGGACCCCTACGAGCGTTCCCACCTGAACCGGTTCCGTCCGGTGTCGCCGGCCCACGGCTCGCCCGGCTCGCCCGCCGCGCAGCTCGTGGAGGAGATCACGACGGCGGCCGACCCGGACGAGATCGACTGGCTCCGCACGGACCTGGCGGGCGCGGTGGAAGCCGCTCGCCGGCAGCGTCCGGCGCCACGCCCCGCCCAGCGCCAGGTGCCGCCGCTCCCGCCCGAACGGGAACGCAGGGGGCACGAGGCGGAGCAGACCGGACGGTTCCGCGGCCTGTTCGGCCGGCTGTGGCGCCAAGACGCCTGACCTACAGGGCCCGGAACAGCCCTTCCTGGACGACGGACACCAGCATGCGCCCCTCCGTGTCATAGATCCGCCCGCGGGCCAGGCCCCGCCCGCCGGTCGCGATCGGCGACTCCTGGTCGTACAGGAACCACTCGTCCGCGCGGAACGGCCGGTGGAACCACATGGCATGGTCCAACGACGCCATGTCGAAGCCCCGCGGCCCCCACAAAGGTTCCACCGGGATGCGCACGGCGTCCAGGAGGGTCATGTCGCTGGCGTAGGTCAGGGCGCAGGTGTGCACGAGCGGGTCGTCGCCGAGCGGCCCGACCGCGCGCATCCACACCGCGCTGCGGGGTTCGGCGCCCTGGACGTCCTCGGCGTTCCAGCGCAACCGGTCGACATAGCGGATGTCGAAGGGCTGACGGCGGGCCATCCGCTCGAACTGCTCCGGCAGCGCCCCCAGATGCTGCCGCACCTCGTCGGCGACCGTCGGCAGGGACTCGGGATCCGGCACCTTGCGGGCCGGCGGCAGCTGGTGCTCGAAACTCCCCTGCTCAGGCTTGTGAAAGGAGGCGGTGAGATTGAAGATCGTGCGGCCCTGCTGCACCGCGGTGACCCGGCGGGTCGTGAACGACCGCCCGTCTCGTACCCGTTCCACCTGGTACACGATCGGCACGCCAGGGCGTCCCGGGCGCAGGAAGTACGCGTGCAACGAGTGCACCGGGCGGTCCCCCTCCGTGGTGCGGCCCGCGGCGACGAGCGCCTGGCCGGCCACCTGGCCTCCGAAGACCCGCTGCAGCGACTCCTCGGGGCTGCGGCCACGGAAGATGTTGACCTCGATCTGCTCCAGGTCGAGCAGGGCGACGAGGCTTTCGGCCGGGTTCGTCATCGGTGGGATTCTCCTGTGCTCACAGCTGGCCGACATCGGTGATGCGGACGACCGCCCGGCCCTCCGCGTCGGAGGCCGTGAGGTCGACCTCCGCGCTGATGCCCCAGTCGTGGTCGTCGTTCGGGTCGTCGAAGATCTGCCGCACACGCCACAGGCCGTTCTGCGGCTCCTCCTCGATGACCAGCAGCTTGGGGCCGCGGGCGTCGGGACCGGTGCCGAGGTCGTCGTACTCGTCCCAGTACTTGTCCATGGCCTCGCCCCACGCGTCGGCGTCCCAGCCGGCGTCGGAGTCCATCTCGCCCAGCACCTCGACCTGGTCGAGGGCCGCGAGCTCGACACGGCGGAACATGGCGTTACGGACGAGGACACGGAAGGCGCGCGCGTTGGCGGTGACCGGCCGCACCTGGTCGGCCTTCTCCTGCGCCTCCTCGGCGGTCATCTCCTCCGGGTTGGCGAGCTGCTCCCACTCGTCCAGCAGGCTGGAGTCGACCTGGCGCACCATCTCGCCGAGCCACTCGATCAGGTCCTGCAGGTCGTCGGACTTCAGATCGTCCGGCACCGTGTGGTCGAGGGCCTTGTAGGCGCTCGCCAGGTAGCGCAGCACGATGCCCTCGGTGCGGGCCAGTTCGTAGTGGGAGACCAGCTCCGTGAAGGTCAGCGCCCGCTCGTACATGTCCCGGATGACGGACTTCGGCGACAGCGGGTGGTCACCGACCCAGGGGTGGCTCCTGCGGTAGGTGTCGTAGGCGTGGAAGAGCAGCTCCTCCAGCGGCTTCGGGTACGTGACGTCCTGGAGACGCTCCATGCGCTCCTCGTACTCGACACCGTCCGCCTTCATCGCGGCCACGGCCTCACCGCGCGCCTTGTTCTGCTGGGCGGCGAGGATCTGCCGCGGGTCGTCCAGAGTGGACTCGACGACGGACACCATGTCCAGCGCGTACGACGGCGACTCCGGGTCCAGCAGCTCGAAGGCGGCCAGGGCGAACGTGGAGAGCGGCTGGTTCAGCGCGAAGTCGTGTTGCAGGTCCACCGTGAGACGGACGATGCGTCCCTCGGCGTCCGGCCGGTCGAGCTTCTCGACGATGCCGCCGTCCAGCAGCGAGCGGTAGATGGCGATCGCCCGACGGATGTGCCTGAGCTGCTGCTTGCGCGGCTCGTGGTTGTCCTCCAACAGGTGCCGCATCGCCGCGAAGGCGTCGCCGGGCCGGGCGATCACCGACAGCAGCATGGTGTGCGTGACCCGGAAGCGGGACGTCAGCGGCTCCGGATCGGAGGTGATGAGCTTGTCGAACGTGGTCTCCGACCAGGCCACGAAGCCCTCGGGGGCCTTCTTGCGGACGACCTTGCGCCGCTTCTTCGGGTCGTCACCGGCCTTGGCGAGCGCCTTCTCGTTCTCGACGACGTGCTCGGGCGCCTGGGCGACGACGAAGCCCTCCGTGTCGAACCCGGCGCGCCCGGCCCGGCCGGCGATCTGGTGGAACTCCCGGGCCCGCAGGGTGCGCACCCGGGTGCCGTCGTATTTGGTCAGCGCCGTGAACAGCACGGTCCGAATGGGGACGTTGACGCCCACGCCGAGCGTGTCCGTTCCGCAGATCACCTTCAGCAGGCCGGCCTGCGCGAGCTTCTCCACCAGCCGCCGGTACTTGGGCAGCATGCCGGCGTGGTGGACACCGATGCCGTGCCGGACGTAACGAGAAAGGTTGCGGCCGAACTTCGTGGTGAAGCGGAAGTTGCCGATCAGCTCGGCGATCCGCTCCTTCTCCTCACGCGTGCACATGTTGATGCTCATCAGGGCCTGCGCCCTCTCCACGGCCTGCGCCTGCGTGAAGTGCACGATGTAGACGGGAGCCTGCCGGGCGGCCAGCAGGTCGGTGAGCGTCTCGGTGAGCGGCGTGTAGCGGTACTCGTAGGAGAGCGGCACCGGCCGGGTGGCCGAGCGGACCACCGCGGTGGGACGACCGGTGCGGCGCGCGAGATCCTTCTCGAAGAAGGAGACGTCACCGAGCGTCGCCGACATCAGGACGAACTGGGCCTGCGGCAGTTCCAGCAGGGGAATCTGCCAGGCCCAGCCGCGGTCCGGTTCCGCGTAGAAATGGAACTCGTCCATGACGACCTGACCGATGTCCGCGTGCTTGCCGTCACGCAGCGCGATGGACGCCAGGACCTCGGCGGTGCAGCAGATGACGGGGGCGTCGGCGTTCACGGAGGCGTCGCCGGTGAGCATGCCGACGTTCTCGGTGCCGAAGATCTTGCACAGCTCGAAGAACTTCTCCGACACCAGCGCCTTGATCGGCGCCGTGTAGAAGGTGACCTCGTCCCGGGCCAGGGCGGCGAAGTGGGCGCCTGCCGCGATCATGCTCTTGCCGGAGCCGGTGGGCGTCGACACGATCACGTTCGCGCCGGAGACCGCCTCGATCAGCGCCTCCTCCTGGTGGGGGTAGAGCGTGAGACCGCGCTCCTGGGCCCACGCCTCGAAGGCTTCGTACAGGGCATCGGGGTCGGCGGTCCGCGGCAGCTGGTCGATGAGGGTCACGCCCCCATCTTGCCTGCCCCGAGTCGTGATGGGGGAATCGGCTGTCCGTGTGAAGATCACGAACGCTACGCTGGGTCGCCGACGAGGCATCAGCGGACCCGGACAACTGCACAGCGGTACACGAGGAATGGGGCGGGCAACGGCGATGATGGGACCAGCGCACTCACTCTCGGGCGCCGCGGCGTGGCTCGGCGTCGGGGCGGCGACCACCGCCGCGGGGCATCCGATGCCCTGGCCCGTGCTGCTCGCCGGGGCCCTGATATGCGCCGGAGCGGCGCTCGCCCCGGATCTCGACCACAAGGCGGCCACCATCTCCCGGGCCTTCGGGCCCGTCTCACGGGGATTGTGCGAGATCGTCGACAAGCTGTCGTACGCCGTCTACAAGGCCACGAAGAAGCAGGGCGACCCGCGCCGCTCCGGCGGGCACCGCACGCTGACGCACACCTGGCTGTGGGCGGTCCTCATCGGTGGGGGCACATCGGTTCTGGCCATCACGGGCGGCCGCTGGGCGGTCCTGGCGATTCTCTTCGTGCACATGGTGCTGGCCATCGAGGGCCTGCTCTGGCGGGCGACCCGCGGCTCCAGCAGCGACGTGCTGGTCTGGCTGCTGGCCGCGGCCAGCGCATGGATTCTCGCCGGGATACTGGACAAACCGGACGGCGGCGCGGACTGGCTGTTCACCACACCGGGCCAGGAGTACCTGTGGTTGGGGCTGCCGATCGTGCTCGGCGCGCTGGTGCACGACATCGGGGACGCGCTGACCGTCTCCGGCTGCCCCGTGCTCTGGCCGATACCGATCGGCCGCAAGCGCTGGTACCCCATCGGCCCGCCGAAGGCCATGCGGTTCCGGGCGGGCAGCTGGGTGGAGCTGAAGGTGCTGATGCCGGCGTTCATGCTGCTCGGGGGAGTGGGCGGCGCGGCCGCCCTCAACTTCATCTGAGGGACGCGAGGGGTCCCGGCCGGTCAGCCGCTCCCGTCGGCGCTCTGCCCCTCGCCCGTGCCGTAGCGCCGTTCGAACCGGGCGACACGTCCCTCCGAGTCCACTGTCCGTGCCTTGCCCGTGTAGAAGGGGTGGCTCTCGGAGGAGATCTCCACATCCACCACCGGGTAGGTCTCGCCGTCGTCCCACGCGATGGTCTGATCGCTGGTCGCGGTGGACCGGGTGAGGAAGGCGTACCCGGCGCTGCGGTCCCGGAAGACGACGGGCCGGTACTCGGGGTGCTTGTCCTGCTGCATGGCTGCTCCTCGTGCGGCGGGGATCATCGGGGCGACGGCGCGGGACCGCCGCGGGTGGTGTCAGCCGGGCAGGGAGTCCTCGTCGACGACGTGCATCGCGGCCTCCTCGGCGGAGGCAGCCGCGCCGTCGATGCCCACGTCCACGGCGACCAGCGCCGGCTCCTCGTCCTCGTGCGCGCCCTCGTCGGGTGCCACGAGCCGGCCGGAACGGTCCGCGCCGACCTCGTTGTCCAGCAGTTCCCCGTCGGTACCGTCCAAGTCGCCCAGGCCGTCGCCGTCGGGCGCGAGCACGTCAGGCCGCTCCTCGGCGAGCCGCTGCTCCAGCGTCTCGCCCTGGTGGCGTTCGGCGGCCGTCACACCGGTGTGCTCCACCGCCCAGGGGCGCTCGGGCGGGGACCAGCCCCGGTCGAGGGGATCGTCGACACCGTCGTACTCGAGGGTGTCCTCGCCGTCGAGCAGCCCGGTGTCCTCCCTCTGCTCGGAACCGTCGGGCTGGTAGACGTCATCTCCCCATCCGTCGGCGCTGTTCACGGGTACCTCCAGGGGGTTGGACGGGCCCCTTCTGTCCGCGGACCGCGGCGGGCCGCCGCTGCACGGGGGCACAGGCGTCGCCCGTCGCGGAACCGCATGGTCCCAGGGCCTGCCCCGAGCCGGTGCCTCCTTCCAGCCTTCCACTCCCGTTCGGGACCCCGCAACGGCACGGCCGCCGACCGGGCCACCGACGACCCGGCCCACCGGGCCGGCCGGCGGCCCGCTCCGGCCGGCCAGGGCCCGGAGCCTGCCGAGCGTCGACGGAGTCCGGCCGAACACCGCCGGGGCCCCATTGGGCACCAACCGCCTCCCTGCCCTCACCGCGCCCAACCGCCGCCGGCACGTCCGAACGGGCACCGCGGCCGCAGCCGGCCGATGCCGGCAACCGCCCGGGTGGGGCGTGTCCCAGCTGCCCGGGCGGGGCGTATCCCCCCGCCCGGGAGGGTCCTGCTACCCGTGCCAAGACCGCCACAGGGCCGCATACGCGCCGTCCGCCGCGACCAGCTCGTCGTGGCTGCCGAGTTCGCTGATCCGGCCGTTCTCGACGACGGCGATGACGTCCGCGTCGTGGGCGGTGTGCAGGCGGTGGGCGATCGCGACGACCGTTCGGCCGTCCAGGACCCGGGCCAGGGACCGTTCGAGGTGGCGAGCGGCCCGGGGGTCGAGCAGGGACGTCGCCTCGTCCAGTACCAGGGTGTGCGGGTCGGCCAGTACCAGGCGGGCCAGCGCGATCTGCTGGGCCTGCGCCGGAGTGAGCGCGACACCGCCCGAGCCGACCTCGGTGTCGAGTCCTTCGTCGAGGGCGCGGGACCAGTCGTCCGCGTCGACCGCGCCCAGTGCCGCCCACAGCTCGGCGTCGGTGGCGCCGGTCCGCGCGAGGCGCAGGTTGTCGCGCAGGGAGCCCACGAAGACGTGGTGCTCCTGGTTGACGAGGGCGACGTGCGAGCGGACCCCTTCGGCGGACATCCGGGACAGTTCCGCGCCGCCCAGGGTGATCCGGCCGTCACGGGGACCGTAGATGCCGGCCAGCAGCCGGCCGAGGGTGGACTTGCCGGCACCCGAGGGCCCCACCAGGGCCAGCCTCGTGCCGGGGGCGACCTCCAGGGACACCTTGCGTAGGACGTCCACGCCCTCGACGTAGCCGAAATGCACACGGTCGGCGTGCACGTGCCGTCCGTCGGGGGTCAGGGAGGGGTCACCCGCGTCGGGCTCGATGTCCCGCACGCCCACCAGCCGGGCCAGGGACACCTGGGCCACCTGGAGCTCGTCGTACCAGCGCAGGATGATGCCCACCGGGTCGACGAGCATCTGCGCGATCAGGGCCGCCGTGGTCAGCTGGCCGACCCCGATCCAGCCCTGCAGGACGAAGACACCACCGATCAGCAGGACGGAGGCGAGCACCGTCACATGAGTGACGTTGATGACCGGGAAGAGCACCGAGCGCAGCCACAGCGTGTAGCGCTCCCAGGCCGTCCACTCCTTGATCCGGCGCTCCGACAGCTCGATGCGGCGGGCGTCCAGACGGTGGGACTCGACGGTGCGTCCGGCGTCCACGGTCTCGGCGAGCGCGGCCGCCACGGCGGCGTACCCGGCGGCCTCCGAACGGTACGCGGAGGGCGCCCGCCGGAAGTACCAGCGGCAGCCGACGACGAGCAGCGGCACCGCGATGAGCACCGCCGGTGCCAGCGCAGGCGCAGTGACCACCAGCCCGCCCAGCAGCAGCACCACCCACACGACGCCGATCGCCAGCTGGGGCACGGCCTCGCGCATGGCGTTGGCGAGCCGGTCGATGTCCGTGGTGATCCGGGAGAGCAGATCACCCGTGCCGGCCCGCTCCAGCACTCCCGGCGGCAGTCCGACCGACCGCACGAGGAAGTCCTCGCGCAGATCGGCCAGCATCCGCTCGCCGAGCATGGCCCCGCGCAGCCGCACCTCCCGTACGAACACGGCCTGCACGGCGAGCGCCACTACGAAGAACGTGACCGTGAGACCGAGGTTCGGTTCCCGGGCGTCGTCCGACACCCCTTCCACGAGCCCGCCCAGCAGATAGGGCCCCGCCATCGAGGCGATGACGGCGACGGTGTTGACGGTGACGAGGAGGAGGAACGCGCGGCGGTGCCGGCGCAGCAGTTCTCCCGCGTACGCGCGTACGGTCGCGGGCGCGCCGACGGGCAAGGTGCTCGCCGTGGTCGGGGCCGCCGGGTCGTACGACGGTGGCGCGACGCCGATCATGCCGTCTCCTCGATCTCTTCCAGTCGGTGCAGTACGTCGTCGCCGAGGACGTCGCCGTCCAGGGCCTTCGCCGGCTCGTCCCCGGGCGTTGCCCCGGCTGTCCCGTCGGGGTGCGCCGCGGTCTCCTCGTCTGTCTCGCGGGTCACCACCGCCCGGTACCGGGGCTCGGTCCGCAGCAGGTCCCGGTGGGTGCCGACCGCCGCGACCTCGTCGTCGTGCAGGAACACGATCCGGTCCGCGCGGTCCAGCAGCAGCGGCGACGAGGTGAACACCACCGTGGTGCGTCCCGCCCGCAGTGTCCGCACGCCCTCCGCGATCCGTGCCTCGGTGTGCGAGTCCACGGCGGAGGTCGGTTCGTCCAGGACGAGCGCCTCCGGGTCCGTGATCAGGGACCGGGCCAGCGCGAGCCGCTGGCGCTGGCCGCCCGACAGCGAGCGGCCCCGCTCGGTGATGCGGGCGTCCATCGGATCGTCGGCGCCGAGTGATCCCTGCGCGAGTGCCGCCAGTACGTCCCCGCACTGGGCGGCGGCCAGCGCGTCCTCGGCGCCGACGGTGCCGGACGCGGGTACGTCGAGCAGTTCCCGCAGCGTGCCGGAGAGCAGCACCGGGTCCTTGTCCTGCACCAGCACGGCGGTGCGCGCGGACTTCAGGGGCAGCTCGTCCAGCGGCACTCCGCCCAGCAGGGCCGACGTGCCCTCCTCGGAGGGGTGTCCGCCGAGCCGTTCGGCCAGGCGCCCGGCCGCGTCGGGGTCGCCGCACACCACGGCGGTGAACCGGCCCTTCGGCGCGAGGAGACCGGTGGTCGGGTCGTACAGGTCCCCGGCCGGGACCTCGGCGGCACGCGACCCCGCGGTGTCGGTGGCCCGCTCCAGCGCCAGCACCCGTGCGGCCCGTTTTGCCGAGGGCCGGGAGAAGGAGTACGCCATGGCGATCTCCTCGAAGTGCCGCAGCGGATAGGTGAGGATCATGACGGAGCTGTAGACGGTGACCAGTTCGCCGACGCCGATGCTGCCCTCGCGCGCCAGGTGGACGCCGTGCCAGACCACCGCGACCAGCAGCAGTCCCGGCAGCAGCACCTGGATCCCGGAGATCAGCGACCACATCCGGGCGCTGCGCACGGCCGCGTGGCGCACGTCCTGGGAGGCGCTGCGGTAGCGGTCGAGGAAGAGCTCCTCGCCGCCGATGCCGCGGAGCACGCGCAGCCCCGCGACGGTGTCCGAGGCGAGTTCGGTGGCGCGGCCGGCCTTCTCGCGCTGCACGTCGGCCCGCCGGGTGGCCCGGGGGAGGAGGGGCAGTACCGCGAGGGCCAGCACCGGCAGGCCCAGGATCACGACGACACCGAGCGCCGGCTCGTAGACGACCAGGGCCACGCAGACCAGCACGATGGTGAGCGCGGCCGCGGTGAAGCGTGAGACGGCCTCGACGAACCAGCCGATCTTCTCGACGTCGCCGGTGGATACGGCCACGACCTCGCCGGCCGCGACGCGACGGGTCAGTGCCGAGCCCAGCAGCGCGGTCTTGCGGGCCAGCAGTTGCTGGACGCGGGCCGCGGCGGTGATCCAGTTGGTGATGGCGGTGCGGTGCAGGAAGGTGTCGCCGATCGCGTTGCCGAGGCAGCACAGCACCATGACCCCGCCGGCGAGGGCGAGCCGGGTGCCGGAGCGGTCGACCACGGCCTGGATGGCGAGACCGACGCAGAACGGCAGGGCGGAGACGGAGGCGAAGTGCAGCAGGCCCCAGGCCAGTGACTTGAGTTGTCCGCCCAGCTGGTTCCGGAACAGCCACCACAGGAATCGGGGGCCCGAACGCGCGTCCGGCACGCCCGGGTCGGGAAACGGAAGGTCTCGGATCTGCATGGCATCCCAGTGGCTCGTGTCAGGGGGTGCCGTTCACGACGGCATCAGGCTGCAAACTGTGAAAGGTTCGCGTCGCGGCATGCCCAAAATCAAGCGGTTTTCCGCGGTGGGGTACGAATCAGGCTGCATCCGCCACCCACCTTCCGCGCCGGTGCGGCGCGCGTGCGACCCCGGACCGATGCGGAGCCGTCGTGACGGCGTACGGCGGTCGCGACGGCGGCCCTCGGATCCCTGCGCTCAGTGCTGCCCGCCACGACTTCGACCACGTCACCGCCATCGACTGGAGCCGGGCCAAGGGCACTTCACCGAACGACCCGGCCTGCCCGGAGGGCGTGTCCAGGGGTGGGATCTGGCCGCATACGGACCACGGCAGCGGACGCCGGCCTGCCCGGGCCGGCGATGGAGCATCTGCTGCGCACGCTGGATCCCGACCGGCACCCGGTGGTGGTCATGGGGGACAGGGCACGGCTGGAAGCCCGACCAGGCATCCGGAAACCTGACCACGCGTCCGAAGGCGTGACCGCGAGCCCTCGGTCACGCCGTCCGTCGGCCCCGCCCGACGTCGGGTCCGTCGATCAGCGTGTCCAGGAGCCCGCCGAGCACCGCGCGCTGCTCGTCCGTCAGCGGGGCCAGGATCTCTTCCGCGGCGCACCGGCGCGCGCCGTGCAGTTCCCGCAGGGCCGCGTGCCCTTCGTCGGTGAGCTCGATCCGGATCACCCTGCGATTGGCCGGGTCCGGGACACGGCGCACCTTCCCGGCCGCCTCCAGTCCGTCGACCAGCGTCGTCACCGCCCGCGGCACGACCTCCAGGCGCTCGGCCAGATCCGCCATACGGGGCGGCGAGCCGTAGTGCGCCAGAGTGCGCAGCAACCGGGACTGAGCCGGTGTGATGCCGAGGTCGCGGTGCTCGAGATGGCGCTTTTGGATGCGGTGCACGCGGCGGGTGAGCCGCAGCAACTGCTCTGCGAGCAGGCCGTCGGGATCGGGGGCGGTCATGGGGGAACAATATCAGGATGATGTTCATTGTGAGTATAGGTAACAATGACCTATGATCCGTAAGGTCCGCGCAGGCCTGCCGAGAGCAGGCGGCGCCGGCCACCCCCACCGTCTGGCCTCCCCCGCCGTCTCCGAAGGAGCCCATGCACCCCGAGCGCGAATCCACCTGGACCGCACCCGCCGACGCCAAGGAACAGCCCCGGCAGGTGCGCCGCATCCTGAAACTGTTCCGTCCCTACCGCGGCCGCCTCGTGATCGTGGGACTCCTGGTCGGCGCCGCGTCGCTGGTGTCGGTCGCCACGCCCTTCCTGCTGAAGGAGATCCTCGATGTCGCGATCCCCGAGGGCCGCACGGGCCTGCTGAGCCTGCTCGCCCTCGGCATGATCCTCGGTGCCGTCCTCACCAGCGTCTTCGGCGTGCTGCAGACGCTGATCTCCACTACCGTCGGCCAGCGCGTCATGCACGATCTGCGCACCGCCGTCTACGGCCGGCTGCAGCAGATGTCCCTCGCCTTCTTCACCCGCACCCGCACCGGCGAGGTCCAGTCCCGCATCGCCAACGACATCGGCGGCATGCAGGCCACCGTCACCTCCACGGCGACCTCCCTGGTCTCCAACCTCACCAGCGTGGTCGCCACGATCGCCGCCATGGTCGTTCTCGACTGGCGCCTGACCGTCGTCTCGCTGCTCCTTCTCCCCGTCTTCGTCTGGATCAGCCGTCGCGTCGGCAGGGAGCGCAGGAAGATCACCACTCGGCGCCAGAAGCAGATGGCCGCGATGGCCGCCACGGTCACCGAGTCGCTCTCCGTCAGCGGCATCCTGCTCGGCCGCACCATGGGCCGCTCCGACTCGCTCACCCGCGCGTTCTCCGACGAGTCCGAGAGCCTGGTCGACCTGGAGGTGAGGTCGAACATGGCGGGCCGCTGGCGGATGGCCGTCATCACGATCGTCATGGCCGCCATGCCGGCCGTCATCTACTGGACCGCGGGCATCGCTCTTCAGCTCGGCGGTCCGGACGTCTCCCTCGGTACCATCGTCGCCTTCGTCTCGCTCCAGCAGGGACTGTTCCGTCCGGCCGTGAGCCTGCTGTCGACCGGCGTCCAGATCCAGACGTCGCTCGCGCTCTTCCAGCGCATCTTCGAGTACCTGGACCTTCCGGTCGACATCACCGAGCGCGACAATCCGATCCGCCTGGACCGCGTCAAGGGCGAGGTCCGCTTCGAGGGCGTCGAATTCCGCTACGACGGAAAGGCCGGCCCGGTCCTCGACGGCATCGACATCACCGTCCCCGCGGGCAGCAGCCTCGCCGTCGTCGGCCCGACGGGCGCCGGCAAGTCCACGCTGGGCCACCTTGTGCCGCGGCTGTACGACGTGACGGGCGGCCGGGTCACCCTCGACGGGGTCGACGTGCGCGACCTCGACTTCGACACCCTCGCCCGCGCGGTCGGCGTCGTCTCGCAGGAGACGTACCTCTTCCACGCCTCGGTCGCCGAGAACCTGCGCTTCGCCAAGCCGGACGCCACCGACGAGGAGCTGGAGGCGGCGGCGCGGGCTGCGCAGATCCACGACCACATCGACGCTCTGCCGGACGGCTACGACACGGTGGTCGGCGAGCGAGGGCACCGCTTCTCCGGCGGTGAGAAGCAGCGCCTGGCCATCGCCCGCACCATCCTGCGCGACCCGCCCGTCCTCGTCCTCGACGAGGCGACCAGCGCCCTGGACACCCGTACCGAGGCCGCCGTGCAGGACGCCATCGACGCCCTGTCCGCCAACCGCACCACGATCACCATCGCGCACCGCCTGTCCACCGTCCGAGGCGCGGACCGGATCGTCGTCCTCGACTCCGGGCGCCTGGCCGAACAGGGAAGGCACGAGGAGCTGCTGGAGCGGGACGGGCGGTACGCGGCCCTGGTCCGCCGGGACGCCCGACTGGAGCCGACAAGATGACGATATGCCGGGTTTGCGTGCAAGCGGAGGTTACCGTGCCCGCATGCAGACGAACACTCCGCGACGGAGCACGAGAGGCACCAGGAGAACGATCCGACTGACGCGCCGGGGCCGCATCGCCCTGATCGTGACCGGCGCCGTCGTGGCCGGTACCGCCGTGGCGGTGCCGCTGCTGACGACGGACGAGGAGGGCGAGTCCCGCCCCACGTCCCTGGTGATCCCGGAGGGCTGGCGCGCGACCCAGGTGTACGAGGCCGTCGACAAGACCCTTGCCCTGCCTCCCGGCACGACCGGGAAGTCCCTGGCCAAGGCCAACCTCAAGCTGCCGAACGACGCCCAGGGAAACCCGGAGGGCTATCTCTTCCCGGCGACCTATCCGCTCGGCGAGAACCCGACGCCCGAGAAACTGCTGACGGCCATGGTCGACACGGCGAACGAGAGATTCGCCGGCGCGCCGATCGCCGCGGGCGCCCAGCGCAACGCGCTGAACGTCTATCAGGCGGTCACCATCGCCAGCATCGTGCAGGCGGAGGCCGCCACCGAGGAGGACATGGGCAAGGTCGCCCGGGTGATCTTCAACCGGCTGGAACGCGGTATGCCGCTCCGGATGGACTCCACCATCAACTACGCCCTGCGCCGCTCCACCCTGAAGACCACCACCGAGGACACCAAGGTCGACAGCCCCTACAACTCGTACCAGCGCATGGGCCTGCCTCCCACGCCCATCGACAACCCGGGCGACGCGGCGATTCGCGCCGCGATCACGCCGACCCCCGGCGACTGGCTGTACTTCGTCACCGTCAAGCCGGGCGACACCCGCTTCACCGCCGACTACGCCGAACACCAGCGCAACGTCGCCGAGTTCAACCGCGTCCGGCCGAGCACCTCGAAGGAGCCGGCCGCGGGCCGGTGACCCGGCGGGATTCACAAAGCGACCGGCGCCGGTTCGGCCAGCAGTCGCCTGATGTCCCGTACGGCCGCGCGCCCGGCCCTGTTGGCGCCCACGGTGCTGGCCGACGGGCCGTAGCCGACGAGATGGACCCGAGGGTCGGCGACCGCGCGCGTCCCCTCGACACGGATCCCGCCGCCCGCCTCCCGCAGCCGCAGCGGCCTCAGGTGGTCGATGGCGGCCCGGAACCCGGTCGCCCACAGAATGACGTCGGCGGCCGCCCGCCGCCCGTCGCTCCACTCGACCCCCTCGGTCGTGATCCGGTCGAACATGGGCCGCCGGTCCAGCACACCCGACTCCAGACCCGCCCGGATCGCGTCGTTCAGCGGCAGTCCGGTCACCGACACCACGCTCTTCGGCGGCAGCCCCTGCCGCACCCGTTCCTCCACGAGGGCCACCGCTGCCCGGCCGGCGTCCTCGTCGAAGGGCCCCTCACGGAAGACGGGGGGCCGCCTGGTCACCCACGTGGTGGCCGCGGCGTACGGGGCGATCTCCAGCAGATGCTGCGTCCCCGAGGCGCCCCCGCCCACCACGAGCACGCGCTGCCCGGCGAACTCCTCGGGACCGGCATACTGCGAGGTGTGCAACTGCCGCCCCCTGAAGGTCTCCTGGCCCGGATAGCGCGGCCAGAACGGCCGGTCCCAGGTGCCGGTCGCGTTGATCAGTGCCCGCGCCGTCCAGAGGCCGGCCGACGTCTCGACGAGCAGCCGCCCGCCCGCCCCCTCGCGCACCGCCCGCACGTCGACGGGTCGCCGCACCCGCAGGTCGAAGGTCCGCTCGTACGCCGCGAAGTACTCGCCGACCACCTCGGCGGACGGCCGCGCCGGGTCCGCACCGGTCAACTCCATACCCGGCAGGGAATGCATTCCGTGCACCTTGCCGTACGTCAGCGACGGCCAGCGGAACTGCCAGGCGCCGCCGGCCCGGGGCGAGTGGTCGAGCACCACGAAGTCGCGCTCGGGCTCGAACCCGGTGCGCCGCAGGTGATGGGCCGCGGCGAGCCCCGCCTGACCGGCACCGATGACGACGACCTCGACCTCGTGTGTGTTGTTCACGTTTCTACCAACGAAGCCGGCGGCCCCGATCTTCCCCGGAACCGCCCCAGGACGAGCACGGGCCCGACGCTCCCACGCCCGGCTCGCCGCGTACGTCAGGATGGGAGACATGCCAGATGCCTTCACCACCCGAGTCCTGAACCTCGCCACCGGCTCGTCGGAGCGGGTCGCCGACATCACCGGTGACTGCGAGTCCTTCCTGCGCGAGACGGCGGCCGGCCGCGACGGTCTCCTCAACGTCTTCGTCCCGCACGCAACCGCCGGCATCGCGATCATCGAGACCGGCGCCGGCAGCGACGACGACCTGCTGGCCGCCCTGCACACCCTGCTCCCCGCCGACGACCGCTGGCAGCACCGCCACGGCAGCCCCGGCCACGGCCGCGACCACGTCCTGCCCGCCTTCGTACCGCCGCACGCCACGCTGCCGGTGATCGACGGACGGCTGGAGCTCGGCACCTGGCAGTCGGTGTGCCTGGTGGACACGAACGTCTCGAATCACAACCGTCAGGTGCGGTTGAGCTTCCTCGGATAGGGCGCCGGCTCGGTGCGGAGTGTAGACGGCAAGTCCGGCCGCACCAACTGCCCCGGAGTGAGGCTGCTGTCAAGGCTGCCGACGGGTTCCTCGCCTGCTGGCGGTACAGCAACCTGCACCCGCGTACACGTTCATGGACACTCGATTCTGGTCGATGGACATGGCGGAACGTCCGCAGGAGTCGGCCCACGTGGGAACGTGGCATCCAGGAATCGGCCTCAGCCGCCACTTCCCGTCGCTGCCCTTGACGGCGCGCGTGTTCACGTACTGACCGCCAGATTCGACAGGGTTCGGGATCTGTCCGCCCCACTTCGTCGGCATGCCGGCACTTTGGTAGGGCGAGGCGGACGGGAACTCGGGGGCAGGGGATCCTGCGATGCGGATGTGCCGCCGCCCGGGCGTGCACGGGCCCGACCGTTGTCAGTGCCCAGGTCTAACGTGATCGGTAACTGCTCATGAGGTCCCCGTGCAACGGGTGACGGGGAGGAACAGCGCCATGCACCAGGACATTGCAGACGAGGACCGGTTCGAGATGCCCGCCGCCTGGCTGCGGGCCCTGCCCACGCTTCGGGCCGCCGCGAAGCCGGCCGAGGACGCGGTGGAGAAGGCCGCTCGCCGCTACGCGCAGGAGGCGGTCTGGTTCGAGGAGATGTTCTCCTCCGCCGGCAGCGACCCGGAGCTGGTGAAGGAGGGCCGGGCCCACCGGGAGGGCAGTCCCTCTCCGCTCGGAGCCGCCGTCGAGATCGCCGTCGGCTGGCACTACGCGATGGTGGACGCGCTCGTCGACGCCTGCGTGACCGAGCACGGCCTGCCGTTCGCCGCCCGTGCCGTCGTGGAACTGGGATGTGTCAACCCCCATTACATGCAGGCGGGTTCCCGACGGTACGACGCCGAGCTGCGAAGAGCGACCGGTTACCAGACCTACTACGTGCGGGAGACCGCTGCCCGTGTCCGGGACCTGCTCGCGGCTGTCGACGAGGAGACCCGACGGCGGACCGTCGAGGCCCTCGCCGGCCTCCGGGACAGCGCCGAGCGCCGCATCGTGGTCTCCTACCTGGTACCCGAGGAGCATGCCTGGGTCGACGAATGCTGCGACGGCCCGATACCGAACGACTCCGTCCTGCGGCGCATGCTCCTTCTCTCCCTGTACCGGCCGAAGCAGATCGCCCACATCGGCGAAGGGGTACGACTCGGCTGGAACGGCTGGAACCTCCAACTGCTCGCCACTCTCGCGAACCGGCTCGGTCCCGCCGTCGGGTCCCTGCTGGAGGACGCGTTCGACGGAGCCTACGGATCCGACGGACACCGGGACGTCGCGGGCTGGGCCGCCGAACTGCCCACCGACGACGCCTTCCGCCTGCTCCTGAAGAAGGGCGGCGACCGCAATGTCCGCCCCGCCCTGCTCGACGCCATGAACCGCTACCCGCGGCGGGCCCTGCGGCTGCTCTCCGCCGCCGCGGCGGGCGACGGCGAAGAGGCGTCCCTCTCCCGGATGCTGCTGCCCCTGCACGTGGTGACCCACCCGGAGCTCACGAAGGAGACGTTGCCCGCCCTGCCCGAAGCGTCCGCAGCCGTCGTCGCCCCGCTGCTGAAGCGAGGTGGACGGGACGCGGAAGCGCCTGCGGAGGCGCTCCCCGCCCTGCTGGTCGCCCCGCCGTGGACCCGGAAGCGCACCAGCCGCAAGACCCGCGTGGCCCGCGACGTTCCCCGGGCGCCGCAGGCCGAGGTGGCCTGGAAGCCCGGGGAGCAGGAGGCCTGGGCGGCCACCGTCGTCGACGAAACCCCCTGGTGGCGCGAGCACGACTGGTCCCGCGAGATCCAGCAGATGCAGCAGGGGACATGGCGGGGCAACATCCACGCCGCCCGCCTCTTCGTCACCGGCCCCGAGGACGTCGTACGCCCACTGCTCGACGCCTTCGCCCCCGAGCACGTCTGGGACACCGAGAGCCACCTCAGGCCCGTCGCCGCCCGCCACGGCCTGCACGCCCTGCCGATGCTGAGCCGGCTCGCCGCCCGGTACCCGGCCACCGCCCGCGGCCTGCTGCTGCCCTACCGCAGCGTCGAGGTGGCCCGGCAGATGGCCGAGTGGCTGGTGCGCCGCCAGTCCCTGAGGCCCACGGTTCTTGCCTGGCTCCGCCGCCACGGCCGGGCCGCGGCCGCCCTCCTCGTTCCCGACGCCGTCGGCCCGGCGGGCACGCCCCGCACCCACGCCGAACACGCCCTGCGGCAACTCGCCGCGGAGCTGGGCGCCGAGGCCGTGCGGGAGATCGCCGTCGGCTGCGGCGCCGAGGCCGAGGAGATCGTCGCCGACCTCCTCGCCGGCGATCCGCTGGAGGCAGCCCTCCCGGCGAGGATGCCGTCCCCCTGTACGTGGGCCGACCCCGCCCTGTTCCCGCAGATCGGGCTCACCGACGGCCGCGGCGCCCTGCCCGCCGACGCCGTCCGCCACATCACGACCATGCTGCAGATCTCCAAGCCCGGTGACGTCTACCCCGGCCTCGCCACCGTCACCGAGCAGTGCGACGCCGGCTCCCTCGCCGAGTTCGCCTGGGCCCTCTTCGAGACGTGGCGGTTCCACGGCATGCCGGCCAAGGACAGCTGGGCCCTCCACGCCCTCGGCCTGCTCGGCGACGACGAGACCGTCCGCCGTCTCACCCCCCTCGTGCGTGCCTGGCCCGGTGAGAACGCCCACCACCGGGCCGTCGAGGGCCTCACCGTCCTCGCTGCGATCGGCACCGACACCGCCCTGCGCCATCTGCACGGCATCTCCCAGCGTGTACCGTTCAAGGCCCTCAAGAAGCGAGCCCGGGAGAAGATCGACGAGGTCGCCGAAGGACTCGGCCTCACCACCGACCAGCTCGCCGACCGGCTGATCCCCGACCTCGGCCTCGGCGACGACGGCAGCACCGTCATCGACTACGGCCCGCGCCGCTTCACCGTCACCTTCGACGAACAGCTCCGCCCCTGTGTCCGCGACGAGACCGGCAAGCTACGCAAGACCCTGCCGGCCCCGGGCGTCAAGGACGACCCGGAACTCGCTCCCGCCGAGCGCAAGCGGTTCGCCGCCCTCAAGAAGGAGGTCCGGACCATTGCCTCCGACCAGCTGCGCCGCCTGGAGGCCGCCATGGTCACCGGCCGCTCCTGGACCGCCGCCGAGTTCCGCGAACTGCTCGTCGAACACCCCCTTCTGCGCCACTTGGTGCGCCGCCTTGTCTGGCTCGGCGACGGCGACGGCGACGGCGACGGCGACGGCATGGTGACCGCGTTCCGTGTCGCCGAGGACCTCACCCTCGCCGACGTCCACGACGACGCATGGGCCCTGCCCGCCGACGCCACCGTGCGCCTCGCCCACCCCCTCCATCTGGGAGACGAACTCGAGGCCTGGGCCGACCTCTTCGCCGACTACGAGATCCTCCAGCCCTTCCCGCAGCTCGGGCGCCCCGTGCACGCCTTCACCGACGAGGAGGCCAGCGGCCACCGGCTGACCCGCTTCGAGGGCGTCACCGTCCCCGTCGGGAAACTCCTCGGCCTCACCAAGCGCGGCTGGGAACGCGGCACGCCCGAGGACAACGGCGTGGAACGCTGGTTCTCCCGCCCGATCACCCGCGACCGCCACCTCGTCATCGCCCTCGACGAAGGCATCGCCGTCGGCATGGTCGAGGAGTTCCCCGACCAGACCCTCGAGACCATCTGGATCGACACCGCCCCCGGCGACTACTGGCCCAGCCACGCGTACCCGCACCGCCTCGGCGAGATCGACCCCGTCATCGCCTCCGAGATCCTCGCCGACCTGACCGACATCACCGCCAAGTGAGCGCCGCCATGACCACAGTGAGCGACCCGCACCCGCCCCGCCTGCAGCGCCCGCCCGCAGAAGCGCGCCACGCCGACGAACTCGCAGAGCTGCGTGCCGGGGACACCGACCCGCGGCCGCCCGGCTGGCGGCTCAGCCTCCGTGCCGCCCTCCGCTTCGTGGTCGGCGACCCCGACGCCGGCATCAGCCGCAAGTTCGTCGGCAGCCCCTCGCTCGTCGAACGGGCCCTGGTGACCCTGGCCACCAACCGGGGCCTGATGCTCGTCGGCGAACCCGGCACGGCCAAGTCGCTGCTCTCCGAGCTCATCGCGGCAGCCGTCAGCGGCACCTCCACACTCACTGTGCAGGGCGGCGCGGCCACCACCGAGGACCAGATCAAGTACTCCTGGAACTACGCCCTGCTGGTCTCCGAAGGCCCCTCCCGCCGCTCCCTGGTACCCGCCCCCATGTTCCGCGGCATGGCCGAGGGACGCATCGTCCGCTTCGAGGAGATCACCCGCTGCCCTCTTGAGGTTCAGGACTGCCTGCTCTCCCTGCTCTCCGAACGCGTCGTCGCCGTCCCCGAACTCGACGGCGACGACGGCATGGTCTTCGCCCGGCAGGGCTTCAACGTCATCGCCACCGCCAACACCCGCGACCGCGGCGTCAATGAGATGAGCGCCGCACTCAAACGCCGTTTCAACTTCGAGACCGTCTTCCCGATACCCGACCTCGACACCGAACTCGCCCTCGTCGAAGCCGAGTCCACCGCCCTGCTCCGCGACTCCGGAGTCGAGCGGGCACCCGACCCGGACGTCCTCGAGGTACTGGTCGGTACCTTCCGCGAACTGCGCGGCGCACCCGGCCAGGGCGACCGGCCCTCCGCAGTGATGAGCACCGCCGAAGCCGTCTCCACGGCCCACGCCGTCGGCCTGCGCGGCTGGTTCCTGCGCGGCGAGGCCGGCAACGCCGCCGACATCGTCTCCTGTCTCGCCGGCACCGCCGCCAAGGACAGCCCCGAGGACCTCGCCCGCCTGCGCCGCTTCCTCGAACAGCAGGCCCGCCTGCGCCGAGGCCCCCAGTGGCAGGCCCTCCACGACGCCCGGCACCTGCTGGACCAACGGTGAGCGATGCCCGCGTCACCTTCCTGGGGGTGCGCCACCACTCACCGGCCTGCGCCGGCCTCGTCCGCCGCACGATCCGCGAACTGCGCCCGGCATACGTCCTGGTCGAGGGCCCCGCCGACATGAACGACCGGATCGGCGAACTGCTCCTCGGACACGAACTGCCCATCGCCGTCTTCAGCCACTACCGCGGCACCGAACGGGTCGCCACCTCCTGGGCCCCGCTGTGCGCGTACTCCCCGGAATGGGTGGCACTCACCGAGGGCAGTACCGCGGGCGCCGAGGTCCGGTTCATCGACCTGCCCGCCTGGCACCGCGCCTTCACCGACCGCCCCGACGGCGCGGCCAACCGCTACGCCGACGCCGAGGCCCGCTACAGCCGCGCCACCGAACGGCTCCGCGCCCGTTACCGGGTTGACACCGTGGACGCCCTGTGGGACCGCGTCTTCGAGATCGCCGATCCGGACGGCCTGCAAGACCGTCTGGACGCCTACTTCGCCCTGGTGCGCGGCGACACCGAGGCCGACGACGGGGACCGCGCCCGCGAGCAGTACATGGCCTCCTGGGTCCGTGCCGCAGTCGCACACGCCGGCAACCGGCCGGTCCTGGTGGTGACCGGTGGCTTCCACCAGCCCGCCCTGCGCGCCCTCACCGCCGCCCCCGGCACGTCTGCGGGCGCGGAACCCGCCGCATGGCCCCCGGTGCCCGTCCCGCCCGACGGGGCTGCGGGCGGCAGCTTCCTGGTGCCTTACTCCTTCCGCCAGATGGACGCCTTCGCCGGCTACCAGTCCGGCATGCCGTCCCCCGGCTACTACCAGCACCTGTGGGACGAAGGCCCCGACGCGGCCGCGAAAATCCTCCATCGCACCGTCGTGGAACGGCTCCGCGCCCGCCGCCTCCCCGCCTCCACCGCCGCCCTGATCTCCGCCCACACCCTCACCGAAGGCCTCGCCGCCCTCCGCGGACACCCCCGCCCCGCCCGCGTCGACGTCCTGGACGGCCTCGCCGCCGCACTGATCACGGACGACCTCGACCAGCCGCTCCCCTGGAACACCGACGGCCCCCTGAGGCCCGGCGCCCACCCCGCCGTCGTCGAAACGGTCGTCGCCTGCACCGGCGACCGCACCGGTCGCCTCCACCCCGACACCCCGCTGCCACCCCTGGTCCACCACGTGACTGCCGAGGAGATCCGTCTCGGCCTCGACGGCGACCGCACCCTCGACCTCGACCTCACCAACCCCCGAGGGCTCGAACGCAGCCGCTTCCTCCACCAGCTGCGCATCCTGGGCATCCCCGGCCACACCCGCCTCACCGGCCCCGACCACGGAGCCGACCCCCGCGACCACGAAACCTGGGAACCCTGCCCCCGCACCGGCCGCGACGCCGCACTGACCGAGGCCGGCGCCTACGGAGCCCGCCCCGACGAGGCCGCCACCGCCCTCCTCGCCCGCCGCGTCCGCGACACCGGTACAGCCGCCGACGCCGGGACCACCGCCGCCCTCCTTTTCGACGCCGTCCTCTGCGGAGCCGGAACCCTCTCCCGCGACCTCCTGGACGGCCTCGCACACCGGATCCGCACCACCGCCGACCCCGGCTCCCTCGGGCGGGCCCTCGCCGTGGTCCTGGGACTCTGGCGCCATGACCGCGTCTTCGGTACCGCCCGTGACCCGCTGCTCGGCACCGTCCTCGACCACGCCGTCGACCGGCTCTTCCACCTCGTGGAGGGCCTCCACGGCGGCTTGCCCGGCGTCGACGTCCCCCGCCTGCGGGCCCTGACCGCCGCCCGCGACGCCCTCCTCCACGCCGCGCCCGCCCTTGCGCTCACCCCGGAAACCGCCGCCGCAACCGCCGCCCGCATCGCCCGCGACCAGCACGCCCCCGCCGACCTGCGCGGCGCCGCCCTCGGCCTGCGCCGCGCCCTCGGAGCCCCGGCCGAACCCGCCGGCGAGGCCGAAGCGTTCGCCGCCGCGGCCGACCCCGCCGTCCTCGGCGACTGGCTGGCCGGCCTGCTCGCCCTCGCCCGCGAAGAAGTCCTGCGGCCCGCCCCGAAGGGCGAACAGTCCCTGCTCGACACCCTGGACGGCGTCGTCACCACCATGACCGACGACGACTTCCTCCACGCCCTGCCCGCCCTGCGTCAGGCCTTCGCCTTCTTCCCGCCCCGCGAACGCGAACGCGTCGCACAACTCCTCCTCGACCGCCGGAACCTGCACGGCTCCGCCCGCACCCTGCTGCGCACCACCGCCGACCCCCTGCTCCTCGCCCGTGCCGCGGTCCTCGACGAGCACACCGACCTCCTGCTCGACCGGCACGCCCTCGGAGCACCCCGATGACACCCGACGACCCCCGCGCGGGACTGGAACGCTGGCGGCTGATCCTCGGTGCCCCCGCCGAACGCCGCACCGGCGGCCTCGACGGCCCGGACGCCGCCCGCGACACCGCCCTCCAGTGGCTCTACGGCCGCGCCGACGACCTCGCCCGCCGTGGCGAACGCCGCGGCACCGCCGACGGCCGGGAGGGCGGCGACGGCCCCTCCACGCTCGCCGTCGTCGACTGGCTCGACGACATCCACCGTCTCTTCCCCCGGGAGACGGTCGAACGCCTCGAACGCGACGCCGTGGAGACCTACGGCATCGACGAGATCGTCACCGATCCCGACGTTCTTCTCCGCGTGGAACCCAGCACCAGCCTGCTGCGGGCCGTGCTGCGGACCAAGCACCTGATGAACCCGCAGGTTCTGGCCGCCGCCCGGCGCATCGTCGAAGCCGTCGTGCGGGACCTGACCGAGCGGCTGAGGCCGGAGATCCGGCGCGCCCTCACCGGAGCCCGCTCCCGCCGCCCCAGCCGAACCCCCCTCGCCCGGAACTTCGACTTCAGAGCCACGATCCGCGCCAACCTCGCCCACTACCGGCCCGAGGACCGCCGCATCCTCATCGAGCAGCCGCACTTCCACTCCCGCACCCGCCGCCACATCGAGCAGTGGCAGCTGATCCTCCTCGTCGACCAGTCCGGCTCCATGGCCGGATCCGTGATCCACTCCGCCGTCACCGCTGCCTGCCTCTGGGGCCTGCCCGGACTGCGCACCCACCTGGTCGCTTTCGACACGCAGGTCGTGGACCTCACCTCCGACGTCACCGACCCCGTCGAACTCCTGATGAAGGTCCAGCTCGGTGGTGGCACCGACATCGCCCGCGCCGTCGACTACTCCGCCGGCCTCGTCGGCAACCCGCGCCGCACGATCATCGCCCTGATCACCGACTTCTACGAGGGCGGCGACGCCCACCGCCTGACCCGCACCGTCCGCGACCTGACCGGACAGGGCGTCACCGTCCTCGGCCTCGCCGCCCTCGACGAGGAGGCCGCCCCCTCCTACGACCGCGACCTGGCCGGCCGCGTCGCCGAGGCCGGCGCACACATCGGTGCCATGACCCCCGGCCACCTCGCCGAATTCGTCGCCGAGAGAATGGCCCACGGAGGACGAACGGCATGACCCGCACCGACCTGCTCGCCCTCACCCCCGACACCCTCGCCGCCCTCGCCAACCGCGGCCTGGTCAAACGCGCGGCCAAGGACCTCGACGCCGGAGCGGGCCCCGACCTGGACGTCGCCGGCGACCACACCGTGCACGGTTGCTTTCCTGACGGCACCGAGACCCGACTGCCGCCCGGCACCACCCTGCAGGACGCCCACTGCAGCTGCGAAGCCCACGGAGTCTGCCGCCACCGCATCGGCCTCGTCCTCGCCTACCAGCGCACCGCGACCGCATCGGACACCCCGCCGCCTTTCACCGACTGGTCCCCCGGAAGCATCGACGACACCGCCCTCGCCGAGGCCTTCGGCCGTCCCGCCCTCACCGCAGCCCGTCGCACCCGCGACCGCGGCTACCGGGCCGTCCTCCACCGCCCCACCCCCGCCGACCCCGTTCCGGCCGTCGAACTCCCCGCCTGCACCGTCCGCTTCCCCGTGCCCCACCGCCCCGGCTTCGCCGTCACCGACGCCGCCGAGCCGCTGCGCGGCGCGACGGTCGTACTCGCCGTCTGGGCCTTCCGAGCCGCCGACACCGAGGGCAGCGACCGAGTCACCGTCGGAGGAAAGGGAACAACCCCGGACCACGGTGACAGCGCCCACCGTGCGGCCATGGACCTTGTCGACGAACTCCTCGTCGAAGGCGTCCCCCAGGCCGGCCCCGTCCTGGACGGAACCCTCCGCCGTGCCGGCGCCGCCCTCACGGCCGCCGGCCGCCACTGGCCCGCCGCGGCCCTCGAGGGGATACGCCACCAGCTCGCCGAGCACGCCGTCCGCGGCGCCCGCCACGACCGCGAGACCCACGCCCTGCTCCTCGCCGAACTCCACGCCCGCCACCGCGCCGCCCCCACCGACCCCGCAGCCGTCCTCGGCACTGCAGAGACGGCCCGCACAGCCTTGCGCCGAGTCCGCCTCGTCGCCCTCGGCTGCCACGTCGACGGATCCGCCCGCGACCGCACCGCCGACGTCTTCTTCGCCCACCCCGATGCCGGTATCGTCCTCGTTCTGCACAAACGCTGGGAGCTGCCCGACGGTCAGGCGCCCACCGGCCACGACCTCGGCTCCCGCCGGATCCTCGGTACAAACCTGCGCACCCTTGCCGCCGCCAACGTGGTCAGCGAGGCCACCTCCCGCACAGCAGGCCGCGCCGTGGAGATCTCCCGCGGCCGGATCGCCACCACCTCCGTCACCCCCGTCGGCGCCTCCTGGGACGACCTGCCGCCCGGGCTGCTGGTCACCGACCTCGCCGCACAGTTCCCGGCCCCAGGTACCCTCCCTCCCCGCCTCGTCCGCCCTCGAGTGGAGGCCGAGTCCATGCGCGTCCTCGCCGTCACGGAGGCCGGACCCGTGCGGTACGACGCGGCCGCACAGCGCCTCGAAGCCGTCCTTCGCGACCCGGCCGGCAACGAGGTCCTGCTGAGCACCGCGCACAACCCCCACTGCCCCGGCACCCTGGACGCCCTGGCCGACGCCCTCGCCTCCGGCACCGCCGACCGGATCAGCGGTTCCCTCCGCCATGACCGGGGCAGGGTCCTCCTCGCCCCCCTCGCCGTCCGCACCTCCCACGGCGTCCTCGTCCCCGACCTCGCCCCCGGCGACGGCGACACCGCCCTCCCCGTCGCCCCGCACCCCCCGGACGACCCCCTCACCACCGCCCTGGAACAGGCCCTCGCCGCCCTCGCCGAGGCCGCCCACCACGGCCTGAAGAACCTGACTGCCACCGACCACGACACCCTCGAATCAGCAGCCGCCCTCCTGCACCGGACCGGCTTCCACACCACCGCGGACAAGGTCTCCGCTGTGACAACCACCCTCCGCACCCACGGCCCGGCCGCCGCCACTTCCCACTGGCACACCGCCGTCATCCGCCTCGCCACAACCCTGGAACTCCACCGGACCGGCCCGTACACATTGCCGTGACGGGAAATGATGGTCCGGTGCATTCGCGTTGAGCCCCAGCATCCTGTGCACGTCATCCTCGATCTGCTTTCGGTTCGGTGGGGCCGGCCGGGTCCACGTGGGGCGGTCGTGGGGCGGGCGGCTGATGGCGCCGACGCGGACGCCGTCCTGGCCGGAGACGGAGCCGACGGCCGGGACCAAGAGGTCCTGACAAAGGGTGTGCGAGCGCTCAAGAGCGGCGGGCCCCGGGAGGACAGAGGAGCGCGACCAGCCTCCCTTCAGGCAGGCCCGCTGTCCTCGGGGTTGCCTTAACGGAGGTTGGCGGACACGAACGTCTCGAATCACCACCGTCAGGACCGGTTGTCGTTCCTCGGGTAGGGCTGTGTCCGCCGTCAGGAGGGGCGGCTTCGGGCCGCACCGAACGCCCCTGTCTCACAAAATGAGACAGGGGTACTCGTTCGACAGCCCCCTCACCCGGTCGTGACCGGTCGACGGGAGGCCGCTCAGACGGAGTAGGTCCCCGGCGGGGGTGTGCTGGCCCAGGCCGGCTCCCTCACGGTGGGCGAGCGGGCCAGGTCCTCGCAGAGCCACGTGTACTCGGCGAGCGCGTCCTGCAGGGCCAGGGCCGCCTCGCGGCGGGCCACCGCCCTCGTCTCGGGGTCGGCGAGGAGCATCCACCCGGTGCCCCGGGCCGCCGTGTCCACCTTCTCACGCAGAGCCCGGTACCGGCCCGCCAACTGCTCGCCGTCGCCGTCGGCGTCGGCCGTACGATCGTGCTGCTTCACGGCCTCGCCCAGGCCGATGAGGTCCTTGCGCAGTTCCGCGATCGTCTCCCGCATCGATTTCAACAGGGTGCCGGGGCGGTAGTCGGCCAGGCCGGCGCCCCGGTCCAGCATGTTGTAGGAGACACCGAAGTTCGACGCCATGTCGAGGGTCTCGTGCAGGGTGTGGTACGCCAGCCGCGACGTGTGGTCGTAGTTGACACGCCAGAACGCGAACAGCGCCCAGGCCATCGCTCCCAGCTCCCCCGTGGTGCCACCCGCCTCGGCACCGAGGTGGAGCATGCGGACCGTGGTGAAGGACTGGCCGGGCCCCACCGGCACGTTGTGCCGCCGGGCCAAGAGGGTGGTGGGGTCGGCCTCGTCGCGGGTGGCGAGGGGCCCCCTCCAGTTCTCGGTCCGCATACCCCGTGACTTTGTGCTCTCGGTCCGCCGGCCGGTGACGGGGTCTATCTCCTTGGTGCTCAGGAACCGGCTGCTGGGAGGGGACAGGAGCAAGTCCGTACCCGCGGTGCGCGGGTTGCCGTGCCCGGGGTTCCCCAGATACTCCATCACATCGTGCAGCACGACGATCTTGTCCGCCTGGCCGTACTTCTCCGGATGTTCCATTACGGCGGCCATGTCCTGCCCGATCCGGGTGGCCTCACCCCGCCCTTTCCCGGCCATCCGAGCGGTGTGCTGCCGGTAGACGCCCAGCGGGACCGTCTCCCCGTCCGGTCTCCTCACCTGGCTGGTCCGCAGCTCCTGCCACAGGCGCTTTCGCAGGACCGGATCGTCGTTCATCTCCGGCTGGTCGTCGATCCAGCGCTTGACCTTCACCAGCAAGGCGTCGAGCTGACGGTCGATGTCGGAGGAGCCGCGGACCTGATCGGCCAACTCCCGCTCCTCATGGCGTCCCGGCTTCTGCTTGACCCAGCCCAGCAGGCCCGCGTACAACTCCTCGACGCTGCGGTAGGACCGCGCCTGCTGCTTGCGGCCCCGAGGGTGGGTACGGGCCTTGTCCGGGTCCGGGTGCAGCCGGCCGACCGCGCGGTCGTCCACCCACTTGTCCAACTGCGCCCGCATCTGCCGGCGGTACGTCTCGAACTCCGCCCGTTCCTCGTCCGTCCCGCCCTCGGCGACCTGGACGACGGACTCCCACAGCGACTCGACGGACGGCTCGCTCTCGGGCAGCCGGAGATCGTTGGAGTACACCTTCCCCCCGAGCTTGACCAGACGCTGCACCGGCATCGTGGCTCTGCCGGAGCCGAGCATCCGGTTCGTCGCGATGTTGCCCGCGGTGCGTTGCAACGCGAGGACATGAGGCACAGCCCCCTGGCGCGGGGCGGACGGGCGTCCGACGGCAGGCCGGTCCCGGACCGCTCCGTCCCGTCCGTCCTCGCGGGATCGTTCAGCATGCATGGCGGTCTCTTCCGCGAGCGTGGGTGTTTGCGGTTACACCTACCGCGCCCGCGATGCCACCGGCAGGTGCTTATGGGCGATGACGGGGGCAGCGCCCGGCCCCCACCGGGGCAACTGCGCCCGGCGAGACCCCGCGTGAGGTGGGCCGCCGGGCGAGGTGGCAGCGGAGCTGCCCCCTTTCCCAGCGGCCTCCTCCTCCCGGACCCGTCGTGCGACGTTGCTGACTTCGGCCCATCAGGGTCCGTCCGGTCTGTCGAGCGCGAGGCCCGTTCCGGCGAGGCGTCCGTCACGGTCCGCCCCTGTCGCTGGGCGCCTCCGGCCCCGACTCCTGACGCCGGTCCCGGCCTGGCGCCACTGGTACGCAAAATCCCGCCGATCCGCTCCCGGCGCGGGCCGCGCCGCCGACGACCGGCCGAGCTCCTCGCCGGCAAGGGCTACGACTACGATCAGCCACTGCCCCAGCCCTCATCGAGTCGGTCTACAGTTGCCCTCATGAGCCGCTGGACGGAGTTGGCAGGGAAGACGTCGGGGGAGGACTACGCCGCACGGTTCGCGAGCCTGGCCCGTGGCGGCGCAGACGTGCACGGTGAGGCGCGGTTCTGCGCGGCTCTCGTGCCTGTCGGAGCGCGGGTGCTGGACGCCGGGTGCGGTACTGGACGGATCATGATCCGGCTCGCGGAGCTCGGGTACGACTGTGTCGGGGTGGATCTCGACGCGTCGATGCTGGCGGTGGCGCGGAAGCAGGCGCCACAACTGTCCTGGTTCCAGCTCGATCTGGCCGAGTTCGAGCCGGCCCCGCTCGGTCTCGCAGCGGACTTCGATCTTGTGGTCGCCGCCGGCAACGTGTTCCCGTTGCTCACTGCCGGCACTGAGGCCACGGTGGTCGGACACCTGTCCGCGGCCCTGCGCCCGGGCGGCCTGATGGTCGCGGGCTTCGGCCTGGACGAAGCTCACCTGCCCGTGGAGCCGAGCCTCACGCTGTCGGACTACGACGACTGCTGCGCCGCGTCCGGCCTCACCCTCGTCGACCGCTTCGCCACCTGGGACGCCGACCCCTACGACGGCGGCGGTTATGCCGTCAGCGTCCACCGCCGGTGAGGAGGGGCCGGTCTTCTCCGACGCGCGAATCGGCTACTCGACCAGATGCCGGTGTGTCTTGCTCCAGTCGATCCTCTTGCCGAGTTCGGTCAGGAGCCCGTCGGCGACCCAGGTGGCCTGAGGCTCGTGCCCCTGCTCAGCCAGTCGGCGCACGAGGTCGGCGTTGTCCTGCTGCCTGGCGATGACGGCGTCGACGATGCCCGCGGTCGACTCGAGGCCGTACGCGTCGCAGAAACCCTCCAGTCGCGCACGGCGGTCGGGCGGCGCCGGGTAGTGCAGCCAGCGCAGGCAATCGGCGTCGTCGCGGAACGGAGCGACGTACTCCAGGGCGTAGGCCACGTCGTGCAGGCGTGGTGCCGGCCGGGCGAAATCCCAGTCGATGATGCCGACCGGCTGGTCGCCCTGCCAGACGACGTTCCAGGGCCCGAAGTCCCCATGGCAGACGACCTCGTCGCCGCCCGGGTCGACCGCGTCCGTGGACCAGGCCGCTCCCGGCGGGGGCGTGAAGCCACTGCAGGCTTCGTGGTAGTCGCGCAGCAGCCGGGCGAAGTTCCTGAGGCCTCGGTCGTCCGCGACCTTGGCCCAGCCCGACGGACCGGATTCCCCCTCGATGTAGGTGAGGACCTCACGCCCCTCGTCGTCGAATCCCAGTGGCCGCGGCGCGCAGGCGAAGCCGACCTTCGCCAGGTGCCGCAGCAACGCGTGGATGGTGGGAGTCCACGGCTGGACGGGTCTGCGGACGGTGTCACCGATCCGCACCACGCGACGATGGGCACCGTCCTGCATCACTTCCTCACTCGTCACGTGGTTCACAGTACCCAGGCTCCTGAGGAGTCGGACCGTGGAGCCCGCAGCGGAAGGTGACGGAACCCGGTCCGGCCGGGACGTTCCGCCACGCGCGCCGGGTGCCGTGGCGGTGATCACGTCGTGGCCGCAGGCTCGGCGTCCCCTCCGGCTGCCGGGTCAGCCACGCCCCCGGCGCACCAGCCGCTTCAGCAACGGCCACGCGAGCAGCAGCACGATGACCGCGTAGACCGTCACCGCGAACGGCGTGTCGACCAGGCCCGTCACGCTGCCGTCGCTGATCTGCAGGGCCCGGCGCAGCTGTTGTTCGGCGTTCGGGCCGAGGATGACACCGATCACGGCCGGCAGGATCGGAAGGCCGTAGCGCCGCATGCCGAAGCCGACCAGGCCGATGATCAACAGGGTCACCAGGTCGACGACCTCGCCGCCGACCGCGTAGGCGCCGACTGCCGCGAAGAACATGATCCCCGCGTAGAGGTACGGCCGCGGGATGCGCAGCAGCTTGGCCCACAGCGGTGCCAGCGGCAGGTTGAGCGCGAGCAGCAGCACCATGCCGACGAAGAGCGAGGCGATCAGGCCCCACACCAGTTCGGGTTCGCGCTCGAAGAGCAGCGGGCCCGGCTGGATGCCGTACTGCTGGAAGGCGGCCAGCATGACCGCCGCGACCGCCGTCGTCGGCAGACCCAGCGTCAGCATGGACACCAGCGTGCCCGCCGCCGAGGCCGACGCCGCCGACTCCGGGCCGGCCACCCCCTCGATGGCGCCCTTGCCCCACTCGTCCTTGTTCTTGGACAGGCGCTTCTCCGTGACGTACGACAGGAACGTGGGGATCTCCGCGCCGCCCGCCGGGATGGCGCCGAACGGGAAGCCGATGAACGGGCCGCGCAGCCAGGACTTCCAGGTCCGTTTCACATCGGCGCGGCCGAGCCAGGGGCGGCCCACCGGGATCGGCTCGGCCGCCCCGCGCCGCAGGTGGGCCGCCACCCACAGCGCCTCGCCGATCGCGAACAGACCGACCGCCACGATCACCACGTCGACGCCATCGGCGAGTTGGAGGGAACCGAAGGTCAGACGCTGCTGTCCTGTCATCTGGTCCAGGCCCACCAGGCCGATCGTCAGACCGATCAACAGGGAGGCCAGACCTCTGACCCGCGACGAACCCAGCACCGACGTCACGGCGATGAACGCCAGCACCATGATGGCGAAGTAGTCCGGCGCGCCGATGTCCACCGCCAGGTCGGCGACCGTCGGTGCCAGCGCGACGAGCAGGACCGTGCCGATCATGCCGCCCGCGAAGTGACCGATGGCGGCGGCCGCCAGCGCCTGGGCGCCGCGCCCCGCCTTGGCCATGGGGTTGCCCTCCATGGCGGCCACCACGGCGGCGCTCTCGCCGGGTGTGTTGAGCAGGATGGAGGTGGTCGAACCGCCGAACATCGCGCCGTAGTAGATGCCGGCGAACATGATGAACGCGGCGACCGGATCGAGCCCGTACGTCACCGGCAGCAGCAGCGCCACCGCCATCGCCGGGCCGATGCCGGGCAGGACGCCGATCGCCGTGCCGAGCAGCACGCCGAGGGCGGCCCACAGGAGATTGAGGGGGGTGAGGGCCGTACCGAAGCCGTCCATCAGGGAGTTGAGGGCGTTCATGTCAGAGCACTCCCATCAGCGGACCGCCGGGCAACGGCACTCCGAGCAGTTTGTCGAAGACGACGTAGGTGAACAGGGACAGCCCCGCGGCGATCAGCGGATCGCGGTCCACGCGACGGCTGCCGAGAGCGAAGGCGGCACCCCAGAACAGCAGCGCCCCGGCGACGGGGAAGCCGGCCGGCTCGATCAGCACGGCCGCGCCGAGGAAGATCCCGGACAGCAGCAGGACCGTGCGCCAGTCGGCCGGCTCGGACAGGTCGATGTCCTCGCCGCCCTCGGCCTCGCCCCGGCCGCCGCGCAGGACGTCGACGGCGAGCAGCGCGGCGATCACCAGCAGCCCGATGCCGACCACCATGGGGACGGTCTTGGGGCCGACCGGCCCGCGCTGGGTGATGTCGACGTCCATGGTGAGCGCGTCGGTCAGGACGAGCGCGCCCAGCGCCAGCAGCAGTACGCACACGCCCAGTTCGGAGTGCTCGCGCAGCCATGAGCGCCGGGCGGCCGCCGGGGACGGAGGCGGGGGAGGGGTCGGGCCCGGGGAAGAGTCGGTCCGCGTCGTCACAGTCCAAGCTCCTTCAGTACCGACACCACACGCTTGTCCTGGGCGTCCAGGAACGCACCGAACTCCTCGCCCGTCAGGAAGGCGTCGTCCCAGCCGTTCTGGTCCATCGACTTCTTCCATTCCGGGGAGTCGTGCAGTTCCTCGGCCAGGCGGATCAGCTTGTCCCGTTCCGCCTCCGACAGGCCGGGCGGGGCGACGATGCCGCGCCAGTTGGTGAAGTCCACGTCGTAGCCGGACTCCCTCAGCGTCGGCGCGTCCTTCAGGTCGTCGACCCGCTCCGGGCCGGTCACGGCGAGCACCCTCAGCTCACCCGCCTTGATCTGGTCGAGGTACTCGCCGACGCCGGAGACCCCGAAGCCGACCTTGTCGCCGAGGATCGATGCGAGCAGCTCGCCACCGCCGTCGAAGGGGATGTAGTTGACCGACTTGGGGGAGATCCCGGCGGCCTGCGCCATCAGCATCGGCGCGAGATGGTCGGGCCCGCCCGGCGACGAACCGCCGCCGACGGGAATCTTGCCCGGGTCCTTCTTCCAGGCGGTGATCAGCTCGTCGATCGTCTTGTACGGAGAGTCCTTGCCGACCACGACGACGTCCTGCTCCTCGGTGAGCCGCGCGATCGGCGTGGTGTCGGCGAGGGTCTTGGGCGCGTGGTTGGAGCGGGCGGCGCCCACCACACCGAGGCCCATGGACATGGCGAGCTTGCCGTTGCCGTGCTCGCTCACCAGCCGGCTCAGGCCCACGGTGCCACCCGCGCCGGGCAGGTTGAACACCTCGATGTTGTGTGTGAGCCCGGCGTCCTCGGCGTTCTTCGCGGCCGTGCGGGCGGTGATGTCGTAGCCGCCGCCGGGCGTGTTCGGAACCATGAAGCGCAGGCCGGGGATCTGTGTGCCGGTCTCGGAGTCGCTGCCCGTGGAGAGCAACGGCGGTCCCGCGAGCACGAGCACGGCGGCCCCGAGCAGGGCAAGGGGGGTGCGCAGGCGCACGTATGACACCACCTGTCGGTTGGGTAGATCGGTACGGGGGAGCCCTGTGGGGGAGGGTGACGTGGGCCACATGGTGCCCGTGCGGCGGCGCCCTGTCTTCCTTCCGGAACCAAGGGAGGTTGTGGTCATTGCGGTCGCCGGTGGGTCGCCGGTTTGTTGCGAAGACAGCACATCTCTTTCTTTCGCCGCAGGTGGGCGCCATGATGGCGACCCGGCACACCCCGCCGGTCGCCCCCGCCCCGTCTCCCGTTCCCGCCTACGTCTCCCGTCCCCCCGCCTACGTCCGCCGTCCCCCTGCTTACGTCCGCCGTCCCCCTGCTTACGTCCGCCGTCCTGCGCCCCCGTCAGCCGAGATCGAGTCCGCCGTGGCCCCCACCTTCCGTCGTCAGACCCTCGCGGGCGAGATGCTGGTCCTCCAGCTCGCCATCGTCGTCGTGGTCCTGCTCGCGGTCGCCGCCGTCTCGCTCGCCCAGTCCAAGGCCACCTTCAACCGCGTCGAGGGCCGCCGGGTCACCGCTCTGGCCGAACAACTGGCCGCCACCCCCCTGGTCCGCAGCCAGCTCCTGCGCCCCGTGCCGCGGGAGGCCCTTGCTCCGCTGGTGAACTCCACCCAGACCCAGTCCGGGGTCACCTCGGTCACGGTGGCCGACGCCGACGGCCGCGTGGTCAGTTCCACCGACCCCACGATGATCGGGGGCCGGCTGCCGCGCGGCGAGGACGCCGCCGAGGGACGTGGCTGGTCGGGCCCGCTGACCGTGCAGGGCAGCCGGGAGCTCGTCGCGCAGGTCCCGGTGCTCGGCGCCACCCGCCAGACCCTCGGCCGGCACCTCGGCACGGTGATGGTCGGCGAGGCCGACCCGACGGTGTGGCAGCGCCTGAGTGGTGCCTCCTCCTACCTCCTCGCCTACCTCGGCATCGCCAGCTGTCTGGGCGTGGCCGGCTCCTGGCTGCTCGCCCGGCGCGTCAAACGCCAGACCCTCGGCCTGGAGCCGCGCGAGATCGCCGGGCTCGCCGAGCACCGGGAGGCCATGCTGTACGGCATCGCCGAGGGCGTGGTCGCCCTCGATCCGCAGCACCGGATCACCCTGGTCAACGAGATGGGCCGGCGCCTGCTCGGCCTGCCGGCCGATTGCGTGGGCCGGAGCCTGGACGGCCTCGGTATCGACGGAAGGCTGCGCGACGTCCTGGCCGGCGCCACGGCGGACACGGCCGAGCCTCGCGACGAGGTCGTCGTCCGGCACGGCCGGGTCCTGGTGATGAACCGCATGACCGTCAGCAAGGACGGCCGGCCGCTCGGCTCCGTCACCACCCTGCGCGACCGCACCGAACTGGCCCGCCTGGAACGGGAGATCGGCTCCTTCCGCAGCACCTCCGAGCTGCTGCGCGCCCAGGCCCACGAGTTCGCCAACCAGCTGCACACCATCTCCGGGCTCATCGAGATCGGTGAGCAGGACGAGGTGGTGCGCTACATCCGCGCGCTCAACCAGCGCCGCCAGTCCCTGGACGTCACCCTCAGCCGTCGGGTGCGCGACACCGCCGTCGCCGCGCTGCTGACGGCGAAGTCCTCCCTCGCGGCCGAGCGCCGGGTCGCCCTGCGGGTGTCGGACCGCACGGCTCTGGACCGGCTCGCCCCCCAGGACGCCGCGGACGTGGCGACCGTGGTCGGCAACCTCGTCGACAACGCCGTGGATGCCGCCGCGGCGCCCGGCACCGGCCATGAGGCCTGGGTCGAGGTCGAGCTGAGTCACGACGCCTCCAGCGTGGAGATCGTGGTCCGCGACTCCGGGCCCGGCGTGGCGCCCGAACTGGCCCGCGAAGTCTTCTCCCACGGCTTCACCACCAAGGCCGCCCGGCAGGGCGAGCGCGGTATCGGCCTGGCGCTGACCAGGCTGGTCTGCGAGCGTCACGGCGGTGAGATCTCGGTGACCAACACCCCCGAGGGGGCCATGTTCACCGCACGCATGACCGTCAGCCACCTCACCGACGCGGTGGCGGAAGGAGCAGCACCATGACGGGTAGGAGCGGCACGGTCGACACGACCGCTGCGACCGGTACGGCCCACGCGGCGGCTACGACGGGTAGGACCGGTACGACCCACGCGGCCGCTGCGGCCGCAGCGACGGAGGCCGTGTCCCATGCCGCCGGCGCCGCGATCGGCGTGCTCGTGGTCGACGACGACTTCATGGTGGCCCGGGTCCACCGGGCCTTCGTCGAGCGCGTCGAGCCCTTCCGGGTCGTCGGGGTCGCCGGCACCGGAGAGCAGGCGCTCGCTGCCGTCGGGGAACTGCGCCCCGACCTCGTTCTGCTCGACCTGTACCTGCCGGACGTCTTCGGCCTCGATGTCATCCCCCGGCTGCGCGCCGCCGGCCACGACTGCGATGTCATGGTCATCAGCGCGGCCAGGGAGGCGGACGCGGTGCGCGGCGCCGTCCGGCACGGCGTGGTCGACTACCTCCTCAAACCGTTCGAGTTCGAGGACCTGCGGGTCCGGCTGGAGCGCTACGCCGTCCAGCGGGGCCGCCTGCTCGGCACGGTGGTGCGCAGTCAGGCCGACGTCGACCGGGTACTGGCGGGAGCGGCGGCGCCGGCCGCCGCGGTCCCGGCGCTGCCCAAGGGCATGAGCGTCGAGACCGCCGAGTTGGTCGAACGAACCCTGCGTGAGGCCGACGGCACGCTGTCCGCCAGCGAGTGCGCGGCTCGGACCGGCGTCTCCCGGGTCAGTGCCCGCCGCTATCTGGAGTACTTCCACACCGTGGGCAGCGCGGAGGTCTCCCTGCGCTACGGCGTCGCGGGCCGCCCCGAGCGCCGTTACCGCTTCAGGGGCGCGGTGGCCGGCCTGGCGCTCCCGCCCGCAGCCCGTCCATGACGAAGTCCAGGAACCGGGTAACCCGAGGCTGCCAGTCCTCGCCGGGATCGATCAGCCAGAGACCGCCGATGACGAGGAAGAAGTCGTCGGCGCAGACCCCGGGCCGGATGGTGCCGGCCACCTCGTTGGCGTGGAGCAGGAGTTGGGCCGCGTCCATGACCGGGGTGGGGCGCGGTTTCTCCGGCCCGCCGGGCGCGCTGGTGACCAGCCGGATCGCGTCCGCCAGACCGGCCTTGGTCATGGCGAACCCGGCGAGTCGGTCCATCCACTCGCGCAGGGCCTGTTCGGGCTCCCGGGTGGACAGCAGTTGGGGCGCGGCGTCGGCAACCTGCCGCATCTCGTAGCGGTAGACCTCCAGGACGAGAGCCTCCCGGTTCGGGAAGTTGCGGTAGAACGTGCCCTGGCCGACGCCCGCCTTCTTGGCGATGGCGCTCAGCGGGGCGTCCGCACAGCGCGTCAGCTCCTCCGTGGCCACGTGCAGGATGCGCTCGCGGTTGCGCAGAGCGTCCGAGCGCAGGGGAGCGTCCTTCTTGTCCCTGTCCGACTTTTCGTGGTCCGACTGCGGCACTCGTCCTCCTTCCGGGTTCGTGGCCGAATCCCGTCCTTGCTAAGCGGACAACTGTCCGTTACGTTTCCAGTGAGCGGACAGTTGTCCGTTTGTTCGCCCACTCTAGCGGCGGATACGGCCGGCGGCCCCGGCCACGCACGAACCCCACCGCCTACAGCCCGTTTTCACTGTCACCAGACACCAAAGAAGGCTGATCATGGCCCCAGCGCCCTCGTCGACGTCCAGCGCCGTCATCCTGAACATCAACGGCGAGAAGCACGAGCTGACCGTCGACCACCGCACCACCCTCCTCGACGCCCTTCGCGAGCGCCTCGACCTCACCGGCACCAAGAAGGGCTGCGACCAGGGGCAGTGCGGCGCCTGCACCGTCCTGGTCGACGGGCGCCGCGCCGTCTCCTGCCTGAACCTCGCGGTCGCCGCCGAGGGGCGCGAGATCACCACCATCGAAGGCATGGCCGAGGGCGACCGGCTGCACCCGGTGCAGCAGGCCTTCCTCGATCTCGACGGCTACCAGTGCGGCTACTGCACCCCCGGCCAGATCTGCTCGGCCGTCGCCGTCATCGAGGAACACGCGGCCGGCTGGCCCAGCGCCGCCACCGACGACGTACGGCCCGAGGCCGGACCGCCACCTTTGACACCGGACGAGATCCGCGAACGGATGAGCGGCAACCTGTGCCGTTGCGGTGCCTACGTCTCCATCGTCCAGGCGGTCGCCCGCGCGGCGGAGGCCCATGAGAAGACCCGGGGCGCGTCCCGGACGGAGACGGCGCAGGAGACAGTGAAGGGGGCGGCGGCATGAGGGAGTTCGGCTACCAGCGCGCCGACGACGTCTCGGGCGCGGTGGCGCTGCTCGCCGCCGACCCGGACGCCCGCTACCTCGGCGGCGGCACCAACCTCGTCGACCTGATGAAGACCGGCGTCGAGCGCCCCGCCCGGCTCGTCGACGTCCGTGAGCTCCCCCTGGACCGCATCGGGCCGACCGCCGACGGCGGCCTGCGCGTCGGCGCGACCGTCACCAACAGCGACCTCGCAGCCCACCCCGAAGTGCGCCGCCGCTACCCGGCGTTGGCCCAGGCGGTGCTGGCCGGCGCCTCCGGGCAGCTGCGCAACATGGCCACCGTCGGCGGGAACCTGCTCCAGCGCACCCGCTGCGGCTACTTCACCGACGTGAGCAAGCCGTGCAACAAGCGTGCCCCCGGCAGCGGTTGCCCCGCGATCACGGGCGAGCACCACAACCACGCCATCCTGGGCGCCTCCGACCACTGCGTGGCGGTGCACCCCTCGGACATGGGCGTCGCCCTGACGGCCTTCGACGCCGTCGTCGCCTACGAAACCCCCGAGGGGCCCGGGGAGTCGCCGCTCGCCGACTTCTACCTCCCCGTGGGCGACACCCCGGACCGGGAGACCGCCCTCCCGTCCGGCGCGCTGATCACCGGCATCACCCTGCCGCCCGCCCCGGTAGCCGCCCGCTCCCGCTACCGCAAGGTGCGCGAGCGCGCCTCGTACGCCTTCGCGATCGGCTCGGTCGCCGCCGCGCTCGACGTCGAGGACGGCGTCGTACGCGACGCGCGGCTGGCCTTCGGTGCGGTCGCCTCCCGGCCCTGGCGGGCCCGCGCGGCCGAGCACGTGCTGATCGGCCGACCGGCGGGCGGCGATACCTTCGCCGCCGCCGCGGACGCCGAACTCGCGGCCGCGAGGCCGCTGTCCGACAACGGATACAAGGTGACCCTCATGCGCAACCTCGTGGTGGCCGTCCTGACCGAACTCGCCGAGGAGGCCGCCCGATGAGCACCGCCACGACCGGCCGTACGACGGTGAGGGGTGCCGTCGGCACCGCGCACACGCGTGTGGAGGGCCGCGACAAGGTCACCGGAGCGGCCCGCTACGCCGGCGAGATCCCCTTCGCCGACCTCGCGCACGGCTGGCTGGTGCTCTCCACCGTCGCCCGCGGCCGCATCCGCTCGATCGGCACCGACCCGGTCCTCGGCATGCCCGGCGTCCTCGCCGTCCTCCACCACGGCAACGCCCCGCGCGTCGACACCGACTACGTCGGCATGCTGGGCATCCCGCCCGACCCGACCGCCGCCGTCTTCCAGAACGACCGGGTGCCGCACGCGGGCTGGCCGGTCGCCCTCGTCGTCGCCGCAACGTCCGAGCAGGCGAGGGAGGCCGCCGAGGCCCTCGTCGTCACCTACGACGCGGAACCGCACGACGTCACGCTCACCGCCGACCGCCCCGACGCCTACCCGGCCGACGGACACATGCCCGCCCGGACCGGGAAGGGCGACCTGGCGGCAGGGCTCGCCGCGTCCGCCGTCGTGGTGGACGAGGAGTACACCACTCCCGAAGAGCACCACAGCATGATGGAGCCGCACGCGGCCACGGCCCTCTGGGACGCAGGCCGCCTGGAGGTCGTCGACTCCAACCAGGGCGCCACGTGGATCCAGAGCGAACTCGCGAAGATGTTCTCCCTCGACGAGTCCTCGGTGCGGGTGCGATCCGAACACGTCGGCGGCGGCTTCGGCAGCAAGGGGCTGCGTGCCCACCAGGTGTCCGCCGTGATGGCCGCGACCGTGCTGCAACGGCCGGTGCGGGTCGTGATGACGAGGCGTCAGATGTTCTCGCTGGCCGGCTACCGCAGCCCCACCGCCCAGCGCGTCCGGCTCGGCGCCGACCCCGACGGCAGGCTGCGCGCCCTGGAACACCGCTCGCTCAACCAGACGTCGACCGTCCACGAGTTCGTCGAGCCCGGCACCGGCGTCGCCAGGATCATGTACGACGCCGAAGCGCACCACACGGCCAACCACGTCGTACGGCTCGACGTGCCGTCGCCCACCTTCATGCGTGCGCCGGGCGAGGCGCCGGGGTCCTTCGCGATCGAGGCGGCCCTCGACGAACTCGCCGAACGCTGCGGCGTCGACCCGATCGAGCTGCGGCTGCGCAACGAGCCCGAGGCCGGCCCGGTCTCCGGGCTGCCGTTCAGCAGCCGCAACCTGGCCGCCTGCTTCAACGAGGGAGCCCGCCGCTTCGGCTGGGCGGAGCGCGATCCGCGCCCCGGGGTGCGCCGCGACGGGCGCTGGCTGCTGGGCACCGGCACGGCCGCGGCCTCCTTCCAGGCGGGAGCCGCTCCGTCCACCGCCGCCGTGACCGCGGAGGCCGACGGCACCTTCACCGTGCGGATCTCCGCCGCCGACATCGGCACCGGCGCCCGTACCGCGCTCACCCTGATCGCCGCCGACGCGCTCGAGGTCACGCCCGAGCGGGTCCGGGTCCGCATCGGAGACAGCGACTTCGGACCGGCGATGATCGCGGGCGGTTCGATGGGCACCCGCTCCTGGGCCTGGGCGATCACCATCGCGGCCGGCGAACTGCGGGAGCGGCTCGCCCTGGGCGCGAGCATCCCGCCCGAGGGCATCACCGTACGGTCCGACACCACCGAGGCCCTCGGTGCCCTCGCGCAGAAGGAACGGCACTCCTTCGGGGCGCAGTTCGCCGAGGTCGCCGTGGACACCACCACAGGCGAGGTGCGGGTGCGCCGCATGCTCGGCATCTTCGCGGCGGGCCGCATCGTCAACCCGCTCACCGCCCGCAACCAGCTCGTCGGCGGCATGGTCTGGGGCATCTCCATGGCCCTGCACGAGGAGGCGGTCCGGGACCGGGCGAGCGGCGGCCTCTACGGCCCCGACCTCGCCGGCTACCACGTGGCCACGCACGCCGACGTCCCGGACATCGAGGCGGACTGGGTGGACGACCCCGACCCGGACGACCCGGTCGGCATCAAGGGCGTCGGCGAGATCGGCATCGTGGGCGCGGCGGCGGCCGTGGCCAACGCCGTGTGGCACGCGACCGGTGTACGTCACCGGAGCCTGCCGATCCGGCCCGACCGAGTGCTGTCGGCGACGGTGCCCGCGGTCGGGGGCGGGACGGATGCTTGACATCGCCGACGAGCTGGACCGCTGGCTCGCCGAGGGCAGGGAGTTCTCCGTCGCCACTGTCGTCTCCGTCGGCGGCAGCGCGCCGCGCGGGCCCGGCGCCGCCCTCGCCGTCGACAGCGCGGGCACGGTGATCGGCTCCGTCTCCGGCGGCTGCGTGGAGGGTGCGGTGTACGAGCTGTGCACCACGGCCCTCCGGGACGGCGAGACGGTGCGCGAACGGTTCGGCTACAGCGACGAGGACGCCTTCGCGGTCGGGCTGACGTGCGGCGGGGTGATCGACGTGATGGTCACGCCGGTCGGCGCGCAGGCGCCCTCGCGGGAGGTGTTCCGGGCGGCGCTGTCGGCCGCCGCGCGGGGCCGGGCCGCGGCCCTCGCCCGGGTCGTCCGGGGCCCGGCCGGCCTCCTCGGGCGGTCCCTGCTCGTCCGCCCCGACGGCTCGCACGAGGGCACCCTCGGCGGGCATCCGGACCTGGACCGCACGGCCGTGGCAGAGGCCGGGGCCCTGCTGGACACCGGCCGCACCGGCACGGTCGGCCTCTCCGAGGACGGTTCGCACTGCCCCGGCGGGCTCACACTGCTCGTCGAGTCCAGCGTGCCGCCGCCCCGCATGATCGTCTTCGGCGCGGTCGACTTCGCGGCGGCGCTGGTGCGGGCCGGCAAGTTCCTCGGCCACCACGTGACGGTCTGCGACGCCCGGCCCGTCTTCGCCACGCCGGCCCGCTTCCCCGAGGCGGACGAGGTCGTCGTCGACTGGCCGCACCGCTATCTGCGGAGCACTCCTGTCGACGGGCGCACGGTGCTGTGCGTCCTCACCCACGACGCCAGGTTCGACGTACCGCTGCTCACCGAAGCCCTGCGGATGCCGGTCGCGTACGTCGGCGCCATGGGCTCGCGCCGCACCCACGAGGACCGTGACCGGCGGCTGCGGGAGGCCGGCCTCGGCGAACGCGAACTGTCCCGGCTCCGCTCGCCGATCGGCCTGGACCTCGGCGCCCGGACGCCCGAGGAGACCGCCCTGTCCATCGCGGCGGAGATCGTCGCCACCCGGCGCGGCGGCACGGGTGTGCCGCTGACGGGCGGGGCGGCGCCGATCCACCGGGACCTGACCGGGGCGGCTGCCTGACGGAGAGGGCGGGGGACACTCCTGGGGGAGGTCGTCCGTCGGGTCAGGGCAGCGCCGACTCGCCGGCCAGGCGGACGGCGCACTCCAGCATCATCGCGTGCACGAAGGCCTGCGGGAGATTGCCGCGCAGCTGCCGCTGGCGCACGTCGTACTCCTCGGCGAACAGCCCGGGCGGCCCGCAGGCCGCCCGGGTGCGTTCGAACCAGCGGAACGCGCCGACCCGGTCACCGACGCGGTGCGTGGCGAGTGCCATGGTGAACCCGCAGAGCAGGAAGGCTCCCTCGGCGTCGCCGAGTGGCTCTCCGGGATGCTCGAAGCGGTACAGGTACCCGTCCTCGGCCAGCCGGGACTCGATGTACGCCCGGGTGGTGGCACCGTCGTCCTCCCCGAACGCGCAGCCGCGGGCCATCGGCACCAGCAGCGCGGCCTCGGGCCCGTCGTCGTCGGCGGCCCGCCGCCAGCGGCCGTCGGCGTCCAGGCACCGTCGCCGGGTCTCCCGCAGCACGGCGTCGGCGAGTGCGGCGGGGCGGCGCCCGGCCTTCCCGGGCAGCGCTTGCGCCATGCGCCGCAGACCGCACACCACGCTCAGCCGCGAGTGGGTCCACCAGCGGTCCTCCAGCTCCCACAGCCCGGCGTCCGGCTCGAGCCACCGCCGTTCCACGACGTCCACGGCGACGGCGGCGGCCCGCTGCGCCTCCTGCGTCAGCCGGTCGTGCGCCGCCGCCGCGGCGAAGAGCTGCAGCGCCTCGCCGAAGGTGTCCAGCTGGAACTGGGCGCCCGCGTCGTTGCCGATGTGGTCGGTGCCGCCGGGATAGCCCGGCAACCGCAGGGAGCGTTCCCCGCCCACCGGCCGCCCGTCGACCGTGTAGGCGGGGCGGACCCTGTCGCCGTCCTCCAGGATGCGCTCGGCGACGAAGCGCACGGCGCCGTCGGCCAGCGGGTGGGGGCCGTGCGCGGCGACCGAGAGACCGGCGTAGCACTGGTCGCGCAGCCAGGCGAAGCGGTAGTCGTAGTTGCGTCCGCTGTTGGCCCGCTCCGGCAGGGAGGTGGTCGCGGCGGCCACCATGCCGCCGGAGACGCTGGTCAGCCCGCGCAGCACGGCGTACGCGTGGCGGGCGTCACGTGGTGCGACCAGCCGTGAGCAGTCCGGGACGGCCCGCCGCCACTCGCGCTCCGTGGCCCGCCACAGCGCGCCGGCGTCGAGCGGTTCGGTCTCCCGCCCCTCGGCCAGTTCCAGCACCAGGTCGTGCGTCTCGCCCTCGCGCAGCCGGAACTCGCCGCACAGTCCGGCGCCGGCCCGCCACACCGCCTCGGGGGCCCCGGCGAGCCGCATCCGCAGTCCCGCCGCCTCGGCCGTCCAGACCCCGTCCTCCTGCCGGTGGCCGCGCATCCGGCCGTCTCCGAAACCGGGCCGGGGGTCCAGGTCCAGGCACAACCGCGCCTCGCCGCGCCGCACGCCCATCCGGCGCAGCAGGACGAGACGGTCGGTGCGGGCCGGCAGGGCCAGGGCCTCACGGCATTCGATCACGCACTCGGCGGTCACCCACCGGCTCACCCGGATCAGCGTGCCCTCCTCGTAGGAGCCGCCCCAGACGTGCCAGGGGTCCGTCGGCTCCACGGTGAAGTGCCCGGTCCCGCCGATGAGCGCGGAGAACACCGCGTCGTCGTGCCACCGAGGGGCGCACAGCCACACGATCCGGCCCAGGGGATCCAGGACCGCTCCCCGCTCACCGTCGGCGAGCACGGCGTACTCGCGCAGGACCCGGGGAGGAGACGCCGGATCCGGCGCCGCCGCGCACTGATCGTCCCTGTCCGTCATGACGCTACGGCCGTCCCGGCGCCGTCGACCGAAACGGTGACGCCACCGGCATCACCGGGGTGCGCCCCGACGGCCCGGCCCCTGGGTACGGGGGCGTCCCGACCACCCCGTGCTCCTCCAGCGGCCCCACCGTCAGTCCCGCCTCACGGCAGTCGCGCACGATGTCCGCCAAGGCGCCGAGGGCGGCTCGCCAGCTGCCCTCGGCGCAGGCGTGGTCGGTGTCGTGCAGGAGGACCGTGCCGCCCCCGCGCAGGTCCGCCGCGACGGTCGCCCGTACCGAGGCGGACGTGGCGTCCTGCCGCCAGTCCTTGCCCCACGCCGTCCACAGCACCGGCCGCAGCCCGGCCCGGCGGGCGGCGGCCCAGCGTCCGGAGGTGAGGATGCCGTAGGGCGGGCGGTACCAGCGCGGAACGCGTCCGGCGGCCTCGCCCACCGCGCGGACGGCACGCAGCAGCTCGCGCGCGTCCCGCGCCGGCGACGGCAGCCAGGGGCGGTCGTGCGCCCAGCCGTGCACGGCGAGTTCGTGCCCCCGCCGGGCCAGCTCGCGGGCCGGCGCCGGGTGGCGTACGACGTTCTCGCCGAGAAGGAAGAACGTCGCCCGTACACCGAGCCCGTCCAGTACGTCGAGGAAGTGCGGCGTGGACGCCGGATCGGGGCCGTCGTCGAAGGTGAGGGCGACGTGGTCGGGGCGGCCCTGTCCGGCCAGGCCCGGGAACCGGCGCCGGCGCAGCTCCGGCAGCCAGGTCGCGGCCGGACCGATGTGGGCCAGCGCGGCGACGACGACCGGCGCGACGGCGTACACCGTCGGTCCGGCGTGGAACCCCTCACGCATCGGTGTGCCTCCTGTCCGTCCGCTGTCCCGCTGTCCCGCTGTCCCGCTGTCCCGCCGTCCCGCCGTCCCGCCGTTCATCTGTTTCGGCCGTCCGGCGCAGCTCGGTCATGCCCGCCGCCGCTCCTGTGTCCGGCTGCCCGGCCCGGGGCCGTCCCGTGCCGCCGGCACCGTGTCCCACGCACCGTGGACCGACGGCGCGCGGGCCAGCCCGACACTGCCGAGCCCGATCAGCGCCACGCCGATCAGCTCGGGCAGCACCCGCACCCCGAGGGCGATCTGTTCACCGAACAGGGCCCAGCCGAGGGCGACGCTGGTCAGCGCGTCGCCGAGGGTCAGCGCCGGCTGCGACGCCGCGAGGGTCCCCGCCCGCAACGCGCTCTGCAGCAGCAGGAAGCTGATCACCCCGACCACCGCGGTGGCGTACGGAGGCCATTGGGTCAGGACGGCGCCCACCCCCTGGGGGAGCCGCCCGGTGACCTCCTTCAGCAGCCCCGCCGTACCGCCGAACGCCACCGCGGACGCCGATCCGAACAGCGCGGCGCGGGGCGCGCCCCGCGCCAGGCTGCCGATCGAGGTGAAGGCGGTCACCACGACGAAGAGCGCGAGGCCCGCCCAGCCCCACCGGCCCGGAGTGGCGGTGTCGTGCCCGGCCGAGGGTGCGGCGGCGCCCAGGAACAGCGCCAGCCCCACGGCCAGTGCCACGAACGCCAGCCAGGTCCGCGGGTCGGGACGCCGGTGGAAGACGACGCTGCCCACCATCAGGGTGAACAGCAGCTCACTGGCCATCAATGGCTGGACGACGGCCAGACTGCCCACCGCCAGCGCGGCCGCCTGCAGCACCGTCGTCAGCGCGAGGAGCGCCGCGCCGCCCACCCAGTACCGGTCGCGCACCAGTCGCAGCAGCGAGCGCACCACCGTGTGGACGGCGCCCGCCCGGCCCTCGTCCTGCGCCGCGGCCCGGCGCTGCAGCACCGACGCCGCCGCGTTGGACAGCGCCGCGAAGAGGGCCAGAAGGACGGTGAGGACACTCACCGCCGCGGGCTCCCGCTCATCCGGAGTTCATCCGAACCGCGCCGCCAGCCGCCGGTACAGCCCCGGAGCCGCGCCCCGCACCCGGCACGGCAGTCGCAGCCAGCCGGGGACGTAGACCTCGTCCAGCCCCCGCACCACCGCGGTCCGTACCGCCTCGGCCACGCGCTCGGCGGGCACCGGACGCGGCCTGGACCGGAGGTAGGGAGCGCCGCGGCGCTCGAAGAACGGTGTGTCGACGACACCGGGCACCACATGCGTGACCCCCACGCCGGTGCCCCGCAACTCGTAGCGCAGGGCGTCCGCGAAGGCGCCGACCGCGGCCTTGGCGGCGGAGTACACGGCCTCGTCGCGTACCGCCACACAGCCCGCCAGCGAGCCGACGAGCACCACTCGCCCCGACCCCGCCTCGACCATGCCCGGCAGCAGCAGCCGCACCAGCCGCAGCGTGGCCAGCACGTTGATGTCGAGCACCTCGTCGATGGTGTGCGGCGGCATGTCCAGGAACTCCCCGGCCCAGCCGACCCCGGCACCGGCCACCAGCAGATCCACCCGCCCGACCGTGGACTGCGCGAAGTCGGCGAGCCGCCGGTCGGCGCCGGGCAGGGTGAGGTCCGCGGCGAAGGCGGTGGCCGACGCGTCCTCGGCGACCTCGCGCAGCCGGGACGGGTCACGTCCGCTGAGTACCAGCCGCCAGCCGCCCTCGTCGCCCAGCCGGCGGGCCACGGCCGCGCCGATGCCGGAGGACGCCCCCGTCACGAGCGCCGTGCGGGTGCGCGTGCCCCGGCCACCGACGGGCTCCCGCCGGGGCCTGGCGTGGTCCGCGTCGGGCGCGACGACCTGCGGTCCCGGAGCGGACCGGGGGCGGGAGAAGGCATGGACCATGGGCACCACCTTGGCTCGGGGCGGACACCGGCGAAGCGGCCGACCAGGAGGTCGGCTTCCGGCGGCCGGCCGGACGGGCGGTCACGGAGTATCCCTGACGCGGCGCCCGAAACGTCCGCTTATGGGGCGGTTTGGAACATGCCGGGTGGGCAACTTGCACCGCCGTGCGTTCCCGCAGCTCATCAGCGCCCCGCCGTCCCGCCGCCCCGCGAGCCCCGCGGGACGGCAGACGGCTGCTGGTGGTCAGCGCGAGCATGGGCGCCGGGCACGACACGGTCGCCGCCGAACTGGTCCGCCGGGCCCGGGAACGCGGTGACGACGCCCTCGTCGTCGACGTCCTCGCCCTGCTCCCGTACGGCCTGGGCGGTGCGCTGCGGCACTTCTACCGAGGGTCGGTACGCCGCTTTCCCTGGGCGTACGCCGCCCTGTACCGCCTGTTCCTGCGCCCCGGCGCGGGACACCGCCCCGGCGGCACGCCCCTGGCCCGGCTCGCCGGCGGCCGCCTGCGCGAGCTGGCCGAGCGTACGGAAGCGGACGTGGTCGTCCCCGTCTTCCACCTCGGCGCCCAGCTCACCGGCCACCTCCGGGCCCGAGGTCTGCTGGACGTGCCCAGTGTCGTCATCGTGATCGACTTCGCCGTCCACCGTCAGTGGCTCCACCCGGGCAACGACCACTGCCTGTGTCTCACGGAGGACGCGGCACGCGAGGTGCGGGAGAGCACCGGTACGTCCGCGTGGACGTGCGGTCCGGTCGTGGCTCCGGAGTTCTTCGCGAAGACTCCCGACGTCCCCGACACCCCCGGAGCGGCCGGGTGGCGGGGGCTGTTCGACCGTCTCGGCCCCGGGCGGCCCGCCGTGGTGCTGTCCGCCGGCGCCTGGGGAGTGGGCTCACGCCTGGACGCCACCGTCCGGCTCCTCACGGACCACGGCATCCTCCCGGTCGCGCTCTGCGGGGACAACGAACGGCTGCGCCGCCGACTGTCCGGCACACCGGGCGTGGTCGCGCTGGGCTGGGTGACGGACATGCCCGGCCTGATGCACGCCGCCCGCGCCCTGGTCGACAACGCCGCCGGCCAGACCGCCGTACAGGCGCTCGCCGCCGGACTGCCGGTCGTGGGGTACCGCCCCATCCCCGGCCACGGCGCGGACGGTGTCCGGCGGATGGCCGCGCTCGGCGTCTCGGACGTCGCCGAGGACGAGACCGCGCTGCTCGGCGCGCTGCGGCGGCTCACCGCCCCCGGCCCGGCCCGGCGGGAGCGGATCGCCGCCGGACACGCGCTGTTCAGGGACGACGCCATGACCCGGGTGGCCATGCTTGCCGACGCCGCCCGCGCACCCCGGTGAGACCGCGCCGTTTCCCCGAGACCGCGCCGTTTCTCCGAGACCGCGCCGTTTCTCCGAGACCGCGCCGTTTCCCTGGCCCGTGCCGAGGGCACCCGGGGCCGGAGCGAGAACCGGCGGAAGGACGACGCCATGCGCCTCGACGAATTCCTGACCCTGGTCCGCGACCGCGGCGAGTACCACAGCGAGGAGGAGGCCGAGCAGGTCAGTACGGCCGTCCTGTGGGTGATCGCGTCCCGCATCGCCCCGGAGGAGGCCGCCGGCCTGGCCGCGGACCTGCCCGCGCCCCTGGACGACGCGCTGCGCCTGGAACGCGGGCGTCCCGAGTCCTTCGGCCGTGAGGAGTTCCTGCGGCGCGTGGCGCAGCAGACCGGCGCCCGGCCGCGCACCGCGGAGTGGGACGCGGGCGCCGTGCTGTCCACCCTCACGGAGGCGGTGCCCGGCGAACGCATCGACCATCTCCTGGCCGACCTGCCCGCGGACTGCGCCGACCTCTTCGGCGGACCGGCGCCGCACTGACAGCGGCTCCCGCGCACGTGCTGGACACGGGACGAAGCGGGTACCCGGCCCCGGCGAAGAGGCGGGGCCCGTACAGGAGGCATTCATGACGGACGGCGAGCAGAGCTACGTCGAAGGCCACGACAGAGACGACGACACCCCCCTCGGGGGATACGCGGCGCTCGCGACGACCTTCGCGGCGGGGGCCGCGGTGTTCGCCGTGACCGCGCGGCGCCGTGGGCTGCGGCTGCCCGACACCGTCCCGGCCTGGGACGTGGCGCTGCTGGGGGCGGCGACGTTCAAGGTGTCCCGGCTGCTGACCAAGGACAAGGTCACCAGCTTCCTGCGGGCGCCGTTCACCCACCGCGAGCGGGAGAGCAACGCCAACGAGGTGATGGACGCGCCGCGCGGCAGCGGCCTGCGCCGCGCCGTCGGCGATCTGGTGTCCTGCCCGTTCTGCACCTCGACCTGGGTGGCCGGCGGGCTCGTCGGCACCTACGCCGTCGCGCCGCGGGCCGTGAGGCTGCTGTGCGCGGGGCTGAGCGCCGTAGTGCTGTCGGACTGGCTCCAGTACGCGTGGAGCGTGACGGAGCAGAAGGCCGAGGGGTGAGCGTCAGCCGCGTTCCGCGCGTTCCCGCTCCGCGCGCTCGGCGTGCAGCTTCTTCACACGGGCCGCCTCCTTGCGGACGTCGGCCTGGACGGCCTGCTCCCGCTCCAGCCACTCGGGGCGCTCCTGCTTCAGCGCCTCGATCTGCTCCGTGGTGAGCGGTTCCGTGACCCCGCCCCGGTGCAGACCCGCGATGGAGACACCCAGCTTGGCGGCCACCACCGGCCGCGGGTGCGGACCGTCGCGCCGCAGGTCCCGCAGCCACTCGGGCGGGTCGGCCTGGAGCGTGTTCAGCTCGGCGCGCGTGACGACGCCCTCTTGGAACTCGGCGGGTGTGGCCTCGAGGTACACACCCAGCTTCTTCGCCGCGGTCGCGGGCTTCATGGTCTGGGTGTTCTGGTGCGACGTCATGGTGTCAAGGGTATCGAGCGTCTGCGCGAGTGCCGACCACGCCCGGTGACCGGGGGTCCCAGCCGTGCCCGGTGGCCGCCGCCCCCGGCCACGCCCGGTAACCTGGCCGGGTGACAGGCTCGGAAGAACCCCCCTCGTTCCGGCTCGCGTACGTCCCGGGGGTGACGCCCGACAAATGGGTGCGCATCTGGAACGAGCGGCTGCCCGGTGTCCCGCTGTCCCTGACCCAGGTCACCGCCGGCGAGGCGGGCGGCGTGCTGCTGCGCGGCGACGCCGACGCCGGGCTGGTGCGGCTGCCCGTGGACCGGACCGCCCTCAGCGCGATCCCGCTCTACACCGAGACCACGGTCGTGGTGGTCCCGAAGGACCACCTCGTCACCGCGGCCGACGAGGTGACCGTCGAGGACCTGGCCGACGAGCTCGTGCTGCACCCCCTGGACGACGTCCTCGGCTGGGAGCGGCCGCCCGGCCGGCCCGCGCTCGAGCGTCCGGCCACCACGGCGGACGCCGTCGAACTGGTGGCGGCCGGGATCGGGGTGCTGCTCGTGCCCCTGTCGCTGGCGCGCCTGCACCACCGCAAGGACCTCACCTACCGGACGGTCACGGACGCCCCCGAGTCGAGTGTGGCGCTGTCCTGGCCCGAGGACGCGCACACGGACCGGGTGGAGGACTTCATCGGCATCGTCCGGGGCCGGACCGTCAACAGCACCCGTGGCCGGCAGTCCGCTCCGGCGTCGGCGAAGGGCGAGCGCACCGAAACGGCCTCCACGCGGCGCAAGCCGGCGGCCGGGAAGCAGACCGGCGGCAGCGGCAGGAGCGGCGCCAAGGGCAGCGGCAGGAGCGGCGTCAAGGGCGGCAGCAAGGGCAGCACCAGGAGTGGCAGCCGGAGCGGCGGCACCAAAGGCGGCAGGGGCGGCAAGCCCCGCCGCGGCTGACGCGGCGGACGCCCCCGGATCAGCGGACCGTCGGACTGGGCGTCGGCGCCGAGGTGTTGACCTCCAGTCCTGGCGGCGCGGTCAGGGAGAGCACCGGTTCACCCGGCTGCGGAGCCGGCGGCGTGAGCTGCGCCTCGGGCAGGCTCGGCGGGGCCGACTGCTGGAAGTTGACCTGGTCGAAGTTGACCAGGCCGGTCTTCTCCAGCACGGTGATGTGGTCCAGCACGGTGTCGTTGGCCTGGTCGGCCAGCTGCCGCACGAGGCTGTTCTTGGTGTTGGCGCGGATCTCGGCGATGGCCGGGAAGATCTGGCCGTGCGTGATGCGCATGATGTTGACCGCGGTGGTGTCGAACTGCCGGCCCGTGGTCCCGTCGACGGTCGACACGAACTGCTGCTGCTGCGGGGACGCCAGGTTGGGCAGGGTAATGCCCAGCTCGGGCGCGATCCTGCGGCAGGTCGCGTCGAGCCGGGCGTGCCCGACGACCAGGTGCTCGCCGGCTTCCTTCATCTCCGGTGTCGAGCCCCGCTCGATGGCCATCAATCCCAGAGGGTGTTCCCACAGCCCGGCGGCACGGACCTTCACCACGAAGTCCCGGTCGGCCTCGGTGAGCGGCCCGAACAGCGTGTTGGTGATGACCCGGTCCTGGGTGCCGGCCGTGTTCCGCACTCCGAGCACGGCCGGGTAGGCGAGCGCGGTGACGGTGAGGACCAGGGCACCGGCCACGAAGGCGGTCCCTGCGGTGGTGCGCGTGATGCGCATCGTGCCTCCTGGGACGAAGACAGGCTCGGACACCAGGAGGTACGGACGCGGGCCGCGAACCGATCACTTCCGCGGGTAAAAACTCGCTCCCGTCAGTCCGCGAACGCCGCCCTCCGCGCGGTCCGCACCACCCGCTCGCCCTCGTCCTCCCCGAGCAGCCCGGCCTCCACCCACGCGCCCACCGTCGACCGTACGTGTGTCACCAGCGCGCCCTTGTCGCGGAACGGTGCCGCCGCCCAGATGGCGTCGAGCAGCGTGGTGCCGTCGTCCTTCGCCGGGTTGGCGACGCCCGAGTCGGTGCCGCCGAGGACCACCCGGGGTTCCGAGCGGCGGAACCAGGCGTGCGTCGGGTCCTCGGTCCCCTCGGCGAACGGCGCCCACTCGGTGCCGTCCAGCGTGTAGTGGAGCGGCTTGCCGGGCACGGGGGTGAGCGTGGGCAGCAGGTCGCCGGAGAGCCCCGCGTCGCGGTACAGCCCGCACTCCAGGAGGTCCGTGGACGGATTGCGGCCGACCAGGTTGACCGGTCCGTAGAACAGGGCCTGCAGCGACGGGTCGTCGAGTGCCTTCTCCACCCGCAGCCGGAAGGGCACCCGGACCCGCACCGTGTCGCCCCGGCGCCAGGTCCGAGACACGGTGAAATAGCTGCCGGGAGTCGCAGTCCCCGGTACGGCACGGCCGTTCACGGTGACCCGGAACCCCGCGGTGGCCCAGGCCGGCACCCGCAGCCGCAGCGCGAACGAGGCGTCGGCGCCGCCGATGGTGAGGGTGCTGCCCTGCTCCCGGGGATAGTCCGTGGCCTGGGTGACGGTGACGCCCCGCTCGGCCCAGGTGAGGGTGGACCGGCTGTAGAGGTTGACGTACAGGGCGCTGCCGTCGGCCGCGGCGAAGTACACCGAGTCCTGGTACTTGGTGGCGCTCTCCATGCCGGTGCCCTCGCAGCAGGTCGTGCCCTGCTTGGGCGTGTAGTCGCGCACATGGCCGGGCGTCAGCCCGATGAAGTAGGTGACGAGCGGCTTCTCCGCGTCCGGGGTGTCCTGCTTGGAGCCGAGCACCTGGTTGTACAGAGCCCGCTCGTAGTAGTCCATGTACGCCGGGTCCTGGTCGTGGAAGAACAGCGTCCTGCTCAGCTTGAGCAGGTTGTACGCGCAGCAGGTCTCGGCCGTGGTGGCACCGATCGTGCCCGCGATCACGTCCCGCGCCTTCCAGAACTCACCGGTGCTGGTGCCGCCGATGGCGTACATGCGGTGCGGTACGACCATGCCCCAGAAGTTCTTGGCGGCCGTGAGGTAGCGCTCCTCGCCCGTCTCGTCGTACAGCCGCACCAGGCCGGTGAAGATCGGTATGTGCTGGTTGGCGTGCAGGCCGTCGAGGACGTCGGTGTCCGCGGCGCAGGCGTCGATCAGCCGGTCGAGGTCGAACAGCCTGGCCAGCGCGAGGTGGTCCGCCTCACCGGTGACCGCGTGCAGGTCGCAGATCGCCTCGACGATGCCGCCGAACTCCCCGCTGGAGAAGATGCCCCACATCCGCTGCAGGGTGGCCGCGGGCAGCACGGACAGCCGGGCGTACATCCAGTCGCACATGCCCGACGCGAGGTCCAGCGCCCGGTCGTCGCCGGTGGCGAGGTGGGCGTCCAGCAGTCCCTTGAGGATCTTGTGCGCCGTGTAGTACGGCGCCCAGACCTTCGTGTAGTCGCTGCCGGTCATCGACTCCAGCTGGACGAACTGCGTCTCCGGGTACGCCGCGAGGAAGCCGGGGTGGCTGGGCCCGCCCCAGGTGCGGCGGAGCGTGGCCGTCAGACCCCGGCCGGAGGCGTCCGCGAACGTCCCGCCGTCCCTCTCGTCGAAGGCGTACGACGCCAGGTCGCCCCGGCCCGCCGGTGTCCCGGCGGCGCGGCTGTCCCGCAACGCGCCGACCTCGGCGGCGCTCAGGGCGCGTGACCAGACGTTGAACTCCTCGAAGGCGCCCGCGAAGACGGGGTCGGCGGGGTAGTGAGAGCGGCCGAGCCAGTGGTGGGCGAGTGGGCCGAGCACCGCCGGGGTCATGGTCATGGCCGTGTTCCGGGCCACGGCGACGCCGTCGACGTAGAGGGTGCCGGTGCCGTCCGCGAGCGTCACGGCCAGATGGCTCCACTCGCCCGGAGGCAGCGCGGCCGTGCCGTCGAGACCCTGCTCGCCCGCGGCACCGCTGCCGGTGATGGCGAAGCGCGGCACGCCGTCGGCGTTGCGGGCGGCGAGGTAGAGGTAGCGGTTGGTGTCGTCGCCGAAGTCGAGGACGCGGGCCCAGTCGTCGTCGTGCGTGGGCTTCACCCAGGCGGCCAGCGTGATCGCCGGGGTGTCGCCGAGCACGCCGGCGGGCAGGTCGACGTACTGGTAGGAGCCGCGCACGTTCTCCGCCGCGGCGCCGAAACGTCCGTCCGTGCTCAGCACGGCGGGATCGTGCCGCAGGGCCTCGCGTACCTCGGTCAGCGCGCCGACCATGGTGTCGATCCGCTCGGCGAAGACCCGCTCCCCGGTGCTGCGGTACGCCTGGGACAGCATGGTCAGGAAGTGGCCGGTGTAGTGACCGCGGAGGTTGCCGTTGGCCTCGCCGTCCAGTCCCTCCCAGCCGCCGGGGGCGACGGCGCCGAGGGTGGAGAGGCCGGCGTTGGCGCGGAAGACCTGGAGCAGCCGGTTCACGTCGTAGCCGCGGGCGTGGTCCAGCATCAGCCGCCGCTTGTCGGCGAAGACGCCCCGGCCGAGCGTCACGTCCTCCAGTCCGAACGGCCGCACGGACCAGGCCGCCGGTGCCGCGGGTCCCGCGAGCGCGGCCGGTGCCTGTGGCGCGGCGCCGGGCCGGCCGCCCGCCGCGTACGAGACCGCGGGCGTTCCCGCGGCGATCGCCGTGGCCAGCAGAAGGGTCCGCCGGGAGAGGGGCGCTGCCATGTGCTCCTCGTTTCTTCGGTGTCTCTTCAGTGTCATTCGGTTCGAAATACCGGATGCCGTTCGAGAGTTCGCCCAGAAGATAGGCAAGGGGCACCGGAGCGTCAACGGTACCGACGAGTACGTTCAGGCCGGCCGTGCCGCCCGCACGAGCCAGTCGTACGCCGCCCGCGCGGTGAACTCCGCCTGACCGCCGCGCACCAGCAGGCCGGCGCTCGCGAACTCGGGCGCCTCGGCCTGTGCCGCGACGTACGGGATCGCGATGCAGCGCATGCCGGCCGCGTGCGCGGCGGCGGCGCCTGGAACGGCGTCCTCCAGGACCACGCAGTCGGCCGGGGCCGTCCCGAGCCGGCGCGCCGCCTCGAGGAAGACGTCGGGAGCGGGCTTGCCCCGCGCGACCTCGTCGGCCGAGACGACCGTGCGCAGATGGGCGTCCAGCCCGGTACGGGACAGGATCGCCGCGATGGCCTCGGCCGACGAACCCGACGCCACCGCCAGCGGAACGCCCTCGCCGGCCAGCAGCTCGACGAACTTCCGCATCTCCGGGTACGCGCGGGCGGAGGTACGGGCCAGCTCCAGATAGTGGCGGTTCTTGACGGCGAGCAGTTCCTCCACGGGGGCGCGCAGGCCGTACCGCCGCTTCCAGTCGGCGACCGTCTCCTGGGTGCTGATGCCCACGTATCCCTCGTGATCGGCCCACGTGAAGCCGGGTACGCCGTACTCGGCGAGGGTCTGCCGGCCCGCCTCGTAGTAGTTCGGCTCGCTGTCCACGAGTGTTCCGTCGAGATCGAATACGACCGAGATGCCGCCGAGAGTGCTCATGGGGTACAGGATGCCAAGGACTCGACGGTCACTTCCGCGCCGTGCGGCCGATCGACTCCACCAGCGGCAGCAGCCGGTGCGGGACGCGCTCGCGCAGCGCCACCTCGCTGCGGGTGCGGACCACCCCGGGCAGGCTGATCAGCTTCTGGACCACGTCCTCCAGGTGCGCGTTGTCGCGGGCCACGACCCGGGTGAGCAGGTCGCCGCCGCCCGTGATGGAGAAGGCCTCCACGATCTCCGGGACGGCCGCCAGCGCCTCGCCCACCTCGTCCAGGTGGCCCTGGGTGACCTCGATGTGCACGAACGCGAGCACCGGGTGGCCCAGCGCGGCGGGGGAGAGGGACGGTGCGGTGCCGGTGATCACGCCGTCCCGCTCCAGGCGGTCGAGCCGGGCCTGGAGCGTGCCGCGGGCGATCCCGAGGAGACGGGCGTACTCCCGCACGCTGGTGCGTGGCTGCTCCAGCAGCAGCCGCAGGATGCGGGTGTCCAGTTCGTCGACGGCCATGGCGTCCGGGTCCCCTCGTCGGCCATTGGCTCTTCGGTGGCCGTAGTAATGCCGAGATGACTGTACCAATGGACCACTCCAGAAAGAGCCTGTTGAGCCACTGGTGCCGGAGATGCTCCTATGGACGGGTCGATGGCGCTGCGGATACCGCGGCGCCTTTTTCGTGCCAGTGGCTTCGGGCCGGTGGGCGCCAGTACACGAGGGGGCGGTAATCAGTGCTGAAGAGGGTGTTCGTGAGCCCGGACCCGGGACGGTCCCGGCTGCGGTTCGCCGCGCGGGCCGTTCTCGGTATCGGACTGGCCGTGGTCGTGTGCGGCGTGGCCGGTACTTCTCTCGTGGGCGCCGTCATCGGCGGGCTCGCCGCGCTGCTCGCGCTGTTCACCGTCACCGACGCCACCGTGCGCGGCCAGGCGGTCACCACCGCGCTGCTGCCGGTGGCCGGACTGCCCGTGCTGGCCGCCGCGGCCGCGCTGCACGACCACCCCGTGGCCAGGGACCTCACCTTCCTCGCCGTCGTCGGCGCCGGCGTGTACGCGCGGCGCTGGGGCCCGCGCGGACACAGTCTCGGTGTGTTCGCCTTCATGACCTACTTCATCGCCCAGTTCCTGCACGCGACCACGGACCGGCTGCCCGAGATGTACGCCGCCGTCCTGCTGTCCGTGGCCGCCGCCGCGGCGGTGCGCTTCGGCCTGTGGTGCTACGAGCGCCGCCTGCCCCCGCCCGCCGTCCCCGCGCCGCCCGCCGGTACCGGACTCGCCCGCATCACCACCCGCCAGGCCGTCCAGGCCACCGCGGGCGCCGGCTTCGCCCTGGTCGTGGGCCAGCTGGTCTCCGACGAGCGCTGGTACTGGGCCGTCGGCGCCACCTGGTGGGTGTTCGTCAACACCACCTCGCGCGGCGAAACCCTGGTCCGCGGCTTCCGACGGGTCCTCGGCACCGTCGTCGGCATCGGCCTCGGCTTCCTGGTCGCCTTCCCGCTGGCCGGATCCGCGGTGCCCACGGCCGTCCTCGCCGCCGCCTGCGTCTTCGGCATCTTCTACACCGCCGCGGTCTCCTACACCTGGATGATGCTCTGCGTGACGCTGCTCGCCGAGCTGCTCTACGGCCTCCTGGACGTCCTCAGCCCCGGCCTGCTCGCCCTGCGGCTCGCCGAGACCGGCGTCGGGGCGCTCGGCGCCGTACTCGCGGTGCTCTTCGTCCTGCCCGTCACCACGCACGCCGTCACCGACGCCTGGATCCAGCGCGCCCTGCGCTGCGTCCACGCCTGCACCGCAGAGGCGGCCGCCCGCCTCGCCGGAACCGAGGGCGCCGATCCGGCGCCGCGCGTGGCCGAACTGGAACAGCTGCTCGGCCGGGTGCGGCTGTCGGTCGCCCCCCTCGTGCACCCGCTGAACCCGATGCGCGAGCGCAAGCGGCGCGCCCGCCGCGTACTGGCCCTGCTCGACGACTGCGCCCGGGAGATCCGCGGCCTGGTCGCCGTCGCGGCCGACCCGGAGGCCTCGCACGACGCCCGGCTGGCGGCAGCCTGCTGGCGTGTCGAGACCGCGGTCGAGGCGCTCACCGGCGGTGGAACCGTCCCGGCGCACGAGGGCGGCCCGCGCGCCGCCGAACCCGCGTTGGCCCACCTCCACGGCCTGGAACACGCCCTGGCCGAACTCGCCGCGCCCCTGCGCAGCCCCTCCGGCTCGCCGCTCGTCGGCGCCTGAGCCGTCCGGAGACCCACGCCACCCATTTGGTCTAGACCGCAGCTGATCGACTGCTACCGTCGCCCCGGGGCAGACGATCGGTCGGCACCCGACGAGGCGCGGGGCGACGCGAGACGGCGCGGGACGGCGCGGAACGAGAAGGAGCAGCGGTGGCAGACGGCGGCAGGCGGCAGCGGCGGGCGTTCATCGGGTCGTTCACGGCGGCCGGCGGCCCCGGCATCGTGACGGCGACCGTCGCACCCGGCAGCGGCGCGCTCACGGTCCTCAGCGGCACGGACCGCGTGCCCGACCCCTCCTACCTGGCCCTGGCCGCCGACGGGGACATTCTCTACGCCGTCAGCGAGACGGCCGAGGGCGCGGTGGCCGCCCTCCGCGTGAGCGGGGACAAGCCCGAGCCCGCCGGGCGGCCGGTGCACGTGGGAGGCGACGGGCCGACCCACCTCAGTCTGTACGCCGGGCACGTCCTGACCGCCAACTACGGCTCCGGCAGCGTCACCGCCGTGCCCCTGCGCCCCGACGGCTCCCTCGCCCGGTCCGCGTCCGGCGTCCTGCGGCACACCGGCTCGGGCCCGCACGCCCAACGCCAGCAGGGGCCGCACGCCCATCAGGTGCGGCCCGACCCGAGCGGGCGGTGGGCCGTCAGCGTTGACCTCGGCACCGACTCGGTGCGTGTCTGCACCCTGACGGACGGCACCCTCGCCGTGCACCGGGAGATCGCGCTGCGCCCCGGGTCGGGCCCGCGGCACCTCGCCTTCCATCCGGACGGCTCCCGCGCCTACGTGGTCAACGAACTGGCGCCCACCGTCACCGTCTGCCGCTGGGACGCCGCCGACGGCGTACTGCAGCCCCTCACCGAGGTGCCGGTGCTGCCCGAGGCCCCGGCCGGCGACGCCTATCCGTCCGGCATCGTGGTCTCGCCCGACGGCCGCTTCGTGTGGACCGCGACCCGCGGCGAGGACGTCCTGTCCGTGTTCGTCGTGGAGCAGGACGGGCTGCGGCTGTCCGCGACCGTGCCCTGCGGCGGGCACTGGCCGCGGGAGATCGCCGAGTCCGACGGCTTCCTGTACGCGGCCAACGAGCGCTCCGGAGACGTCACCTGGTTCGCGCTCGACCCGGAGACCGGCGTACCCCGGCGCACCGGCTCACTCGCGGTACCGGCGGCGTCCTGCGTGGTCTTCGGCTGATCGGGGCGGCACTGCGCCCTCACCCCTCGGCCCGTACCCGCGCCGCCCGGCTCACCCGCGTCCACCCGCACGGCACGGCGAAGGGCTGTACCCCCGTACCGGCGTGCGCTGTCGCCCGCGGGTGTACGGCGCGGGCCCGTGCGGCTCCTCCGGTCGCCCCGGCGACAGCCCGCCGGCCCGTCGTACGGCATGACGAAGGGCCCGCTCCGGTATGTGAGCGGGCCCTTTCGGTCGGGCTTGCGGGGCGCGGGCACCCGTGGGTCAGCGGACCGGCGTGCCCTGCGGCTGCTGCGGCGAGATGCCGAGCGCGGTCGTGTACTTGGCCAGCGTCAGCTTGCCGATCGCCGGGTACGGGCCGAGCGGCTCGGCAGTCGAGCAGCCCACCTCCTCGGCCGCCTCCGCCAGCAGGGACGCCTCGATCTCCGGGCCGATCAGATACGGAGCGAGCGCCAGCTGCTGCGAACCCGAGGAGCGCAGCTGCTCGGCGACGGACGCGATCGAGCCCTCCTCGTCCAGGGCCGCCGCCATCACCGGCACGGCGAGGCGCGCGGCGAGCAGCATGCCGGTGATCCCGGCCGCCTGGACGGCCTCGTCACCGCCGACCGAGGCCAGGATGATGCCGTCGGCGGCGGTCGCCACGGTGAACAGACGGGCGCGGTCGGCGCGGGCGAGGCCCGCCTCGGAGAGCCGCACGTGCAGCGCCTCGGCCAGCAGCGGGTGCGGGCCGAGCACGTCGGTCAGCTCGGCAGCGATGCGGCTGTCCATGACGGCCTGCCGGATCCGGCGCAGCAGCGCGCCGTCCGGGCCGGCGAGCAGCGGCACGACGACGGCGACGGGGCCCTCGGGCTCCTTCACCTCCAGGCCGGCGGCGCGCGCCTGCTCGTAGCGGGCGGTGCGCTCCTCGGCGGCCCGCACGAGGACGGTCGACAGGGAGAGGTGTTCCCCGTCGTCCCCGTCGAGGTGGCCGATCCTGGCGTCGAGGCCGGGCAGCTCGGACCGGGCGATGCTGATGACCTCGTCGGCGAGGCCTCGGGTGGCGCTACTGGGCGTCCCCGGCACCGCGAGGACGAGCGCCGGCGCGCCCTCGGGAGCCACCAGGGGTTCGGGACGGCGGTGCCGTCCGGGCTGGCGGGGGCGCGGCATTCGTACTGGCAGGCCGGACGCGGGCCCGGTGGGGGAGCTCATGGCGCCGCATGTTACTGGTTTCCTGGGCTTCCCTGTTCGGGGAGGGTGCAGGTGAGCGGTATCCGTCCGGTTTTGTCTGATGAGTGATGTACGGATCGGCCGACATCGGCACTATTCACCTCGCCGGCGGACCGATTGTCGGCCACCCGGCGCAGTCGTCACCCACAGCATCCTGTCGTCACTCGGAAGGGTGAGTGAGCCGGTCGCCAGGCCGGTCGCGATCCGCACCGAACCGTGCAGGGGATCACCCTCGGCGGCCGTCCGCCGCGCATGCGGCAGCCGCTCCGCCAGCTCCTCCTCCAGCGGTACGACGAGGGGATCGCCCAACCTCAGCAGACCACCGGTGACCGCGACACGGGGCTCGCCGCCGGGCGGGCAGACCGCGGCGGCCGAGTCGGCCATCTGCCGGGCGGCGGCCCGCAGGATCTCCGCGGCAACGGGGTCGTCGGCCGCGCAGGCGGCCACCTCGGGAGCGAAGGACGCGAGGACGGCGGGACGGTCCGTACGCGGATACAACTGCCCGGGCAGCCCCGCCACCGGCCCGAACCGCTCCTCGGCGCGGGTGAGCAGCGGGGAGGAGCCGCCCTGTCGCCCGTCGTGCGCACGCAGTGCCGCCTCCAGGCCGGCCCGCCCGATCCACGCGCCGCCGCCGCAGTCACCCAGCAGGTGGCCCCAGCCGTCCGCCCGGCGCCAGCGAGTGAGGTCGGTGCCGATCGCGATCAGACCGGTGCCCGCGGCGATCACCGCACCGGCCCGGGGGCCGAGGGCGCCGGCGTACGCGGTGACGGCGTCGGCGGCCAGCGCGACCGTCCGCGCGCCCAGCTCCCGGGCCAGCGCGCCCGGCAGTTCGGCGCGCAGGGCGTCGCCCAGGGTGGCCAGTCCGGCGGCCCCGACGACGACGGTGCCGATCCGCGTCACACCGGTCTCGGCGGTCAACGCCCTGGCCATCGGCAGCAGTTGGGCCATCAGATGACCGGGATCGATGCCGCGCGCACCGGTGCGGACCGGTTCCCGCGACGCACGCCGCCCGAGCCCCTCCGGGCCGCGTCCGTCGCCTCCCGCCGCACCGACGACGACGCGCAGCCCCGAGCCGCCGGAGTCCACGGCCAGGAAGCCGCCGCTCACGGCAGGCGCCAGTCGACCGGCTGACCTCCCAGCCGGACCAGCAGGTCGTTGGCCCGGCTGAAGGGGCGGGATCCGAAGAAGCCGCGGTCGGCCGACATCGGCGACGGATGCGCTGACTCCACGGACGGCAGGTCGCCGAGGAGCGGGCGCAGATTGCGGGCGTCGCGGCCCCACAGGATGGACACCATGGGCTTGCCGCGTGCCGCCAGGGCGCGGATCGCCTGTTCGGTGACCTGCTCCCAGCCCTTGCCGCGGTGGGCGGCGGGTTTGCGCGGGGCGGTGGTGAGCGCCCTGTTGAGCAGCAGCACGCCCTGCCGGGTCCACGGGGTCAGGTCCCCGCTGGAGGGCTGCGGGAGCTGCAGATCGGCGTTCAGCTCCCGGAAGATGTTGACGAGGCTGCCGGGCAGCGGACGCACCTCGGGCGCGACCGAGAACGACAGCCCCACCGCATGCCCCGGGGTCGGATACGGGTCCTGTCCGACGATCAGGACCCGGACGTCGTCGAAGGGCTGCTGGAAGGCCCGTAGGACGTTCGCTCCGGCCGGCAGGTACGTGCGTCCGGCGGCGATCTCCGCGCGCAGGAACTCACCCATCGAGGTGATCTGCCCGGCGACGGGTTCCAGAGCCTTAGCCCAGCCCGCTTCGACGATTTCATGCAAGGGTCGTGGTGCCACGGGCGTCACCCTACTGCCGTACGGGTGACGCCGATCAAGCGGTGGCCATGGCCGGCCCACTGGTCCGCCTCTATCCGACTACCGCGGCCCGCACGCACAGCACGTCCGGCAGGTGGGAGGCCAACTGCCGCCAGCTGTCCCCGTCGTCGGCCGACGCGAACACCTCGCCGTTGCGGTTGCCGAAGTACACGCCCGCCTGCTCCGCTTCGTCGGTGCACAGCGCGTCGCGCAGCACCGTGCCGTAGTGGTCCTCCTGGGGCAGCCCCGCCGTGAGCGGCTCCCAGCTCCTGCCCGCGTCGGCCGTGCGGAAGACCCGGCAGCGGCGGTCCGCCGGGACCCGGTCCGCGTCGGCGTTGATCGGGAAGACGTACGCCGTGTCGCCGCGGTGCGGATGGGCGGCGACCGCGAAGCCGAACGTGGACGGCAGACCCTCGCCGATGTCCGTCCAGTGCCCGCCCGCGTCGTCGCTGCGGTACACCCCCCAGTGGTTCTGCAGATACAGCCGGTCCGGTGCAGCGGCGTCCCGCGCGACCTTGTGCACGCACTGGCCGAACTCCGGGTTCGGGTCCGGCAGGAAGACCGCGGAGACCCCGGAGTTGGACGGCGCCCAGCTCGCGCCGCCGTCCAGCGTGCGGAACACGCCCGCGGCCGATACGGCGACCGTCACCGACTTCGGGTCCCGCCGGTCGGTGAGGACGGTGTGCAGCCCCTCGCCGCCGCCGCCAGGCATCCACTGGGACCGCGTGGGGTGCTCCCACAGGGGGCGGACGAGCTCGAAGCTCTCGCCGCGGTCCTGTGAGCGGTACAGCGCGGCCGGTTCGGTGCCCGCGTAGACGACGTCCGGCTCGGCGGCGGCCGGATGCAGCTGCCACACCCGCTCCAGTGAAGCGCCGGTCTCCTTGGGGAACTTGACGGCCGGCTGCGCCGGTTCGCTCCAGGTGCGGCCCAGGTCGTCGGAGTGGAACACCGACGGACCCCAGTGCGCGCTGTCGCCGCCGGCCAGCAGCCGCGGGGTGTCACCGCGGGTGTCGAGCGCGACCGAGTACACGGCCTGCGCGTTGAAGTAGGGACTCTCGTCGAACTCCCAGGTGCCACCCCGCCGGCGCCCGATGAACAGGCCCTTGCGGGTGCCCACGGCGAGCAGTACCTCGGTCATGCCGATCACCTCCGCGGCGTCGTCGTCGACGCCTTTGTCTCGGACACGGGCCAGTCTGCACCCCGGCACTGACAGTCAGCCCCGCAAAGGGTGACGTCGCAGGTCAGGGCGGTGGCGTCGCAGGGCCCGGTCCTGCCCCACAACCGCGCCGCGCCGTGCCGGGCCGGCCGGCCCGGCACGGCCCTGCGGGCCGACCGCGTGCAGTACCGGCGGGAGCAGCCGGACAGGTCCGGGCGCGGGGCACCCGGACCTGCCGCGGAGGGATCATCCGTCCATCACGCGCGCATCACCTGTAGGTGATGTCGGACGACGCGTACTTGCAGTGCGTGCCGTCGGGGCCCGAGCCGTTCGAGTCCGGCTCGTCGCCGTCGTCGTTGCCGATGTACTTCTGGCACGGGACGATCTTCTTGCTGCTGTCCCCGACGATCGTGATGTTGCGCAGGGTGACGCTGTCGCCGTAGTTGGTGTTGATGCCGGCGATCCGGCTGCCCTTCCAGCTCACCTCGAGGGTGTTGAGGTTGATCGTCCGCTTGTACTGCGTCGAGCAGTTGCCGCAGGAGCGGATGAACGTGCCGAAGTTCTTGACGGCGAAGTTGGACACGTTCAGCGTCCCGGCGCCGTTGAACTGGAACACCTTGTCACTGGCCTCCTTGGCGCCGCCGCCGGAGACGGTGTAGACGTTCGACGACGAGGAGCCCCGGAAGGTCGCCGCGTCCTCGCCGACGTCCTCCCACCAGACGTTCTGCAGGGTGCAGCTGCCCTTGCAGTGGATGCCGTCAGCCGCCGGGGCGCCGATGATGACGTTCTTGAGGACGGCGCCGGGGGCCAGTTCCAGGATCGGGCCCTGGTCCTCGTCCTGGCCGCCGGAGCCCAGGTCGCCGGTGCCGTAGAGGCGCTTCATCCCGTAGTCCTTGGTTCCGGAGACCGAGATGGTGGAGGAGACCCCTTCGCTGCCGTTGGGGGCCGGCCAGGTGGCGGCGTGCGCCGACGAGGCTCCGGAAGTCATGAGCATGCCAACCGAGAGGCCGAGCGCGGCCAGCGCGCCGGTCGCGGCGCGTCGCCGCACGCGGGGGCGTGTCGCAGCGGTCATGTTCTGATCCCTTCCATTAGGGAGTGGGGGTGGAACGGAACATGTACGTGAACGATGTGCATCAAAATGACCGGCGTTGCGAACGCGGCGGGCGCTGGTGGGGATTTGGCGACCCGCAGCGTTCGCGGCGGTCATGCTGATGAACGGACCGTAAAGGGCAAGCGCTTTCTAGTCAACGCTTCGGGCAGGATGAAGACCGGCTCACATACCCCAGCCGTACTGGTCCGGCATCCGGGCGTCCGCCCCCAGCTCCCGTGCCGCATGCTGGGCCCAGGACGGGTTGCGCAGCAGCTCCCGGCCCAGCAGCACCGCGTCGGCCTCGCCGTTGGCCAGGATCTTCTCGGCCTGCTCCACGTCGGTGATCAGGCCGACGGCGGCGACCGGCATGGTGCTTGCGGCCTTCACCCGCGCGGCGAACGGGACCTGGTAGCCGGGCCCGGTCGGGATCCGGACGCGCGGGACGTTGCCGCCGGTGGAGACGTCGAGGAGGTCGATGCCGTGCGCCCGGAGGTCGCCGGCGAAGCGGACGGTGTCGTCGGGCGTCCAGCCGCCCTCCTCCAGCCAGTCGGTCGCCGATACGCGGAAGAACAGCGGCTTGTCGGCGGGCCACACCTCCCGCACCGCGTCGACGACTTCGAGGGCGAACCGGGTGCGGTTCTCGTACGAGCCGCCGTAGGCGTCGGTGCGGTGGTTGGAGTGCGGCGAGAGGAACTCGTGGATCAGGTAGCCGTGGGCGCCGTGGATCTCGACGATCTCGAACCCGGCCGCGAGGGCCCGGCGCGCGGCGTCCGCGAACTGGCGGACGACCTCCTGGATCTGCGTGGCCGTCAGTTCGGCGGGTACCGGGTGCCGCTCGTCGAACCCGAGCGGGCTCGGGGCCACCGGCTGCCAGCCGTGTGCGTCCGGGCCCACCGGCGCCCCGCCCTTCCAGGGCTGCGCGGTCGACGCCTTGCGGCCCGCGTGGGCCAGCTGGATCGCCGGAACCGTGCCCTGGGACCGCAGGAAGTCCGTGATCCGGCGGAACGCCTCGACCTGGGTGTCGTTCCACAGGCCGAGGTCCTGCGGGGAGATGCGGCCCTCCGGCGACACACCGGTGGCCTCGACGACGATCAGGCCGGTGCCGCCCACCGCGCGTGCGCCGTAGTGCGCGAAGTGCCAGTCGCCGGGGACCCCCGCCGGCGGGCCCTCCGGTGCGGCGGAGTACTGGCACATCGGCGGCATCCAGACCCGGTTCGGGATCGTGGTGTCACGCAGCTGGAGGGGCTGGAAGAGGGCACTCATGACGGGCTGCTCCCTTGGTCGCGGCAGGACGGAACAGCTCGTACGATAACTCTCGTAGTACGTCAGGTGTCAAACTACGGCGTCCTTCGTACAATGGAAGCCCATCGGAGCCCCCTGAACGGCGGGGCTCCCGGACCGACTGGAGCCGCCGTGACCTCCGCAGCCACCGCCGCCGGCACCCGTGACCTGCCGCACCCGGCGCGCGAGGAGATCCGGCTGGAGGGAGTGCTGCACGCACTCTCGGACCCGGTACGACTGCGGATCGTGCGGGACCTCGCCGCCGACAGCGACGAGCTCTTCTCCTGCTCGTACTTCGACCTGCCGGTCACCAAGTCCACCACCACCCACCACTTCCGGGTGCTGCGCGAGAGCGGGGTGATCCGGCAGACCTACCGGGGCACGGCCAAGATGAACGGCCTGCGCAGGGGTGACCTGGACGCCCTCTTCCCGGGCCTGCTCGACGCCCTCCTGGCCGCCGCGGCCCGGCAGGCCGCCCGCCTCGGCGCCGGCTGACAGCGGGCGAGGGCGGACGCGCTCAGGCCGTCGCCCTCCGGGCCGCGGCCAGCAGCGACTCCCAGTCGGGCAGCTTCACCACGCGCCGCCCCAGTGAGGCGCCGAGTTCCGCCTCGGCCCGCTCGATGGCCCGCCACCCGGTCCACTCGACCGGCTCGACGCCCTCGGCGCGCAGGATCCCAAGGGGGTCCGCGAGGAGGCCTCGGTCCGCGAGCGCGGGGGCGTCCGCCAGCAGGGACGTCACCGTCTCCTTCGCGCAGGGACGGTTGGTGCCGATGACACCGGTGGGACCCCGCTTGATCCAGCCGGCCACGTACTCACCGGGGGCGACGGCGCCCGCACGCAGGACGCGCCCCGCCCGATGCGGCACCGTGCCGCTCGCCGCGTCGAAGGGCAGCCCCTCCAGAGGCACCCCCCGGTAGCCCACCGACCGCAACACCAGTCGGGCCTCGATCTCCTCGTACCGTCCGGTGCCCGTCACGCCGCCGCGCCCGTCGGGCGCCGTCCGCTCGAAGCGCACGGCGCCCACGTGCCCGTCGCCGTCCGCCGTCAGCTCCACCGGGCGCAGGAAGAAGCGTGGCCGGATCCGCCGGGCGGCGTCCGGCCAGGCCTGCCCGGCCCAGCCGCGCAGCACCTCCACATTGCGGCGCAGCGGTCCGGGGAGTCCCGCCGGGTCCCGGTACGCCGGGTCCAGTGCCAGCTCCGCCGGGTCCACCAGGACGGCCGTGTCCGGCAGGGCGCCCAGCTCGCGCAGCTCCTTCGTGGTGAAGCGGGCCTGCGAGGGACCCCGCCGGCCCACCATGTGCACGTCGGCCACCTGCCCGGCGGTCAGCGTGTCGAGCGCCGCCTGCGGCATGTCGGTGCCGCTCAGCTCGGCCACGCCGCGGACCAGCATCCGCGCCACGTCCACGGCGACGTTGCCCACTCCGATCACGACCGCCGACCGCGCCCCGCGCAGGAAGCCGTCGTCCACGGCGTCCGGATGGGCGCTGTACCAGGACACGAACTCGGTGGCCGACCAGCTGCCCGGCAGATCCTCGCCGGGGATGCCCAGCCGCCGGTCCGCGGCGGCGCCCACGCAGTACACCACCGCGTGGTACAGCTCCCGCAGCCGGGCGGACGGCACACCACCGGGGCCGACCGGGACGCCGCCGAGGAACCGCACCCGCTCGTGTTCGAGGACCGTACGCAGGGTGCTCTGGAGCGACTTGATCTTCTCGTGGTCCGGCGCCACGCCGTACCGCACCAGACCGTACGGGCACGGCAGACGGTCCAGGACGTCCACGTACACGTCGCGGCCGAGCTGGACGAGGCTCTGGGCGGTGTAGCACCCGCTGGGTCCCGAGCCGACGACGGCGACATGCAGCACGGCGGAACTCCTTGTCCGGGAGTCGGATGGCCCGGGAGTCGGATGGCCCGGGGGTGGCCGGTCCGGGAGTCGGCCGGTCCGGGAGCCGGGCGGTCCGAACGCAGGAGGGGATCGTTGGTCTCCCAGCATCCCACCGCTTTCGCTCCGCTGACAGGGTGCTGCGTCCGGTGAACGGCACGTGTTCTGTGCGTGTTCCGTTCTTATGGAATGTGATCATGCGGTTACGTATGGTGTGTGCTCGAAGCATCCTTCGTTGATCGTTCTCTTCAGCTTTCCGACCGCTGTCCGGACGACGGTGAGATGTCCGTGCGGCACACCTGGGTGGTGCGTGAGGGCACCACCACCACCTCGTGGTTCGACGTGCGGCTGACGTTCACCGACGGCGCCCGGGTGGACGCGCTCGCCGTGCTGTCGGGCCGGGACGTGCGGGTGGAGGACGTACGCGCCGAACCGCCGTTGTCCCTCGACGACCTGGCCATGCTCGCCGAGTGGCTGGAGAACCCGCTCTTCGAGGCCTGCGTGCCGGCCTCCGCCCGTGCCGTACCGGCCGCGTCGCGGCGTGCGCGCCCCGCGTGGCCGGGCGGCAGGGAAGGGCGCCGGCTCCTCGCGCAGGAGTACCGGGCGGCCCGGGAAGAGGGCGGCGACCCGGTCCTCGCGGTGATGCGCGTGACCGGGCACAGCCGGCGGAAGTCGCTCAGACTGATCGGCCAGGCACGCGACGAGGGCTTTCTGGCCCCGCGCCGCGCACGGCGCTGAAACGCTTCCGTGGGGCCGTCACAGCATCCCGCGCATCCGTGCGATCTCGCTCGTCTGCTGGGCGACCACGTCGTCGGCCATCTCCTCGACCTGCACGTTGTTGCCCTGCGACTTCACATCGGTGGCCATGGTGATCGCGCCCTCGTGGTGAGTGATCATCAGCGTGAGGAAGAGCTGATCGAAGGCCTTGCCCTCTGCCGTGCGCAACGTCGCAAGCTGGGCCTCGGTCGCCATCCCCGGCATCGCGGCGTGGTCGTGCCCGCCGCCCGTCTCCTTCTCGCCGTGGCTCTTCAGCCAGCCCTTCATCGCCGTGATCTCCGGCCCCTGCGCGGCGGAGATGCGTTCGGCAAGCGCTTTGACCCGGCCCGACTCGGCGCGTTCCGGAACGAGGTCGGTCATCTCCAGCGCCTGGGTGTGATGCTGGACCATCATCCGCGCGTAGGAGACGTCCGCCGAGTTGGGGGAGTCGTCGTCGGCGCGCTGCTCCTCGGCGTCCTCGGCCGACAGGGTCCGGTTGCCCTCGCCCGGTTTGCCCGGAGCGATCACCGAAGGTCCGGCCGCGGCCGCCGACCCGGTGTCCGAACCTGAGTCGCAGGCCCCGAGCCCGAGCACGGCCAGTGCGGTCAGCGAGGCCGTGAGGAGCGACGCGCGGGACGACGCGGGACGAAAGGGCACAACAACCTCCTGTGCGGCTGGGGATACCCCCTCTGGGGGAGGGACGCGAGACACCTCGTGAGTGTCATGACCGTCCTAGCACGCTTCCGCGCGTCACTGATCAGAAAACTTCGTTGCGTGTTTGTTTCCCACTGTTGATATGTGCATGGCTAAGACGATACTGCGGGGGCGTGAACCGTTCCGACGGGAACGGACGTAGGGAGGAAACAGTGACCCTGTTGAACGACCCGCGAACACGGCGCAGACGCCTGGGAGTCGCGGCCGCCGCCGCCGGACTCCTTTCCGCTCTGCTCACCGCCGGGCCGGCCGTCGCGACCCCTGACCCGGGGGACAGTCCGGCCACGCCGAAGGAGGTGTCCAAGAGTGCGCGCGCCGAGGTGCGCGACGCGATCGAGAGCGGAGAGATACCCGGACAGGACGAGACGGTCCACTCCGCGAACATCGAACACCTGGCCAACATCCCCAAGGACGCGCTGTCCGGCACCAATTCGGACCTGGCCTTCCAGGGCCGGTACGCCTTCGCCGGCAACTACGACGGCTTCCGCATCTTCGACATCAAGAATCCGAAGAAGCCGAAGACCGTCGCCCAGGTGCTGTGTCCCGGCTCGCAGAACGACATATCCGTCTCCGGCGACCTGCTGTTCCTGTCGACCGACTCCTCGCGCAGCGACAGCAGTTGCAACAGCACCACGCAGCCGGCGACCGAGAAGTCCTCCTGGGAGGGCATGAAGGTCTTCGACATCAGCGACAAGCGGAACCCGAAGTACGTCGCCGCCGTCGAGACCGCCTGCGGCTCGCACACCCACACGCTGGTGCCCGAGCGCAGGGACGTCTACATCTACGTCTCCTCGTACTCGCCGAACGCCGCCTACCCCGACTGCCGGCCGCCGCACGACGGCATCTCCGTCATCAAGGTGCCGCGCAAGGCGCCCGAGCGGGCGGCCGTCGTGGGCTTCCCGCTGCTGTTCCCCGGTGAGGGCCCCGACGGCGGCGGCAACCCGGGCGGGCCCACCAACCCGGGTGTCTCCAAGACCACCGGCTGCCACGACATCACCGTCCTGCCCTCGAAGGACCTGGCGGCGGGCGCCTGCATGGGGGACGGCATCCTGTTCTCCATCAAGGACCCCGAGCGACCGAAGGTCATCGACCGTGTCCAGGACAACGTCAACTTCGCGTTCTGGCACTCGGCGACCTTCAACCAGAAAGCGGACAAGGTCGTCTTCACCGACGAGCTGGGCGGCGGCGGCGCCGCCACCTGCAACGCGGAGATCGGCCCCAACCGCGGCGCCGACGGCATCTACGACATCGTCGGCAGGGGCGACCACCGCGAGCTGGTCTTCCGCAGCTACTTCAAGATCCCCCGCCACCAGGCGGACACCGAGAACTGCGTGGCCCACAACGGCTCGCTGATCCCGGTCAAGGGCCGCGACATCATGGTCCAGGCCTGGTACCAGGGCGGCGTCTCCGTCTGGGAGTTCACCGACTCCGCGCGTCCGAAGGAGATCGCCTACTTCGAGCGCGGCCCGCTGACCACGGACGGCACCAAGACCGGCGGTTCCTGGTCGGCGTACTACTACAACGGCTACATCTACTCGAACGACATGGCCAAGGGCTTCGACGTCCTCAAGCTCAGCGACCGGCGCACCGACCCGGCCGAGCGGGTCCACCTGCGTGAGCTCAACACGCAGACACAGCCGGACTACTTCGACTGAGCCGGCCGACCGGGCACACCGGTCGCGAAGAACCGCGACAGATCCGTGTCGCACGTCCCGTCGGGCGCTTCCGCGTCCGGCGGGACGCCCAGCTCCCAATCCAGCCGGTAACGCCCGAACAGCTCGGCGCGCAGCACCGGCACGGGCATCGGCACCCCCGGTACCAGGGCGGCGAAGACGGCTCCCATGAGCAGCGCGCGCAGCATCGGGTAGTCGCGGTCGACGTCCCGTGAGCCGTGACGGGCCACGGTGTCCCGCAGCAGCTCCGCCAGCCGCCGCTGCTCCGGGCACGGCACGAAACCCACTTCTGCCTGGAGCAGGCCCGCCATGTGCTGGCGCATGAGCACCGGCCGGTCACGGGCGAGGCCCAGGATCGCGTCGATGGCCCGCGCCATCCGCTCCGGCCCCTCGGCGGTGCGCGGCTCGCGCTCCAGCGCCTCCTCCAGCGTGCGGTGCATCAGCCGGTGCACGGCGGACTGCAGCAATTGCCGCTTCCCGGGGAAGTAGTACGAGACCAGACCGCGCGCCGAGCCCGCCCGGTCGGCGATGGCGCCCAGCGTGGTCGCGTCGTACCCGTACTCGCCGACGAGCTCCACCGCGGCCTGCAGGAGCCGCTCCTTCGAACGCCGCCGCAACTCTTCATTGACCGAGGCGCTGCGCGGGGACATGCTGTACTCCTGCGTTGACTGGCTGGCAGCCAACTATACTCGGCGCAGGCGGACGGGCCCCCTCGACGGGTTCGTTCCGGATACCGTCTGCCTCGGGCGACACGGGGGATCGTCCGAGGCGGACGGTGGCCCCACTGGTTGCCTCGGGCTACCCGCGGCGGGATCGCGCCGCCCGGCAGCGCCTCGCCGTCCGGAGCGCCCGGACCGTCGCGGCCGGCTCGGGGCCGGACAGCCTCACTCCGGGACCGGCGAGCGCCGCGTGCCACCGTCCATCCGCGTGGTCACGGGTGCCGGCGCCGGTGGACCAGTACCGCCAGGGCTACGACCAGGACGCCCAGGAGCCAGCCGCCGACGACGTCCGTGGCCCAGTGGACGCCGAGCCAGACCCGCGTCACGCCGACGCCGGCCACGGAGACCACCGCCACGGTCAGGGCGGTCAGGCGCAGGGGGCGGGCGGCGCCGTAGTGGTGGAGGAGCCAGACCAGGAGGCCGCACACGAACGTGGCGGTCATGGCGTGGCCGGAGGGGAAGGCCGCGTAGTGCGCCAAGTCCACCGGGTCGGGCCAGACCGGGCGGGCGCGGTTCACCGCCGCCTTCAGAGCCTGCTGCGCCAGACTGCCCAGCAGGCAGGTCATCCCCAGCCACACCGCCGTCCACCGGTCCCCGCGACGGAACCACAGCCACAGCACCACCACCGCGCACAGCAGTCGCATCGTCCACGTGTCCCACACCCAGTCGGTGAGGATCCGCATGGCGTGCGTGATGCCCGGTTCGTCGACCGCCCAGCGGTGCGTCGTGCCGGCGATGTCGTCGTCCAGGCCGATCAAGGGGCGCCACTCGAGGGCGACCAGGGTGAGGAGCAACGCGGAGCACACGGCCAGGATCCAGGTGGCGTGGAGGGCGGTGCGGGGCCGCGTCGGGCAGGGCAGGGAGTGGACGGGCGGCGTCTGCATGCTGCGATACTCCCGGAACCGGGGGGTCCGGGGCCAATTCCCGGGGCGTTTTCCGGGACGGGAGAGCGGCGCGGGACTACCCGAGCGCCCGCAGCCCCGGCACGAAAGCCACCAGTACCGGCACCACCGGAACCAGCGCTGCCGCCGCCGTCAACCGCAGCCGCCGCCCCGCCGTCAGCCGGTTCGGCGGGGTGAGCAGCCGGTGCACCCGCTGCGGGACGTGGGCCTGCGTGGTCGGGCAGGGGCCGAACACGCCCCGGTCCTCGTTGAGTTCGACCAGCGCCAGCGCGGTCGTCAGCCGGCCGAAGCGGCGGGAGGCCACGTCGTCTGCGGCGAGTTCGACCAGGCGGTGCATCTCGTCGCGGAACGCGGCGAACACCGGGACCTGCGGAAACCCGTCCGCCAGTGCGGCCGAGCAGTGCAGCAGCCAGTCGTGCCGCGCCTGCGCGTGGCCCTTCTCGTGGGCGAGGACCGCGTCCAGCTGCCGGCCCCGCAGGCGGCGCAACGCGGCGGTGGTGACGACCAGTTGCGGGGGAGTGCCGGGCAGCCACCAGGCGTCGGGCCGCTCACCCTCCAGGACGACGAGCGGTTCCGTGCCGGGCACCTCACCGGGCAGCGCCGGAGCGCGCAGCAGGAGTTCGGCCCGGCGCCGCCGACGCCTCGTCCGGGCCCGCACGACTTCCCGGGCCAGCATCGCGGCACTCCACAGTCCGCCGCAGGCCAGGGTGACGGCGGTGGTGTCCGCCCAGAGACCGGACGTGCCGAGCGCGTAGGCCTCGACCACCGGGCCGGGCGCCGTCGAGAAGACGGGCCCGCCCACCGCGTGCCAGGCCGCCGCCGCGCTGAACGTCATCGACAGCGCGCAGCACACGAGCACGGCCGCCACCACGCACTGCCACACCCACAGGGCGACCACCGGTTCCCGGTCCGGCCAGTCGGCCCGGGCGAGCAGCCTGGGGGCGAGCACGGCGGTCAGGGCGCCGAGCAGCAGCAGTGCCGCGGGGAGTGTCATGGGGGCAGCCTATGAGCGTCGTGCTCGCGGCAGTACGGCCCGGCGCGCGAAGTGACGCAGACAACGGTTGGGTACACGGTGTGCCGGGTAAGTGACCGCGGCCGCCGGGTGCCGATCGGCCGCCACCGCGTGGCCGCCCCGTGTCCCATGGCCGCCCTGCGGCCGTCCGGCGCCCATGGCCGCCATCGTGGTGACCGCTCGTGTCACATGGCCAGCAGCATGGCCAGCATCGCGATCCCCATGGAGAGCCGGCAGGCCCGCGCCAGCTCCGGGCGGTCGCCCCACCCGGCCGCAAGGCTGCCTCCGGCCCCCGGGCCGCCCCCGGCCACGGCGGCGACGGGTATCAGGCGTACGCCGGTCAGCAGCACGTATCCGGTGAAGTAGAGCAGCAGTACCCCGGTCAGCGCGGGGATTCCAGAGGTGCCGTGGGCGTGGGCGTGGGCGTGGGCGGGGGAGCCGGCCATCACCACCGCCATGTAGACCATGGCACCGGCCCCGACGAGATGGTGCAGATGGTGACGCCCGGACCGGGCGGCCCACAGGGCGTGCAGCCCGGTGGCGCCGAACACCACCGCGTAGCCGGCCCAGGTCCATCCGGGCGGGGTGAACACCGCCGTCGGCACGGCCATGGCGGCCATGCCGAAACCCATGAGGGCCTCGCCGCCCGCGGCGCGGCGCTGCTCCTCGACGCTGCTGCGCATCCGCAGCAGGCAGTAGGCGCCGGTCGCCGCGCAGAGCGCGACCAGCAGCCAGCCGGACGGCGCCGGTCCGTGCACACGTGCCTCCCCGCTAGACGCTCGACGGTCGGTCAAGGACTGCCCGGTCCGTGCGGCGCGCACGCGAGCGCAAGGGTGTACACGCGGGGCATTGGGGGAGCGCGGGAGGCACCGTGCCTGGTGGGCGGCCGGACCGGCGTCACACCGGAGAGAGTTATTTACTGGTAAAACACCTGTTAAGGTTAATCGTATGAGCAGTGCGACCCCCACCACCGGCACCTCACTCGGCCGACGTCTGTCCCTGACCGGCGTGCTGCGGCTGCGCCGGCCCTCCGAGATCTGGTTCAAGCCCGCCCTGAGTTCGGTCGCGGCCGTCGCCCCGCCCAACCTGATCCTGCTGGCGCTCGGCCGGCTCGACCTGGCGATGTACACCATGGCCGGGTCCCTGTGCGCGCTCTACGCCCACAGCCGCCCCTACGCCGCCCGGGCCCGCACCCTGGCGTGGGTGGTGGTCGGCATGCTCGGCGGCGTCGCCGTCGCCCTGGTCGCCGCCTCGCTGACGCAGAACGCCGTCGTCCTGGTCACCGTCGGTGCCCTCCTCGCCGCCGTACAGAAGGCGCTGTGCGACGCCACCCGCGTCGGTCCGCCGGGCAACGTGGTCCTGACCTTCATCAGCTCCGCCGCCCTGTTCGTCCCGCAGACCCTCGGCCAGATCCCCGGACACCTCGCACTGGCCGCCGCCGCGGGCGCCTGGGCCTGGCTCGTCGGCATGGCACCCGCACTGGTCCGCCCGCACGGCCCGGAACGCCGGGCCACCGCCCAGGCCCTGAACGCCGCCGCGGCGTACGCCGACACCAGCGGCGCCGGTGACGGCCACACCGCCGCCCGCGCCGCCGGGTACGCCGCCGTGCAGGCCGCCTGGCAGACGCTGCTGTCCCTCCCGGCGACGGGCACCCGCGCCACCACACGGCACGCCCTGGAACACCTCGTCGTCCGCGCCGAGGTAGCGCTCGCCGCGCCCGCCGACACGGACCCGGAGCGGCTGCGCGCCTGGGCCCGAGCCCTGCGCGGCACCGGCCGCGTCCCCCGCCCCGGCGCCACCCCGGGGGCCACCGAAGAACTCCTCGGCGTGGACGCCGAACTCGCCGCGCGCCCCGCGCCCCTGTGGCAGCGGCTCGGCCCGCTGGCCCCGATCGCCGCCCGCACCGCCCTCGGCTGCGCCCTGGCCGGCTACGCCTCCCTCGCCCTCGGCATCGGCCGCCCCTACTGGGCGCTGGTCACCGCCGCCGCCCTTTACCAGGCCAACATGGCGCTGACCTGGAGCCGTGCCGTCCAGCGCGTCGTCGGCAACATCGCGGGGGTGCTGCTGTTCGCCGTCATCGCCCCGCTCGCCCACCTCGGGCAGGCCCTCCTCGTCCTGCTCTGCCTCGCCCTCAACTTCGGCGCCGAGGCGCTCATCACCCGCAACTACTGGCTCGGCAGCGTCTGCGTGACCCCGATGGCGCTGCTCATCACCGAGTTCGCCGGCTATCAGGCACCCGGCGAGCTGATCACCGAGCGGGTGGTGGACACCCTCGTCGGCGCCCTGGTCGGCTTCCTGGCCGCTGTCGCCGTCACCAACCGGCGCGCCGGGAACCGCGTCGAACAAGCGGTGACCGCGGCCGACCGCGCCCGCGAACGTGCCGCCCGCCTCCTGGCGGAGTCAGCCCCCGCCCCCGGTGCCCTGGAGGCCGCCCGCCGGGGTCTGGCCGCCGCACTGACCGACCTGCGGGCCACCGTCGACGCGGCGGCCGGCGAATGGCGGGGGCGCGCCCTGCCCCAGGAGAGGGTCGTGCTCGCCGAGCAGTCCGGACACCGTACGCTCGCCGCAACGGTGCGACGCCAGGCAGCGCGTCCGGACCGGGACACGGGCACGAGAACGGAGGACGTACGGCCATGACCGCAACCGACGGGGGCTCGGCGACCGAGGGCGACGGGAGAGGCGGACCGGGCGGTGACACCGTCGCCGCGGTCGTGAGGCAGTGGCGGGCCGTCCACCCCGACCTGGACACCGGCCCGATGGAGATCATCGGCCGTATCAACCGCTGTGCGGCCCTCCTCCAGCAGGCCGAGGACGCCCCGCTGCGCCGGGCCGGCCTCAGCCGCTCCGAGTTCGACCTGCTCGGCGCGCTGCGCCGCACCGGCCACGAGCTGACCCCCGGCGACCTGGCCCGCGAGACCTTCTCCTCCGGCGCCGCCGTCACCAAGCGCCTCAAGCAGCTCACCGAGCGAGGCCTGGTGGAGCGGCGCGGCGACACCCGCGACCGCCGGGTCGCCCACGTCCGCCTCACGGACGCCGGACGCGACCTCGTCGACCGCATCCTGCCCGAACAGCTCGCCTACGAGTCCGCCGTCCTGTCCGGCGTCGACGGCCCCGAGCAGAGCGAGCTGGCGGCGCTCCTCGGGGCACTGCTGGGCCGGCTGGAGGGCCGCCTGGGCGCGCTGCGGATCTGACCGGCCGGCGCGGTCCAGTGGCTCAGAGCACGGCGCGTCACAGCCCGCCCCGGCGTCCAGGATCCGGGCGCCGGTCTCCTTCGCGGCGCCGTGTTCGAAGCCGCGGCCCGGCCGGGCGGTGCCCGAGGCTCAGCGCTCGTCGTCCGCCCGGTACACCCCGAACATCGCGCCCTGCGGATCCCGCAGCACCGCGATGCGTGGTCCGTCGGGAGGCGAGGTGGGTTCCATGAGCACGGTGCCGCCACCGTCGGTCGTGTCGACCGCGGCGGTGTTCACGTCCGCCACCGCGAAGTACGGCAGCCAGTGCGCCGGTACTTCGTGCGGGAACTTGTCGTCCATCGTCACCATGCCGCCGAAGTCCGCCCCGTCGATCCCCCACTGCGGGTAGCGGTCCGAGGCGGTGACGCTCCAGCCGAACACCGTGGTGTAGAAGTCGGCGGCCCGGTCGGGCTCCCGGGTCAGCAGCTCGACCCAGCCCAGCGAGCCGGGGGCGTTGAACAGTCCGGCCCCCGGGAACGAGCGTCCCTGCCACAGCTGGAACACCGCACCGGTCGGATCGGCGGCCACCACGAACCGGCCCGAGTCGAAGACGTCCGTGGGGCCCTGCGGGACCGCCCCGCCTGCCGCCGTCACCTGCCGGACGGCGGCGTCCGCGTCGCGCACGGCGAACGACACGTTCCACGCGACTGGCTGCGCCTGCTGGTACAGCGGGGCCAGGCCGGCGACCGCCGCGTCGCCGAGGCGGGCGATCGTGTAGCCGCCCGCCTGCTGCCGGGAGTCCGTCTCGGGACGCCAGCCGAACAGCTTGGTGTAGAACCGCTTGGCCGCTGCCAGATCACTGGTCCCCAGCTCGGCCCAGCAGGGCCCGCCGGTCACCGGTTCGTGAAGTCTCATCGTGTGGGGCGTCCTTCCGCAGAGCCGCAGACCGTCCGTCCCCCACGAGCACGCTAAGGCCGCCTCCGGAACGCGGCCATCCGGCACGTACCGTCCTGGGGCTCAGATCCCGGGCCGGTACCGCAGCGGATGGTCGGCGGGCACTTCCACCAGCACGATCCGGGTGCCGTCCGGGTCCGCGATCCACATCTCCACCAGTCCCCACGGCTCCTGGACCGGCGGCCGGACGATCGCGACGCCCTTCGCGCGCAGTTCGTCGTGGGCCGCCGCCGCGTCCTCCACCTGGAGCCACAGCCGCAGCGCGGGGGAGAGCGGCGCTTCGGAGCGGCCGGAGACCTCCAGGAATCCGCCGCCGAGGAAGTAGACGGTGCCCCGCTCGGGGCCGGTACCGAACTCCCGGTGGACGGCGAGGCCCAGCTGCTCGCCGTAGAAGGCGCGGGAGCGGTCGGGGTCGGTGGGGCGGAGCAGGATCCGGCTGCTGAGTACATGCACCATGCGCCCCGAGACTACTGGCAGCGTTACCCTCATCGGTGCCCGCGCCGCGCCCGGGAAAGAACCGCCGGCAGCGAACCGCCGGCAGCGAACCGTCGAGAACGAACCGGAGACGCCCCACATGGACACCGCCGCCAGCCCACTGACCTACCGCGACGCCACCGACGCCGACGTGGACGGGATCGTCGCGCTCATCGAGTCCGCGTACCGCGGGGAGTCCAGCCGGGCCGGGTGGACCACCGAGGCGGACATCCTCCACGGCCGGCGCACGGACCCGCAGGGCGTGCTGGAGGTCGTCAAGGCACCGGACAGCCGCCTGCTGACGGTCGAGCGGGACGGCGGGATCGTGGCCTGCTGCCAGCTGGAGCACCGCGGGGCGCACGCCTACTTCGGGATGTTCGCGGTCAGTCCGGCGCTCCAAGGCGGGGGCCTCGGCAAGACGATCATCGCGGAGGCGGAGCGGCGGGCCCGCGAGGCGTGGGGCGTGACGGAGATGCACATGACCGTGATCTCCGTACGCGAGGACCTCATCGCCTGGTACGAGCGCCGTGGCTACCGCCGTACGGGAGAGATGACCCCGTTCCCGTACGGCGACGAGCGCTTCGGCATTCCGCAGCGCGACGACCTTCAGTTCGAGCTGCTGGTCAAGCCGCTGACCTGACGTGGACCCGCCGTGGCGTTCACGCGGTGAAGCGGCCGGTGCGTTTGATCTCCGGGTAGTCGGTCGTCGCGCCGTCCAGGCCCAGGGCGCGCACCAGCCGCAGATGGTCCTGGGTGTTCACCGTCCAGGAGAAGACCCGCAGGCCCGCCTTGCGGGCCCGCTCCACGATCTCCAGGGTGATCCGGTTGATGTCCAGGCACAGGGTCTTGGCCCCGGCCTCGACGGCACGGTCCACGACCTCGGGGCCGTAGTACTGCGCGACGAGTGCGGTCCGCACCCCCGGCACCAGCCCGGCGATCTCGACGATGGCCTCGTCGTGGAAGGAGATCACCTCCACCCGGTCCACCAGGTCCCGCCGGCGCATCACCTCGGCGAGCGCCCGGGCGGCGGCCGCGTCCTTGATCTCGGCCTGCAACGGCACGGACACGGCGTCCAGCACCTCCTCGAAGACCGGGACCCGCTCGCCGCGGCCCGCGTCCAGCGCGCGCAGCTCGTCGAGGGTCTGCTCGGCGATCGCGCCCGTGCCGTCGGTGGTGCGGTCCACGGCCGCGTCGTGCATGACGACGAGCGCGCCGTCCTTGCTCAGGTGCAGGTCCAGTTCGACGACGTCGAGGCCGGCCTGCTCGGCGGCGACGAAGGAACGCAGGGTGTTCTCGGGTTCGACACCCATCACTCCGCGGTGACCGATGGTGAGGAAGTTCAAGGCTCGACTCGCTTCCGTCGACGGCGGCGATGGCAGGGCGCAGCCTAACGGCCCTGCGGGACCGTTTCCCCTCTGCCGCGCCTGGTATACGGAGTCCGGCATCCCGCAGGAAAAAATGCGGTGAGGGATGGGGTGAGGCAGGATAATTTACGGGGCCTCCCCTTGCTGGGAGAAACCCCATATGCATACGGTGTCCTGACGCAAGCTTCTCCCGTGGAGGATGGGACATGACGGAAATTCTTGTGCAGGTGGGTGCGGAGGAGAACATTCCTCCGGCGAGCAGGGTGGTGGAGCACCCGGCGTGGCCCGTGCTCAAGGATGCCGTGGAGCAGATCCGGCCATGGCAGTCCAAGGACGGGTCGATCGACTTCGACGCCGAGGGCGCCCCGGAGCGGGCCGTCGCCGAGGACGCCGTACGCCGCGTCGCCGGTGCCGTCGAGGAGCTGTCCCCGCTGCTGCCGCACGACCACGCCTACCACGAGGCACTGGTGACGGACCTCGGCCGCTGGGCCGACGACGGCTTCCAGGTGCCCGACTTCCTCGACTCGCTGCTGGCCTTCCAGCCCGCCGCGAACCGCGCGGACGGCCTCCAGCACCTGGTCGTCTTCCCGATGTACACGCAGAACGGCAACCCCGACCGCAACCTCGAAGCGGTCGTGCTGCGCATGGTCTGGCCCGACTGGCTGGCCGAGCTGGAGCGCACCCGCTACGACAACCCGCTGTTCTGCGGCATCACCTTCGAGGACTTCACGGCCGGCTACGACACCAACTCGGCCGTCCTCTTCCCGGAGACCATCGCCGTGCGCGAGGCGCCCGAGCGCTTCTCCTGGGGCGGCATCTTCTGCGACCGCGAGGCCGCCCGCTTCCGCCGTGTCACCGAGGCCGCCGTCGGCATCCTGGGCCTGGAACTGCCCGAGGACGTCGCCGCCATGGTCCACGACCAGAAGCGCTGCGAGGAGGCCTTCGTCCTGTGGGACATGGTCCACGACCGCACCCACAGCCACGGCGACCTGCCCTTCGACCCGTTCATGATCAAGCAGCGCCAGCCGTTCTGGATGTACGGCCTGGAGGAGCTGCGCTGCGACCTCACCGCCTTCAAGGAGGCCGTGAAGCTGGAGGCTGACGGCGTCCCGCAGGCCCGCGACGTGCAGTACGCGGTCCTCTTCGACCGCATGTTCCGCTTCCCGGTCACCGGCGAGCGCGTGCGCAACTACGACGGTCTGGGCGGACAGCTCCTCTTCGCCTACCTGCACAAGCACGACGTCGTCCGCTGGACCGACAACAAGCTCTTCATCGACTGGCAGCGCGCCCCGCAGGTCACCACCCGGCTCTGCGCCGAGATCGAGACGCTGTACCGCGACGGCATCGACCGCCCGAAGATCGTCCACTGGTTCGCCGGGTACGAGCTGGTCTCCACCTACCTCGCCCCGCACCCGGGCTCGAAGTGGGCCAAGGGCCCCGACGCCCTGGACCTGACCCTGCCGCCGCGCAAACTCGTCGATGACGTGCTTGCGGACGAGTTTCCGCTGAGCATGTTCTACGAGGCCCTGTCCAAGAAGCTCAAGAACGTCATCGCGTCGACCCGGGGCATCACCAGGGACGGCGCCGAGCGGGCCGCCGCGTGAGCGACGGCACCGGCGGGCAGGAACAGGCACGGCAACACGTTCGGGAGGCGAGGACCATGGGGAACGGGGCGCTCGACGGCGCGGTGATCGCGGTGGCCGGAGCGGGCGGGCCCGCAGGGCGGGCCGCGCTGCTGCGGCTCGCCGAGGCGGGTGCGACGGTCGTCGGCTCGGACAACGACCCGGAGCGGCTGGCCGAGGCGGTCGACGCGGCGCGCTACGCGCACGGCGGCGCCACGGTCACCGGCGAAAAGGTCGATCTGCTCGACCTCGACACCACCCGTGCCTGGGCCGACCGCATCGAGAAGGACTTCGGACGGGTCGACGGCCTGGTCCACCTCGTCGGCGGCTGGCGCGGCAGCCAGACCTTCACCAAGACCGACCTCGGTGACTGGGACCTGCTGGAGAAGCTGCTGATCCGCACCGTCCAGCACACCTCGCTCGCCTTCCACGAGGCGCTCCAGCGCAGCGACCGCGGCCGCTACGTCCTGGTCAGCGCGGCGGGTGCGTCCAAGCCCACCGCGGGCAACGCCGCCTACTCGGCCGCCAAGGCCGCCTCCGAGGCCTGGACGCTGGCCATGGCGGACTACTTCCGCAAGGCGGGGGGCGAGCAGGGACCGACGTCAGCGGCTGCGATCCTGGTGGTCAAGGCGTTGGTGCACGACGCGATGCGCGCCGAGCGCCCCAACGCGAAGTTCGCGGGCTTCACGGACGTGCGTGACCTGGCCGAGGCCGTCGCCGGAGTCTGGGAGAAGCCCGCCGCGGAAGTGAACGGAAACCGTCTGTGGCTGACCGAGAAGCCGTGAACCCCCCGAAGACCGACGCGCGTCGCCACCACGACCCCGAGGTCCGCGGTTTCGCCAGTGACAACTACGCCGGCGCGCACCCCGAGGTGCTCGCCGCCCTGGCCCTGGCCAACGGCGGGCACCAGGTCGCGTACGGCGAGGACGAGTACACCGAGAACCTCCAGCGGGTGATCCGCAGCCACTTCGGCTCAGGCGCCGAGGCGTTCCCGGTCTTCAACGGCACCGGCGCCAACGTCGTCGCGCTCCAGGCGGTCACCGACCGCTGGGGCGCGGTGATCTGCGCCGAGAGCGCGCACATCAACGTCGACGAAGGCGGCGCCCCCGAGCGCATGGGCGGCCTGAAGCTGCTCACCGTCCCCACCCCCGACGGCAAGCTCACGCCCGACCTGATCGACCGGCAGGCGTACGGCTGGGACGACGAGCACCGTGCGATGCCGCAGGTCGTGTCGATCACCCAGAGCACCGAGCTGGGCACGCTCTACACGCCCGACGAGATCCGCGCCATCTGCGAGCACGCCCACGCGCACGGCATGAAGGTGCACCTGGACGGCTCCCGGATAGCCAACGCCGCCGCCTCGCTGGACGTCCCGATGCGGACGTTCACCAACGCGGTCGGCGTCGACCTCCTCTCGCTCGGCGGCACCAAGAACGGCGCCCTGTTCGGCGAGGCGGTCGTGGTCCTGAACCAGGACGCCGTGCGCCATATGAAGCACCTGCGCAAGCTGTCGATGCAGCTCGCCTCGAAGATGCGTTTCGTCTCGGTGCAGTTGGAGGCACTGCTCGCCAGGGACCTGTGGCTGCGCAACGCCCGGCACGGCAACGAGATGGCCCAGCGCCTCGCCGAGGGCGTGCGTGCCGTGCACGGCGTGGAGATCCTCTACCCGGTGCAGGCCAACGCGGTCTTCGCCCGCCTGCCCCACGAGGTGAGCGAACGCCTGCAGAAGCGGTTCCGCTTCTATTTCTGGGACGAGGCCGCCGGTGACGTGCGCTGGATGTGCGCCTTCGACACGACCGAGGACGACGTCGACGCGTTCGTGGCCGCGCTCAAGGAGGAGACGGCGCGCTAGGGGGATGCTCCGAGTTATGCATAGGTATGCGGTCATCTGAAAAGTCATTGACTGACGGGTGATCGCGTTCCTATGCTCTGCAGGCATGGAGCTGATCCAGAAGACCCCTGACCTGTCCGCCTATTTGGCCGCCGACGAGGCCATCGACCACGACCACCCGCGGGTTCGGGAGGTGGCCGGGCGGCTCGCCAACGAGGCGGAGGACTCGTATGCCTATGCGCGGCTCGCCTTCGAGTTCGTGCGCGACACCATCCCGCACTCGCAGGACTCCGGTGACCCCCGTGTCACCTGGCGGGCATCCGACGTCCTGGAGCAGCGCACCGGCATCTGCTACGCGAAGGCGCACGCGCTCGCCGCGCTGCTGCGGGCCGAGGACATCCCGACCGCTCTGTGCTACCAGCGGTTCGACGTGGTGCACGGGCTGGTCGCCGTACGGTTCAACGGCGCCTGGCACCGTCAGGACCCGCGCGGCAACAAGCCCGGCGTGGAAGCCCGGTTCTCCCTGGACCGGGAACAACTGGCCTTCACGCCGGACACCGCGGCCGGCGAGGCGGACTACCCGGACCTGTACGCCGCACCGCCCCCGGTCGTGCTCGATGTCCTGAAGGCGGCCATCGACCGGACCCACCTGTGGGCGACGCTGCCGCCCGCGCTGCCGTCCTAGGAGGAGCCGCCCCGGGCCGGGTCAGCGCGCCTCGGCCGTGCGCAGCTGCTCCTGCGTCGGGGCGGTGCCGCCGAGATGGGCCGGCATCCACCAGGTGTCGTCCGCGCCCTTGGGGCGTACCGGATAGGCGCGCTGCGCGGCCTCCAGCAGCTCCTGCACGCGCTCGCGCAGCCGGCGGGTGATGGCACCCGCGTACTGCTCGCGGGATGCCTCCATCGCCTCGCCGACCCGGATCGTGACCGGGATGTGGCTGCGCTTGAAGTTGCGGGGGTGCCCCTTGGTCCACAGTCGCTGTGTGCCCCACACCGCCATCGGGATCAGCGGAACGCCCGCCTCCTGCGCCAGGCGCGCGGCGCCCGACTTGAAGCTCTTGAGCGTGAACGACTCGGAGATCGTCGCCTCGGGGAAGACCCCGACGATCTCACCGGACCGCAGCGAGTCCAAGGCGTGCGCGTACGCCGCCTCGCCCTGCTTGCGGTCCACCGGGATGTGCTTCATGTTGCGCATCAGCGGACCGGAGACCCGGTGCCGGAAGACCGACTCCTTCGCCATGAAGCGCACCAGCCGCTTCTGGGGCAGCGCCGCCAGGCCGTCGAAGATGAAGTCCAGGTAGCTGATGTGATTGCTCACCAGCACGGCGCCGCCCGAGCGCGGGATGTTCTCCGAACCCTGGCAGTCGATCTTGAGGTCCCACACCTTGAACAGGGTGCGGGCGAGACCGATGGCCGGGCGGTAGGCGAGTTCTGCCATGGGCGGGTCGGACCCTTCCTTGTCAGCCTGGGAAGGGGGCTCCCAGTCGAAAGTTACGCAGCCGTAGGTTTGCGGCTTGTCGCAGATCGTGCCCCAAGAACGGCCCGTGTACCAGCCTTGGTGCCCGCCCGCGGCGAGATCCTCATCACGTCGCTGGCCGTGTCGTGGCCGAAACGCGATGGTGAGCCGGGAATCTCGGCAGCCCTGCGAACGCTGCACGTGGGGACGATGGGACTGGACCGGACCGAGTGTCGAGCGGTCCGGTCCGGGCCGGTGGCGCGCGGGCGACGCGTGCTCATGCATGCCGCTCAGGCGGCGGAACGGAGGCGCGCGGGTGCGCGGGCAGGGTGAAGACAGGCGGCTCGGCGCGTCCGGTTCGCGGCTCGACGCGGCCGACCTCGGCGCGCGACTCGGCGTCCGCGCCACGCTGGTGCAGTTCTCCAGCGCCTTCTGTGCTCCCTGCCGGGCCACCCGGCGGGTCCTCGGGGAGGTGGCCGGCATGGTTCCCGGCGTCGCCCATGTCGAGATCGACGCCGAGGCCCGCCTCGACCTGGTCAGGGCCCTCGACGTGCTCAAGACCCCGACGGTGCTGGTGCTCGACGCCGATGGCCGCGTCGTGCGGCGCGCCGTCGGGCAGCCGCGCACCGCGGACGTGATCGCCGCACTGGGCGAGGCGGTGTGAGAACCGCCACGCCACCGGTGAGGCGTTCTCCACAGCTTCCATGTACCGGGACGTATTTGACTATGTGTGCCACCCGTCGTCAGCCTGCCCCTATGCCTTCGCTCCCCTCTCCCCGGGCCGAGGCGCAACGCAGAAGGACATTCCGAATGACGGCCACACCCGACCTCGCCGCGCCGCGGCACGCCACCTCCGACCTGCTGCGGTCCGTCTTCCGGCGGCACGCCGCGGGGGTCGCCGTGATCACCGCGCGCGGTGACGCGGGCCCGGTCGGTTTCACGGCGACGTCCCTCGCCTCCGTCTCCGCCGAGCCGCCGCTGCTCTCCTTCGGTATCGGCGCCGGTTCCTCCAGCTGGCCCACGGTGTCCGCGGCCGAGTACGTCGGCGTCCACCTGCTCGGTGAGCACCAGCAGGACCTCGCGTCCACCTTCGCCCGCAGCGGCGCCGACCGCTTCGCCGCGCCCACCGCGTGGCGCGACGGCCCCGAGGGTGTGCCCGTGCTGGACGGCGTCCTCGCCTGGCTCGTGTGCCGGATCGCCGGCCGCGTGCCCGCGGGGGACCACCGCATCGTGCTGGCGGAGGTTCTTTGCGGCGACTCCGCGGGCGCCGGCCGTCCTCTGCTGTACCACCAGGGGCGTTACAACGGACTGCGCGACTGACCGGTCACCGGGACCGCTTCTGCGGAGCCGTCGGGTTCCGGTTACGCTGCGTTGCGAAGGTCACAGTTCAAAGCGCTTGCTTAGCGGGAAAGAACTGGGTGTACTGACGAGTAATATTCCGGCGTGGAGCGCAGGTCGCCCCGCCCGGGATCGGCCGCTTGGGGCGCCTATGCTGCCTGCAAGAGGCAGCACTGAAATGTCGACGCAGTAGGAGAGCCGGCGTGAGCTTGAGGATCGTTGTCACTGTGAAGTACGTGCCCGACGCCACTGGCGACCGGCACTTCGCCGATGACCTGACCGTCGACCGGGACGACGTGGACGGTCTGCTCTCCGAGTTGGACGAGTACGCGGTCGAGCAGGCGCTGCAGATCTCGGAAGCACGCCAAGAAGCAGGCGACGACGTGGAGATCACCGTCCTGACGGTGGGCCCCGAGGACGCCAAGGACGCGCTGCGCAAGGCGCTGTCCATGGGCGCGGACAAGGCGATCCACGTCGAGGACGACGACCTGCACGGCACCGACGCCATCGGCACCTCCCTGGTCCTGGCCAAGGCCGTCGAGAAGGCCGGCTACGACCTGGTCATCTCCGGCATGGCCTCCACCGACGGCACCATGGGCGTCGTGCCGGCGCTGCTCGCGGAGCGCCTGGGCGTGCCGCAGGTGACGCTGCTGTCCGAGGTCTCGGTCGAGGACGGCACCGTGAAGGGCCGCCGCGACGGCGACTCCGCCACGGAGCAGCTTCAGGCGTCGCTGCCGGCCGTCGTGTCGGTCACCGACCAGTCGGGCGAGGCGCGTTACCCGTCCTTCAAGGGCATCATGGCGGCCAAGAAGAAGCCGGTTCAGTCCTGGGACCTGTCCGACCTCGACATCGACGAGGACGAGGTCGGTCTCGAGAACGCCTACACGGTCGTCGAGTCGGCCGCCGAGCGCCCCGCGCGCTCCGCGGGCACGATCGTCAAGGACGAGGGCGAGGGCGGCAAGCAGCTCGCCGAGTTCCTCGCGGGCCAGAAGTTCATCTGAGCCCCGGATTCGCCGACCGCCCCTCACATCTCGCAAGCAGGAGAGAAGAAGTCCCATGGCTGAAGTTCTCGTCTACGTCGACCACGTGGACGGTGCCGTCCGCAAGCCCACCCTGGAGCTGCTGACCCTCGCCCGCCGCATCGGCGAGCCCGTCGCCGTGGCCCTGGGCAACGGCGCCGCCGACACCGCCGCCACGCTCGCCGAGCACGGCGCGGTGAAGGTGCTGACCCACGAGGCCGCCGAGTACGCCGACTACCTCGTCGTGCCGAAGGTGGACGCCCTGCAGGCCGCGGCCGCGGCGGTGTCCCCGGCCGCCGTGCTGGTCCCGTCCTCCACCGAGGGCAAGGAGATCGCCGCCCGCCTGGCGCTGCGCCTGGGCTCCGGCATCATCACCGACGCCGTCGACCTGGAGGCCGGCGACGAGGGTCCGGTGGCCACCCAGTCGGTGTTCGCCGCCGCCTTCACCACCAAGTCCCGGGTCTCCAAGGGCACCCCGGTCATCACGGTCAAGCCCAACAGCGCCGCCGTCGAGCCGGCCCCGGCCGCGGGTGCGGTCGAGGCACTCTCGGTGTCCTTCTCCGCCGCCGCGACCGGCACCAAGGTCACCGCGCGCACGCCGCGCGAGTCGACCGGCCGTCCGGAGCTGACCGAGGCCGCGATCGTCGTCTCCGGCGGCCGCGGCGTCAACGGCGCGGAGAACTTCGCGATCATCGAGGCCCTTGCGGACTCGCTCGGTGCGGCCGTCGGCGCCTCGCGTGCCGCGGTGGACGCCGGCTGGTACCCGCACACCAACCAGGTCGGCCAGACCGGCAAGTCGGTCTCGCCGCAGCTGTACATCGCCTCCGGCATCTCGGGCGCGATCCAGCACCGCGCCGGCATGCAGACCTCGAAGACGATCGTGGCGGTCAACAAGGACGCCGAGGCCCCGATCTTCGAGCTGGTCGACTACGGCGTCGTCGGCGACCTCTTCGACGTCGTCCCGCAGCTGACCGAGGAAGTGAAGACCCGCAAGGGCTGAGCATCCCCTCCGGAGTTCCGGACTCCGGCCGAGGCCCCCGCGACCGTCCTGGTCGTGGGGGCCTCGGCGTCTGCGCAGGATGGTGTTGACCGGCGACGGACCGACAGATAACTTCGCTCTACGGATTATTGATTCCGTTCAGCGGAAAACAGGAGGGTATGGGATGGGTCAGCAGGAGAAGGTGGCGACGAGTCTCGCGGGCGCCGTCGGCGAGGAGATCAGCGCCTCCCTCGCACCGGTCGACGCGGAGCTGGAGCGCCGCTACCCCGGAGACCCGGGCACCCGCCAGCCCGTCCACACCGTCTACGTCCCCGGTGACGTCTTCGCCGCCGACACGATCCGCTCCTGGGGCGACAAGGCCCTCGCCGCCCTCGACGAACACGCCCCCGACGCCGCGTCCTTCGCCGCCGTCCTCGGCCTCACCGACGACCTCGCCGAGCCGGTGTACAGCCGCGTACGCGCCAAGCTGGAGCGCGAGCCGATCGAAGACCTCCGCGTCGACTTCGAGGACGGCTACGGCAACCGCACGGACGCCGAGGAGGACGAGGCCGCCGCCCGCGCGGCCCGGCTGATCGCCGAGGCGTACGACCAGGGCACGGCGGCCCCGTACATGGGCATCCGCATGAAGTGCATGGAGGCCCCGGTGCGGGCCCGGGGCATCCGCACGCTCGACGTCTTCCTCAGCAGCCTGATGGAGGCCGGCGGACTGCCCGACGGGCTGGTCCTCACCCTGCCGAAGGTGACCTACCCCGAACAGGTCACCGCCATGGTGCGGCTCCTGGAGGCCTTCGAGAAGGCCCGCGGCCTGGAGCCCGGCCGCATCGGCTTCGAGATCCAGATCGAGACCAGCCAGTCCATCCTGGCCGCCGACGGCACCGCCGCCGTCGCCCGCATGATCCAGGCCGCCGAGGGCCGCGCCACCGGCCTCCACTACGGCACCTTCGACTACAGCGCCTGCCTCGGCGTCTCCGCGGCCTACCAGGCCAGCGACCACCCGGCCGCCGACCACGCCAAGGCGGTCATGCAGGTCGCCGCCGCGGGCACCGGCGTACGCGTCTCGGACGGTTCCACCAACGTCCTGCCGGTCGGCCCCACCGAGAAGGTCCACGACGCCTGGCGCCTGCACTTCGGCCTCACCCGCCGTGCGCTGGCCCGCGCCTACTACCAGGGCTGGGACATGCACCCCGGCCACATCCCGACCCGGTACGCGGCCGTCTTCGCCTTCTACCGCGAGGGCTTCGAACAGGCCGCCGCCCGCCTCGCCCGCTACGCCAACCGCACCGGCGGCGACGTCATGGACGAGCCCGCCACCGCCAAGGCCCTGAGCGGCTATCTGCTGCGCGGCCTGGACTGCGGCGCCCTCGACATCGGCGAGGTCGCGCGGCTGACCGGGCTGACCCGGGCCGACCTGGAGGGCTTCTCGTCCCCGCGGCGCGGTGACCTCACGGCATCGGCGCAGTAGGCGGCGGCCGGGTCCCAGGGAGTGGTTCGCCCGTCCGGCCCGAGCGCACGTACCGCTCCAGGCCGGACGCCGTCACCCGCTCCTCCTCGGCGAACAACCGCGTCCCCCGCTCGCACAGCCGCCGGTCGGCTCGCGCCCGCGCGCAGAACTCCTCGGGCGTCGCCCCGAACAGCTCCCGCAGCCGGGCCGACCCCCGCAGCAGCTCGGTGATCAGTACGCGTTGGTCGCCGGGGTGCCGGCGCGGCGCTGCTCCGGTGCCGTCGTGCAGCACGCCGTGGCGGTTGACGTAGGCGTACGCGCCGCGCAGCACCGTGGTGCCGTCCCCTTCCGCCTGCTCGACGCGTACGTCGGGCCCGCAGAGCCAGGCGCGGTCGAAGTTGCCGGACGCCATCGGCACCCCCTCGCTCGCGTCGATCACGGCGAGCTGCTCGGCGTCGAGCCACAGGACGAACAGCTCCCGTACGAAGCCCGGGGCGCCCACCGGCGAGGCGGACACGTAGCCCATGCGGCTCACGTGGGCGGAGACGCCGATGTCGATCCCGGTGACCCGCGCCTTGATCATCGGGATGGGCGAGTCGATCCCGAACTCGGCCATCTTGTGCCGCAGCTGGCCCGGGGCGGCGTTGGAGCCGATCGCGATCACGGGGACCCGCTCGACGCGGTCCTCGTGAACCGGCCCGTCCAGCGGCAGCAGCCGGTCCCCGTCCAGCAGCCCGGACTCCCGCGGCCATGCCCCCGGATACAGCAGCGGCTCCTCACGCGGTACCCCGGCCAGCCCGAGCGCGCGTAACGTCCGGTCCTCGCTGGACGGTTGCGCCGGCGCGCGGTCGCTTTCCGGTGGCCGGGCAGTCGCCCGGTCCTCGCCGAACGGCTTCGACACAGTGTGATTCCCTCCCGGCGGCCGCGGTGGTGTCCGGCCGGCGCCCTCCGTCAACGGCCGGAAGCCGGTCCGCCCCGTGCGGCGAGGCGGCGCTCCGTCCTGTGCGGGGAGGTGTTCCGCCTCGTGGTGCGCCGAGGCGGTTCCTCCCGTACCCGCGCGGGGCCGTCCGGTCCGGGCACAGCCGCCCTCGCGAGGCCCCGCGGCCTCGTGCGCAACGGGCCGCTCACTGTGCCGGTGGCAGCTCGCCCGAGCCGCGGGTGACCAGCCTGGTCGGCAGTTCGATGCGGTCGGGTGCGAGCAGCGTGCCGTCCAGCTGCCGGAAGAGCCGCTCGGCGGCGGTGCGGCCGAGGGCCGCCGCGTCCTGGGCGACCACGGTGACGCCCGGCTGGAGCAGGTCGGCCAGTTCGATGTCGTCGAAGCCGACGAGCGCGACGCTGCGGGCATGCTCGGCGAGCACGCGGATCACGGTGACCGTCACCCGGTTGTTGCCGGTGAAGATCGCGGTGACCGGGTGCGGGTCGGCGAGCATCTCCTCGGCGGCCCGGCGCACTCGCACGGGGTCGGTGACGCCCAGGGACATCCAGGAGTCCTTCACCGGTATGCCCGCGTCCTCCATGGCGGCCCGGTAGCCGCGCAGCCGCTCGGCGGCGGTGTGGATGCGGGGCATGTCGCCGATGAAGCCGATCCTGCGGTGCCCGTGCGCGATGAGGTGGGCCACGCCGTCGCGGGCGCCGCCGAAGTTGTCGGACACCACCACGTCCGCGTCGATCTTCCCCGCAGGACGGTCCACGAACACCGTGGCGACGCCCGCCTTCAGTTCGGGCTCCAGGTACCGGTGGTCGTCCCCCGCGGGGATCACCACCAGCCCGTCCACGCGGCGCGCGCACAGCGCCAGCACCAGCTCCTGCTCCCGGTCCGGGTCCTCCGCGCTGGACCCGTTGATCAGCAGGGCCCCGTGAGCGCGGGCCACCTCCTCCACGGCACGGCTGAGCGGCCCGTAGAAGGGGTCGGCCAGGTCCTCCAGGACCAGGCCGATGCTGGCGGTACGGCCCTTGCGGAGCACGCGCGCACTGTCGTTGCGGCGGAATCCGAGCGCGTCGATGGCCTCCTGGACGCGGCGTTCGGTCTCCGGAGTGACGCCCGGCTCCCCGTTGACCACCCGGGAGACGGTCTTGAGACCGACCCCGGCCCGGGCGGCGACGTCCTTCATGGTCGGGCGATTGCCGTAACGGTTCCCGGGAAGGTGGGCTGCGCGGCGGGTCGTGTCGGGCACGATGCGGTGTCCTGTCCTGTCGTCCACGGGATTGCGTCGGCTCCTGTTGTCCACGGGGGATGTGTCGGTCATGGGTTTGTATGAGGATGTGGCGTCGAGCATAGAGCCTGGACAACGTTGTCAGATGCGGGAGACACTGTTCATCGCACTCTCCGGTCCTCGTCCCCACCGTGGGGCCGGTTCACTGTGCGTTCTTTGGTTCGTCATTCTTCATTCGGTCCGACGGGGAGATCCGACTCTGATGCACACCGACCTCGTGGCAGCGCTGGACATCGGCGGCACCAAGATCGCCGGCGCGCTGGTGGACGGCCACGGCCGCATCCAGGCGCGCGCACAGCGTGCGACGCCCGCCCAGCAGGACGGCGACACCGTGATGCGGGCCGTCGAGGCGGTGCTCGGGGAGCTGACCGCGTCGCCGCTGTGGGGGCGGGCCGCGGCCGTCGGCATCGGCAGCGCCGGACCGGTGGACGCCTCCGCCGGCACGGTCAGCCCGGTGAACGTGCCCGGCTGGCGCGACTACCCGCTCGTCCGGCGGGTCCGCGAAGCCGCCGGGGACCTGCCCGTCGAGCTGATCGGCGACGGCGTGGCCATCACAGCGGCCGAACACTGGCAGGGCGCCGCCCGCGGGCACGACAACGCGCTGTGCATGGTGGTCTCCACGGGCGTCGGCGGCGGTCTGGTCCTGGGCGGCCGGCTGCACCCGGGCCCGACCGGCAACGCCGGGCACATCGGCCACATCAGCGTGGACCTGGACGGTGATCCGTGCCCGTGCGGCGCACGCGGCTGCGTGGAGCGCATAGCGAGCGGCCCCAACATCGCTCGGCGTGCCCTCGACGCCGGCTGGCGACCCGGCCCCGACGGTGACACGTCCGCCGCCGCGGTCGCCGCCGCCGCCCGCCTGGGCGACCCCGTCGCCGTGGCGTCGTTCGAACGGGCCGCGCAGGCACTGGCCGCCGGCATCGCCGCCACCGCGACCCTCGTCGAGATCGACATCGCCGTGGTCGGAGGGGGAGTCGGCAAGGCGGGCGACGTGCTCTTCGCCCCCCTGCGCAAGGCCCTGACCGACTACGCGACGCTGTCCTTCGTGCAGCGCCTGGCGGTCGTCCCCGCCCAGATGGGAACCGACGCGGGGCTGGTCGGCGCGGCCGCGGCGGCGCTCACGAGGACGGCGGGCGCGGCCCCGGCGCGAGTCTGAGCACACGCGGGACGTTCCCGGCGGCCGCGATACCCTGCGGGCGTTTCAGCAGGTCAGCCGGTCCTCCACTCAGTCGGGCGTGGTCCGGGTCGGCGTCGAGCCCCCGTCGCCGCTGATCTCGTCGGCGGTCAGCCACAGGCGCCCGAGACCGCCCGCCCCATCGCCAGGGACTGTTCCCACCCACTCGCGGATGCCGTGGACGATCGGCCGGCCGGTCGCCCGGGAGGCGCGTCGGGTCCGCCGCGGCCCTGCCGGGCGATCACGGGCCTGCCCGGGTGATGGTGATCCGGCACCCGGGGACGCCGCATGAACGGCCGGCCGTGACCACCACCCGGTTACGCAGTTGAACCAGGCATGAAGAAGCGCAGCATGCTCGCCCTCGCGACCCTGGCCACCGGTTTCGTCGTCGCGGCCGTCACGCCCTCCCACGCCGCTCCGGGCGAACTCCCGCTCGGCCTCGGCATGGAGGGCACCATCGGCACCATCGAGGACACGGTCGCCCCCGACAGCCCGGCCCCGGACGACGACGCCCGCGGGCAGTCGGGCTGACGTACGCCGCCGGCGAGCAACCACCCGGACCACACGGCGCCGGTGCCCCCTCCAGGGGCGCCGGCGCCGCTGTCGTACGCCCTCAACTGCGCCTGGTTTCCGTGGCAGGGTGAAGCGGGCAAGCCTCAGGGGGCCAACGGAAGAGGGGGACCTGTGACCGTCGTCTGGATCAACGGCGCGTTCGGTGCGGGGAAGACCACCACCGCACGGGAACTGATCGATCTGATCCCGAACTGCACACTCTTCGACCCCGAGGTCATCGGCGGAGCGCTCGCGCACCTGTTGCCGCCCAAACGCCTCGCTGAGGTCGGCGACTTCCAGGACCTGCCGATCTGGCGCCGCCTGGTCATCGACACGGCGGCCGCGATGCTCGCCGAGCTCGGCGGAACCCTCGTGGTCCCCATGACGCTGTTGCGCCAGGAGTACCGGGATGAGATCTTCGGTGGTCTCGCCGCCCGCCGGATCGCGGTCCGGCACATCCTCCTAGCCCCGGCTGAAACGATCCTGCGCGAGCGGATGGCGGGCCGTGAGATACCGGAGGGGCTGCCCGACGGCCAGATACGCGTGCGGCAGTGGTCGTACGACCACATCAAGCCGTACCGGGCCGCCCTCGCCTCCTGGCTGACCGCCGACGCCCATCCGGTCGACACCGGCGCCCTCACGCCCTGCGAGGCCGCCGCCCGAATCGCCGAAGCCGTGGGTACCGGCTCCGTGCCCGCCTGCGACATCGTGCAGACGCCCGAACCCACCGCCGAGACCCTGGCGGCCGGCGTCCTGCTCTTCGACGAACAGGACCGCTTCCTGCTCGTCGACCCCACCTACAAGCCCGGCTGGGAGTTCCCCGGCGGCGTCGTCGAACCCGGCGAGGCGCCCGCCCGGGCGGGGATGCGCGAGGTCGCCGAGGAGACCGGCATCCACCTCGACGACGTACCCGCCCTGCTGGTCGTCGACTGGGAACGCCCAGTGCCCCCCGGCTACGGCGGTCTGCGCCTGCTCTTCGACGGCGGCCGGCTCGACTCCGCGGACGCCGGCCGGGTCCTGCTGCCCGGCCCCGAACTGCGCGGCTGGCGCTTCGTCACCGAGGACGAGGCCGCCGGACTGCTGCCCCCGGTCCGCTACGAGCGGCTGCGCTGGGCCCTGCGGGCCCGGGAACGAGGGAGGGCCCTGTACCTGGAGGCGGGCACCCCGGTCGGCTGACCTCAGCCGACCGCTCCGCAGGCGCGCACCGATACCCGCAGCGCCTGGGCCGCCCCGCCGGTCACGGGATCTCCGTGCCCGAAACAGGCCACCTCCGCGTCGAGGTCCGCCAGCCGCCGGAAGGAATCGACGGCCCGGTCCCGTTCGACGTTGAACACGCCGAGCATCACACTGCCGTCGGCCGGTGACGCGGCAACGGCGTCCCCCGTGAACAGCACGCCGTGCCGGGGGAGGTGGAGCGCGATGCTGCCGTCCGTGTGGCCGGGGACGTGGACGACGCGCGCCCCGCCGCCGAAGTCGAGGACGTCGCCGTCGGACACCTCGGTCACCCGGGCCGGCCGGTCGAAGCCGCCCTGCGGAAGCCGCCGGACGGCGTCGGCGTGCAGAGGGCGCTCCCACTCCTCGAACACGGGCGGCGGCCCCTGGACTTCGCCCCGCACCACCGGCGCCTCCAGGGTGTGGGCCACCACCTCCGCCCCCGTGAGCGCGGCGACCTCGCCCGCCCCACCCACATGGTCCTCGTGGAAGTGGGTGAGGACGACACGCCGTACGCGTCCGGCGGCGCCCGCCAGCGCGGCGATGCGCGCCCCGGACCCGGCCGGTCCGGCGTCGATCAGCGTCAGGTCGTCCCCGTCGCGCCACAGGTAGGCCTGGCCGACCGGGAAACGCAGGAGGTGGAGGCGGGGGAGGAGCTCGATCACGTCCATGGCACGACCGTAGGCAGGGCCCCGCCCGGTGGCGAGGCCCCTCTGCCGACGGCAGAACCCGGGTCGGCCGGGCTCAGCTCGCCGCGTAGTTGCGCAGGAACAGCGCCTCCGCGACCGAAAGCCGCTCCAGCTCCTCGGGGGAGACGCTCTCGTTCACGGCGTGGATCTGGGCCTCCGGCTCGCTCAGGCCGATCAGCAGGATCTCCGCCTGCGGGTAGAGCGCCGCCAGGGTGTTGCACAGCGGGATGGAGCCGCCCTGACCGGCGTACTGCATCTCCTGCCCCGGGTACGCCACCGCCATCGCGTCCGCCATGGCCTGGTACGCCGGGCTGGTGGTGTCGGCGCGGAACGCCTGGCCCTGGCCGATCTGCTCGACGGAGACCCGGGCGCCCCACGGCGTACGCGCCTCCAGGTGGGCCTGGAGCAGCTTGGTCGCCTCGGCGGCGTCCACGCCCGGCGGCACCCGCAGGCTCACCAGCGCGCGGGCACCCGCCTGCACCGACGGGGTGGCGCCGACGACCGGCGGGCAGTCGATGCCGAGCACCGTGACGGCCGGCCGCGCCCAGATCCGGTCGGCGATCGACCCGGACCCGATCAGCTCCACGCCGTCCAGCACCCGGGCGTCCCGGCGGAACTGCTCCTCCTCGTACGCCAGACCCTCCCACTCGCTGTCCGCGGCCAGTCCGTCGACGGTCGTCGAACCGTCCTCGGCGCGCAGCGAGTCCAGTACGCGGATCAGGGCGGCCAGCGCGTCGGGCGCCGCGCCGCCGAACTGGCCGGAGTGCAGGTTGCCTTCGAGCGTGTCGACCCGGACACGGACGAGGGTCATGCCGCGCAGCGTCGAGGTGACCGTCGGCAGACCGACCCGGAAGTTGCCCGCGTCGCCGATGACGATGGTGTCGGCGGCCAGCAGTTCGGGGTGCTGCTCGGCGTACCGCTCCAGACCGCCCGTGCCCTGCTCCTCCGAACCTTCGGCGATCACCTTGACGTGCACCGGCACGCCGCCGTTCGCCTTCAGCGCGCGCAGCGCGAGCAGGTGCATGAGCACGCCGCCCTTGCAGTCGGCGGCGCCGCGCCCGTACCAGCGGCCGTCCCGCTCGGTCAGCTCGAACGGCGGGGTGGCCCAGCCGGCCTCGTCCAGCGGCGGCTGCACGTCGTAATGGGCGTAGAGCAGCACGGTCCTGGCGCCCTCGGGCCCGGGGAGGTACCCGTACACCGATTGCGTGCCGTCCGGCGTGTCGAGCAGGTCCACGTCCTGGAAGCCCTCGGCGCGCAGCGCCGCCGCGATCCAGTTGGCGGCGCCCACGCTCTCGCTGCGCGGGAACTGGTCGAAGTCCGCCACCGATTTGAAGGCCACCAGTGCGGTGAGTTCCTCCTTCGCCCTGGGCATCAGGGAGGAGACGGTCTCGGCGACCGGATTCGACGACATGGGCACGCTCCTTGTGGGTGCGACGTTGTACCGGTGAGTACCGGGATTGGCAGGCCGATCCTCCCACAGTGGCCTGCGGCGATGGCCGCCGTAGGATGCGGGGGTCAGGTGCGGCATGCGGTTTGTTGGGAGCGGTAGACCATCGTGAGCAGCGAGAACTCTTCGGCGGACGACGCGCGTCAGGTCTGGGACGTGGTCGTGGTGGGCGCGGGACCCGCGGGGGCCTCGGCCGCCTATGCGGCGGCGGTCGCGGGGCGGCGCGTGCTGTTGCTGGAGAAGGCGGAACTGCCCCGCTACAAAACGTGCGGCGGCGGCATCATCGGCCCCTCGCGCGACACCCTCCCGCCCGGCTTCGAGCTGCCCTTCCGGGACCGCGTGCACGCGGTGACGTTCTCGAACAACGGGCGGTTCACCCGGACCCGGCGCTCCCGGCAGATGCTGTTCGGGCTGATCAACCGGCCCGAGTTCGACCAGCAGCTCGTCGAGCACGCGCAGAAGGCGGGTGCCGAACTGCGCACCGGGGCGACGGTGACACGGGTGGAGCAGCACGGGTCGGCGGTGCCGGACCGGCGCACGGTCGCCGTCGTCCTGCAGGGCGGCGAGACCGTGCTGGCCCGCGCGGTCGTCGGCGCGGACGGCAGCGCCAGCCGCATAGGGGCGCACGTCGGAGTGAAGCTCGACCAGGTCGACCTCGGTCTGGAGGCGGAGATCCCGGTACCGCAGACGGTCGCCGAGGACTGGAAGGGACGGGTCCTCATCGACTGGGGGCCGCTGCCCGGCAGTTACGGCTGGGTCTTCCCCAAGGGCGACACGCTCACCGTCGGTGTGATCTCGGCGCGCGGCGAGGGCGCGGCGACCAAGCGATACCTGGAGGACTTCGTCGGCCGGCTCGGCCTCGCCGGTTTCGAACCGACCATCTCCTCCGGCCATCTGACGCGCTGCCGTGCCGACGACTCGCCGCTGTCCCGCGGCCGGGTCCTGGTCTGCGGGGACGCGGCGGGGCTCCTGGAACCGTGGACGCGCGAGGGGATCTCCTTCGCACTGCGGTCCGGACGGCTCGCGGGCGAGTGGGCGGTGCGGATCTCCGAGGCGCACGACGCGGTGGACGCGCGCAGGCAGGCCCTGAACTACGCCTTCGCCATCAAGGCCGGACTCGGCGTCGAGATGAGTGTCGGCAAGCGGATGCTGGCGGTGTTCGAGCGCCGGCCGGGCCTCTTCCATGCGGCCCTGACCGGTTTCCGCCCCGCGTGGAAGGCGTTCAAGGACATCACGCAGGGCGCGACGTCGCTGGGTGAGCTGGTCCGCGGCCACCCGCTGGCACAGCGGGCGCTGGCGGCGATCGACCGCCGGCCCACGGGTGGGACGGGAGCGGCGGGCGCCGCAGGCGCTTCGGAGAGCCCGGACAGCGCGGATGCGGCGGGCACGCGGGGTACCACGGGCACCGCGGGCGACGGGGTCAGTTCCTGAACTCGATCCGGAAGACCGGGTGGTCGGGCGCGATGCGGCGCAGCTCCGTGTCCGACGAGCCGGGGCCCACGCCGTTGAAGAAGATCCCGACCTCCGCCTTCCAGCGCTTGAGGTAGGCGCGCAGGAGCGGCGGCTTGTCGTCGTCGGCGACCTCCGTGGCCGCGAACACGTCCACGTGCTTGCCGAGGCGCAGTTCGCCGCCGCCCGCCGCGCGCATGTTGTGGGTCCACTGGACGTGGCCGCGAGGGGCGATCAGGTACTGCTGTCCGTCGACGGTCAGCAGGTTGACCGGGGTGGTCCGCCACTGGCCGCTCTTACGACCGCGCACGGCCAGGACGCGGGAGCCCCAGACACTGAGGCCGCGACGGGTCAGCCAGGCAACGGTGCGGTTGAAGACGTTGACGGTGAGCCAGCCGGGCTTCTGGACGTGTGTGTGCGTGGACATGGGGCCCCCAGGGCTGCTTGAGCCAGACAAGATTGGGGAGCAGTGCTCGCTTACGTGAGCACTGCTCTCGCTTTCGCTTGCTCGACAGTCTGCAGGAGAGTGGCACTTGAAAGCAAGAGCAGTGCTCACACTTGCGGGCATCGCTCACGCTTGCGAGCAGTGCTCTCGTTCGGGTGTGGCGCGCTTGTTCGCGTCCACTGCACTCGCTGTGCGTAGGCCGCTCTCGACCCGCGCGCGCCCCTCCAAGCTGTGAGCAGGATCTGTCCTGTGCGGACCGCTCCGTTCTGCGTGCACTGCTCCGATTTGCGTGCACCGCTCTCCTTCGCGTGCCACACTGATCGCATGAGCACCGCACAAGGAGCCATGGGTGCCCGCGCCCGCGCCCGGATCGAGGTCACCGCCGCCATCAAGGACGAGGCGCGCGGGCAGCTCGCGGCGGAAGGCGCCGCCAAGCTCTCGCTGCGGGCCGTGGCCCGCGAGCTGGGCATGACATCCTCCGCCCTCTACCGCTACTTCCCCAGCCGCGACGACCTCCTGACCGCCCTCATCATCGACGCCTACAACTCGCTCGGTCACGCCGCCGAGGTGGCGTACGAGGCGGCGGCCGACACCGGGCCCGCCCGCCGCTGGACCGTGGTGTGCGAGGCGGTACGCGACTGGGCGCTGGCGCATCCCCATGAGTACGCGCTGATCTACGGATCGCCGGTGCCCGGCTACACCGCGCCCCAGGACACCGTTCCCGCCGCCGCCCGGGTGGCCTACGTGTTCGTCGGCATCCTGCGCGACGCGCACCGGGGCGCGGGCCTCGCCAAGCCGGCGCTGCCCGCCGACCTGCGGCCCGAGGCGCACCGGATGGCCGCGGACCTCGCGCCCGACCTGCCGCCGGAGGCGGTGACGGCGCTCGTGGCCGCCTGGGCCGAGCTGTTCGGGCTGGTCGGGTTCGAGGTGTTCGGGCAGTTCAACCGGGTCGTGGAGGACCGTGAGGCGTTCTTCCGGCACGCGGCGGAACGGCTCGCCCATGCGGCGGGCCTGGTCTTTTCGTAGGGGGTGAGGTCCCCGAAGTCTGCGAGCCGCGAAGCGCCCGAGCCTCGGAGACACCACCCGCTCGTGGACGTGACCTCCGCGGCGCCCCTCACCTCGCCGGAACCCTGGGTGGAGGCGGCAGCGCCGGGTCCTGCCGCAGGATGCGCGTGTGCAGGGAGCGTACTCAGGGTCCCGGGTCGGAGCCCAGTGCCTCGGCGAGCCGCTGCCGTACCGCGTCGTAGGCGGTGAGCGCGTCGGCCGGGCGGCCCGCGCGGTACAGCGCGAGCATCAGAAGCTCGCACAGGCGCTCCCGCAAGGGGTGCGCCACGACGAGCCGGACGAGTTCGTGGACGTACTCGAAGAAATGCCCGAGGTCGATCTGGCCGGCCAGCCGGCCTTCCAGGACGGTGAGCCGTTTCTCGGCCCAGCGCAGCAGTTGCGCAGCCAGGCAGGGGGCATGAAGGCCCTCGGCGAACTCGCCGCGCCACAGTTCCTCAGCCTGCCGGGCCAGTTCAGTGGCCCGGCGCAACTCGCCGGTGGCGCGGGCGGCCAGCGCCTGCGCCACCAGTTGCCGACGCTGCCGCAGATTGTCGGCGTGGACCCCCGCGCGCGGGGTGACGCCGCCGCGGCGGCGCCCAAGGTTCAGCAGTCCCCGAACCGACCGGAGCCCCGACCGCAGAAGCCGGCGTCGGGTCACTCGCCTTCGGCGTTCGCACGGGTCTCCTGCTCGTGTCACCAGCCGTGGACCGCTGGTGCGACGCCCGGCCGCCCGCGCCTACGGGTGCGTGTCCGTGATCGCGATGACCTCGTCGAGGCGGTCCAGGGCAGCCTGCAGGTCGTCGACCTTGGCCTGGATCCGGTCGCGTTCGGCGCGCAGCATGGCTCGTTGCTCGGCGTCGGTGTGCCCGGAGTCCCAGCACGGAAGGAGTTCCGTGATCCTTCGGCTGGTCAGACCGGCGGCGAACATCTGCTGGAAGAAGCGGACCAGGGCGATGGCGTCCCGCCGGTAGAGGCGCTGGCCGGATGGGCTGCGCTCCGCGACGAGCAGCCCCTGCTGCTCGTAGTAGCGCACGGCGCGTACCGAGACGCCAGCGCCCCGTGCCACCTCGCCGATGCGGATCGGCCGCTCGGCCGCGGCCTCTGTGACGGTCATGGCGAATCCTCTCCCCCCGGTCCTGATGACCAATGCTTGCCTCTGACGTCAACGTCAGGTTTTAGCGTACCGGGCATGGACATCAACAACTCAGTTGCCCTTGTCACCGGAGCCAACCGCGGCCTGGGCCGCGCCTTCGCCCAGCGCCTGCTCGAACGGGGTGCCCGCAAGGTCTACGCGACGGCCCGCCGGCCGGAGACCGTGGACCTGCCGGGGGTCGAGGTGCTGCCCCTCGACATCGCCGATCCCGCGTCCGTGAGGGCCGCAGCCGAGGCCGCCCCGGACGTCTCGCTGCTCATCAACAACGCGGGGATCCAGACGGGGACCGACCTGGTGACCGGTTCGCTGGACGCGGTACGGCGCGAACTGGAGACGAACCTGTTCGGCCACCTGGGAATGGTCCGGGAGTTCGCGCCGGCGCTCGGCGGGAACGGCGGGGGCGCGATCGTCAACGTCCTCTCCGCCATGTCATGGTTCGGGGGCAAGGGCGCCAACGCCTACCACCTGACCAAGGCCGCCGCCTGGGCCATGACCAACGGCGTCCGCCTGGAACTCGCCGAGCAGGGCACGCTCGTGACGGCGGTGCACCTCGGTCTGGCCGACACCGACATGGCCGCGGGCTGGCCCGTGGACAAGATCGCGCCGTCGGACCTGGCCGACGCGGCGCTCGACGGTGTCGAGGCGGGCTCCGCCGAGGTCCTCGCCGACCAGTGGAGCCGGGACGTCAAGTCCCGGCTGCCGCTGACGCCGGAAGAGTTCAACGCCGCGATGGACCGCGCTCTGGCGGCGCTGACGGCGGCCTGAGGGGCATCTCGGGACGCAGCGACTTCGGCCGGTTGCTCCTGAGGTCAGTCAATCAGTACTCCGTCCGCAGTTGCGGAGCTTCATGTTGTGGCCTCGCGTCGGCGGCAGTGGCAGTGGCAGTGGCAGTGGCAGTGGCAGTGGCAGTCGCGGACGCGGGCCTGGTGCAGACGACGCCATGGGGACCAGCGCAGGCGATGGCCACGTTGGCCGTTCGGGGACGCGGCGGACAGGGCGAACAGTCGCGGCGCGGCCCCACCGGCCCACTCCGCAGCGGGCCGAGCCTTGGCCCCCCGGCACACGGTCGCGGGCGAGACGCCGAACAGTGGGGTCCGCGTCCGGGCCCCACTGGTGTCCCTGGCCTACGAGCCGGGGCCGGTGCGGCCGGACCGGCTGGGCTGATCGCCGCGCGCGAACCGGACCAGCACGCTCACCACGCGGACGAAGAACACCACGGCGGCCAGCACCGCACCCGAGCCGACGAGCACGTCCCGTACACCGCCCGGCAGCCCGAAGAGGTACGCCGGTCCCGCCAGGGCCCCGAACAGCACGGCCGCCGCGAACGCCGCGCTGCACAGCGCGTACCCGATCTCGACGGTGATCGCGTCCCGCTCGCCCTGCGTACGCCGTCCCCCGTAGGTGTTCATGCCGACAAGTCTTCCAGACCTGCGCCGGTTCGGCGGCGCGGTGTCCGCCGCGGCCGCTCTGCTACGGTGCGCCCATGGCGGCGAAGAAGGCCGAACAGGCGCTCGTGACCCGGTGGCGCGGCATCCTGGCCCTGCACGCTCGCACCCAGTGTGAACTCGACCGTGCGCTGCACCGACACGGCCTGTGCGGAAGCGACTTCGAGGTGCTCGACGTCCTGGCAGGCACGCTGGACGAGGACGGTTCCGGCTCCTGCGGATACCGCGTCCAGCAGATCTCCGAGCGGGTCCACCTGAGCCAGAGCGCGTTGTCGCGGCTGGTCGCCAGGCTGGAGGAGGACGGCCTCGTCGAACGCTCCATGTGCCCGGAGGACCGGCGGGGCGTGCGGGTGGCTCTCACCTCGAAGGGGCGGGTCATGTACGGCCAGGTGCTTCCGGTGCAGCGGGCAGTGCTGCACCGGATGCTGGCCGACTGACCGACGACACCGCCCGGTGCGGCTCAGTTCCAGGTGACGCCCGACTTCTCACGCCACAGCGCGGCGAGCGATGCGTCGCCGGTCACCTCCGGGAACGGCCGGCGGTTCCACAGCGCCGGATAGAGCTGTGCGGCGGGTCCGTTCAGCTCGCAGTCGGCGTCCCCGGCATCGTCCCGCTCGGTCACGGGAGGCTGTGCGGACAGCCGTACGGTCCACACGGCGCCCGGTACGTCCGTGGCACGCACCCGCAGCGTGCGGGGCTCCGCGGTGCGCACCGCGCTCTTCGGGCGGGCATGGAAGGCGCACAGCAACTCGTCGATGCCGTCCACCGCGAAGTCCGCGCCGATGCCGGTGGGGTCGCCGCCCCGGGCCGACTCGGCGTCGATCCGGTGCATGGTCGTCTCGTGCGCCTGCCGTCGGGCCCAGAAGGCCAGGGGCGACGGCGCGGGCAGGAAGTGCCAGCAGCGCACGCCGGGCGAGGCGCCGGCGAGGGTGTCGACGAGCTGCCCGTGTCCTTCCCGGAACCAGGCCAGCAGCGCGGCGCCGTCGAGGTCGGGCAGGCCGCCGTCGGGCCGGGGGCCGGTGTGCCCCTCGGCGACGAACGCAGCCGCCCAGCGGTGCACCATCCCCGTGTGACGCAGCAGGTCCCGGACCTGCCACCCGGGGCAAGTGGGCACCTCGGCGTCGGTGCCCGCCGCTTCGGCGGCCGCGGTCAGCAACGCACCCTCACGGTGCAGGGTTTCGACGAACGTGGCGCTCTCCATGGCGGTGAGTGTGCCGCATGGAGAGGGCTTCAGGCGAAGCCTCCGAAGGTCCGGCGCTTCCCCTGGAGCAGGCTTCCCGTCGCCCGGGCGGTCCGCCGCCGGGCACGGCAGTCGGCCGGCGTGAGGACGGGGCTGCGCGGTCATGGTCGGCCGGTCGTTCCCAACTGGACTGTTAACGTTGCCCGTTGCCCGTTGCCCGTCGAGCGGGGGAGGGAAGGAAGCACGTGACATCGACTGAGTTCTGTATCAGCGGCGATCTGAGAGTGCGGCGGTTGGGGTTCGGTGCCATGCACTTGCCCACGGAACCGGGTCCGGCCCGCGAGACCTCTCTCGCGGTCGCCCGGCGGGCCGTCGAGCTGGGCGTCACGCTGATCGACACCGCCTACATGTATGGCGGTGGGGCCAACGAGGAACTCCTGGCCGAGGCCCTGCACCCTTATGCGGACGGACTGCTGATCACCACCAAGGTCGGCGTCGCCCGATCGGGCCCCTCCGGCGAGTGGAAGCTCGACGGGCGGCCGGCCGTGCTGCGCGATCAGGTCGAGCAGGCCCTGCGCCGACTGCGCGTCGAGCGGATCGAGCTGCTTCAGCTGCATCGCATCGACCCCGACACACCGCTCGCCGACCAGGTGGGCACGCTGCGGGACCTGCGGGCGGAGGGCAAGATCGGTCGGATCGGGCTGTCCGAGGTCAGCGTCGACGAACTCGACCAGGCACGAGAGATCGTCGACGTCGCGAGCGTGCAGAACCGGTACAACCTCCTCGACCGCGAGCACGAGCCCGTGCTCGCGGCCTGCGAAGCGGCAGGGATCGCGTTCCTGCCGTGGCGCCCGGTCGCCTGGGGCAAGTCGGGGGCGGAGGCCGAGATCGCCTCCGTGGCGGCCGAGCTCGACGCCACCCCCACGCAGATCGCGCTCGCCTGGCTCCTCGGCCATTCACCTGTCGTCCTCCCGATTCCCGGCACCGGCCGGATCGGTCACCTGGAGGAGAACCTCGCCGCGGGACGTCTCGGAATGACCCCCGCGCACCGTGTCCGTCTCGACCGGCTCACCGAGGTGGCGCCAGGTCCGTCTCCTCGGGCATGACCGAGGAGACGGACAGACGGACCAGGAGCGGGGGCGAGGTGACGGTGCCTCTGGAAGACGTGTCCGCGCTTGCCGTGACGGGTTGCCGGGGCACTGCCGGCGTGGGCCGCCGGACAGCGCCCCGAGGTTCAGCCCGCCACTCCCGCGCGCCGGGTCGCGACCGCGACGAGCACCGCGACCGCCGCCAGTAGCGCCACGCTGGTGAGCGCGGCCGGCAGGGAGAACCAGTCGGCCATGAAGCCGATCGCGGGCGGCCCGAGCAGCATGCCGCCGTAGCCCAGGGTGGACGCCGCCGCGACGCCGCTGGGACCGCCCAGCGCCCCGGCCCGTTCGACCGCGACCGGGAAGATGTTGGCGAGCCCGAGCCCGGTGATCGCGAAGCCGAACAACGCCGCCCACACGGACGGGGCGAGCGAGCCGAGCAGCATGCCCGCCACGGCGATCGTGCCGCCGGCCACCACCGTGGTCGTCCGGCCGAGGCGTTCCAGCAACGTCGTGCCGGTCAGGCGGCCGACGGTCATGGCGAGAGCGAAGCAGGAGTATCCCGCGGCCGCCAGGCCCGGCGAGGCGTCGAGGTCCTGCTCCAGGTGCAGGGCGCCCCAGTCGGCCATGGCGCCCTCGCCGTACGCCGTGCACAGGGCGATCAGACCGAAGGTGATGACGAGGCGGCGGGTACGGCGGTCGGGTGGCCGCGGTGCGCTGTCGCCCCGGTCGGGACGGTCGCCCCGGTCGGGTCGGTCGCCCTGGTCGGGACGGGCGGTACGGTCCGGCGGCGCGGCGGGTTCGCAGCGCAGCAGGGCCCGGCCCGCGACCAGGGTGACAAGGAGGCCGATCACGGTGAGGCCGAGCAGGTGCCGCACCGGCGACAGCGACCCTGCGACGAGCCCGCCGAGTCCGGCGCCGATCATGCCGCCCAGGCTGAACGCCGCGTGGAAGCTGGGCATGATCGGGCGCCGCAGGACGGCCACCAGGTCGACGGCGGCGCTGTTGAAGGCGACGTTGATCCCGCCGTAGGCGCTGCCGAAGACCAGCAGTACGGCGCCGAGGGCGAGCGCGGAGTGGGTGAGCGGGGGCAGGGCGATGCTGAGGCAGAGCAGGACCGCGCAGGCGACGGTGACGGGGTGGCTGCCGTAGCGGCGGACCAGCCGTCCGGTGAGCGTCATGGTGACGACGGCGCCCGCGGAGACCCCGAGCAGCGCCAGCCCCAGGTCGCTGGCGGAGGCGCCGGTCTGCTCCTTGATGGCGGGGATCCGTACGACCCAGCCGGCGAATATGAAGCCGTCGAGGGCGAAGAAGGCGGTCAGGGCGATGCGGAGGCGGACGAGGTCGGTACTGGGGCCCGGCACGGCGTTGTGCGATCGGGCTTTGTTTATTTGCGGCACAAAATCAGGCTAGGGGTGACGCAGGGGAGGGGCAAGGGCGTCCCGGCCTGCCCCGGGGGCGGGGGTGGCGCCCCCGGCGTCGCATACGCTCGACACCACCATGAAGAACAACCTCACCCCCCTGGGGCCGAAGGCCGACAAGGCCACGGTCAGACGGCACAACCTCAGCCTGGTCCTGAGGGCCGTGCACGACGCGGGGGAGTCGACCAGGGCGGGTATCGCCACTCACGTCGGACTGACCCGCGCCGCGGTGTCGTCCCTCGTCGAGCAGTTGCTGGAGTACGGCTTCGTCTCAGAATGGGGAAAGACCAGCAGCGGTCAGGCGGGGCGGCCCGGCACCGTCCTGAAGGTCTCCCGGTCGGGCCCGGCGGGCCTCGGGGTCGAGATCAACATCGACTACGTCACCGTGTGCGTCGTCGACCTCGCCGGCACCGACCGGGTCCGGCTCGTGGAGCACTTCGACAACCGCAGGGTCCAGCCCTCCGAGGTACTGGCGCGCGCGGCGCGGCTGGCGGCGCGCGCCATCGGTTCGGCGGCCGAACAGGACCTCGTTCCGGCCGGCGTCCATGTCGCGCTGCCGGGCCTGGTGACCGGCGGCACCGTGCGCCAGGCCCCCAACCTGGGCTGGCAGCGCGTCGCGGTCGAAGGGCTGTTCGCGCAGGCGCTCCTCGCCCTGCGCCCGGCCCACCGCCCCCTGCCGGTCAGCTCCGACAACGAGGCCAACGCCGCCGCCCTCGCCGAGCTGTGGTTCGGCGCGGGCACCGAGGGCGTGCGCAGCTTCCTGTACCTGACCGGCGAGATCGGCATCGGTGGCGCCCTGGTGCTGGGAGGCGAGCTGCTGCGCGGTGCGCACGGCTTCGCCGGGGAGATCGGGCACATGGTCGTCGATCCGGACGGACCGCTGTGCCGGTGCGGGGCCCGCGGCTGCCTGGAGCAGTACGCCGGACAGGCCGCGCTGCTGAAGGCCGCCGGCATCGACGCGGACGCGGGCGTGCAGGGCGTCGCCGAACTCGAACGCCGCGCCCGGCGGGGTGACGCGGCCGCCCTGTCGGCGATCGAGCGCGCCGGACGGCAGCTGGGCGTCGTCGTGTCGGGCGCGGTGAACCTCTTCGACCCGGACGCGGTGATGCTCGGCGGTGTCTACCGCGAGCTGATGGACTGGCTGGCCCCCGCCGTCGACCGCGAGCTCGCCCTCCGCGTCGTCTCCGGGCTGTGGAGCGAGGACGGGAAGCGGCTGCGGCCCGCGTCCTCCCTCGGGGACGCGGGCCGGGGCGCGGCCGGCGTGATCGTCCGCGAGGTGCTCGCCGACCCGGCGGCGTATGCCGAGCGGGAGCAGAGCTGACGCGGGGGCCGCCCGGCCGAGGCCTGCCAGGCGTCCCGCGCTCCAGGCCCCCGCGCTCCAGGCCCCCGCGCTCCAGGCGTCCCGCGCCCCAGGCCCCGCCCCCAGGCGTCCCGCGCCCCAGGACGCCCCCGCGCCCCAGGTCCCACCCGCCCCAAGCCGGCCCCGCGCCCCCGGGTCAGCCCCGGTTCGCGGCGATCATCTCCCGGTACCAGCGGTAGCTGTCCTTCGGTGTGCGCTCCTGCGTGTCGTAGTCGACCCGGACGATGCCGAACCGCTTGTCGTAGCCGTACGCCCACTCGAAGTTGTCCAGCAGCGACCACACGTAGTACCCGCGTACGTCCACTCCCGCGTCCATCGCCGCCCGCAGCGCCGTGAGGTGGTCGCGCAGGTAGGCGACGCGGTCGGCGTCGTGCACCGTGCCGTCGGGGGCGGGCGTGTCGTCCTCCGCCGAGCCGTTCTCGGTGATGTGGACCGGAGGCAGCGCGTCACCGTACTGCTTCTTCAGCTGGACGAGCAGGTCGGTGAAGCCGGCCGGGACGACCGGCCAGTTCATCGCGGTGTGCCGGACTCCCGGGTGCCGGACCTCCTCGTAGCGGTTGTCCGTGGCCACCCGCCGCGCCGGGTCGCTCTCGCGGTGCGGGGCGTCGGCGACCACGATCGGCCGGTAGTAGTTGACGCCGAGGAAGTCCAGCGGCTGGGAGATCAGCTCCAGGTCGCCGTCCCGCCGGAAGTCCTCCCCGGTGATCAGCTCGCCCCAGGTCTCCTCCTCGGTGGCCGGGTAGCGGCCCGCGAGGATGGGCTCGGTCCACACCAGGTTGTGCTGGGTGTCGGCGCGGACCACGGCCGCGAGGTCGGCGGGGGAGTCGGTGGCGGGCAGGTTGCGGTCCAGGTTGAGCGTGATACCGGCCTCGCGCACCCCGGCCGCGCGCAGCGCCGACATCGCCAGACCATGGCCGACCAGCAGGTGGTGGGCGGCGGCCAGCGCGCCCCGGCCCTCCTTGGCGCCGGGAGCGTGCCGGCCGATGGAGTAGCCCAGGAAGGAGCTGCACCACGGCTCGTTGAGCGTGATCCAGCGCGGTACCCGGTCGCCCAGGTGCTCCGCGACCACGGCCGTGTACTCGGCGAACCGCTCGGCCGTCTCCCGCACTCGCCAGCCGCCCCGGTCTTCCAGGGCTTGCGGCAGGTCCCAGTGGTAGAGGGTGGCGGCCGGCTCGATGCCCGCCGCGAGCAGCTCGTCGACCAGGCGGGAGTAGAAGTCCAGCCCCTTCCGGTTCACCGCGCCCGAGCCTTCCGGCACGATGCGCGGCCAGGCGATCGAGAAGCGGTACGAGTCCACACCCAGGTCGCGCAGCAGCGCCACGTCCTCGGGGTAGCGATGGTAGTGGTCGCAGGCCACGTCACCGGTGTCGCCGTTCACCACCAGGCCGGGGGTGTGGCTGTACGTGTCCCAGATCGACGGACCGCGGCCGTCCTCCCGTGCCGCGCCCTCGATCTGGTACGAGGCGGTCGCGGCGCCGAACACGAAGCCGGGCGGAAAACCGGGGAAGTCACTCATGCTGTGCAGCTCATCTCCATGCTCACGGGGGTGCGTACGGCTTGCGGGAGCGCGTACGGGGGTCACTTGACGGAGCCGCCGGTGATCCCGGCGGCGATGTACTTCTGGGCGAGGACGAGCAGGATCGCCGCCGGCACCGCGGAGAGCACGGAGGCGGCCATCACCGAGCCCCAGTCGCCGACGTGCGCGCCGATGTACTGGTAGATACCCAGGGTGATGGGCTTGACGTCGTCGGTCGTGTTCAGGGTGAGCGCGAACATGAAGTCGCTCCACGAGAACAGGAACGCGAACAGCCCGGAGGTGATCAGCGAGTTGCGGCTCATCGGCAGCACGACCCGCACGAACGTCCGCACCGGTCCGGCGCCGTCGATCTGGGCGGCCTCGAGCACCTCGCCCGGGATCGACACCATGAAGGAGCGCATCAGCACGATGGAGAACGGGATGCCCAGGGAGGCGTCCGCGAGCATCAGGCCGAAGTAGGAGTTGACCAGGCCCAGGTCGACGTACGAGTTGTAGAGCGCGTTGGCGATGACGATGCCCGGCACCATCTGGGTGATCAGCGTGCCGAACACGATCGTGCGGGAGCCGCGCAGGCCGAACCGTGCGAGGCCGTACGCGGCCGGCGCGGAGATCAGCAGGCAGATGACGACCGCGCCGAGCGAGACGGCCAGCGAGGTCAGCAGGTGCCCGCCCTGGTCGCTGATCGCCTTGGAGAAGCCGGACAGGTCCAGGCTGCCCGGCACCGGGTCGACCTGGAGGAGCCCGGACTCGGGCTGGAGCGCGGTGTTGAGCATCCAGTACAGCGGGAACAGCATCACGCCGAGGACGAGAACGCCGGCGACGGTGGAACCCCAGCGGCGCCGGGAGGCTGTGGGCGTGTGGGAGGCCATGGACGTCACTTCCCCTCGGTGCGGTTGGCCCGCAGGTAGAACACCGCGAACACGGCGGAGATCAGGATGAGTACGTTGCCGACGACGGCACCCGCGCCGAAGTCCAGCTGGACGAACGAGTTCTGGTAGGTGAGCGTGCCCAGCGTCTGGGTGGCGTCGGCCGGACCGCCGTCGGTGAGGGCGAGGATCAGGTCGAGGATCTTGACCGTCGACATGAAACCGAGCACCAGAACGACGGTGATGACGGGCTTGAGGACCGGCAGGGTGACGGAGCGGAAGGTCCGCCACGCCGAGGCGCCGTCCAGGGCGGCCGCCTCGTGGAGTTCCTTCGGGATCTCCTGGAGACCGCCGTACAGGATGACCATGTTGAACGGGATGCCGATCCAGATGTTGACCAGGATGACCGACACGAGGGCCATCTCCGGGCTGGTCAGCCAGGGCGTGCTGCCGCCGATCCCGACGGTGTCCAGGAACGAGTTCAGGACGCCCGTGTCCTGGTCGAGGATGCGCCGCCAGACGATGCCGGACACCACCATGGGCACCAGCCAGGGCAGCAGGATCAGCGAGCGGAGCACCCCGTTCAGCGGGAACCGGCGGCTGAAGAACACCGCGAGCGCCATGCCGATGCAGAACTGCCCGAGGAGCGAGCCCGCGGTGAAGACGAGGGTGTGCCACAGAGCCTTGCCGAACAGGGCGTCCTGGAACACGTTGGACCAGTTGTCGGCGCCGTTGAAGGGCGCCTCACCGGTGAAGAAGGTCTTCGGCGTGTAGTGCTGGAAACTCATCACGACGTTGCGGACGAGCGGGTAGCCGAAGAACAGCAGCATGAAGACGACGGCGGGGGCGACGAACCCCCACTGGGCGAGCCGGCGCCGGCGCCTGAGCCGGTCCGGGTCCGGCGCGGTGGCCGTCTTGGACGCCTTGTCGGGCGTCTGTGCGGTGACGGTGGACGTGGTCATGGGCGCGTTTCCTCAGTTCCCGCTCGTGGCCCGCTGCTGGGCGCGCTTCAGGGCGGCCTCGCTGGACTGGCCGGTCAGGGCGGACTGGAAGGCGCTCTGCAGGGCGAGCGAGACGCTCGACCAGCCGGCGCCGAGCTTCGCCGTCCGGGACCGGGCGACGGCCACCTGGTCGGCGAGGGAGTCCAGCTCGGGCACCCGTTCGCGCCAGACGGCGGCGGCCTTCGCGTTGGCCGGGACCATCCAGCTGTTGAGCGCGTAGGTCAGCTGCTCCTTCTCGCTCGCCAGACAGGCCACGATCTTCGCGGCGGTCTTCTCCCGCGCGTCGTCACCGGTGTTGGGCACGGTGAGCACGGCGCCGCCGAGCGGACCGACCGAGTCGTCGCCGGCCTCGGGCACGGGGATCGGCGCGATGCCCCAGTTCAGCGACTTGTCGGTGTTCAGGGTCTCCACCTGCCACGGCCCGTTGATCATCATCGCCGCGTTGCCGGCCATGAACTGGTCGTTGACGTCGGCCTGCGTCCAGTTGACCGTGGACTTCGACAGCGAGCCGTCCTGCAGCAGGCCCTTCCAGTAGTCGAGCGCCTCGACGACCTGCGGGCCGGCCAGGTCGGTCTCGTCACCGCCGTTGGACCACATGAAGGGCGTGAACTGGAAGACGCCGTCCTCCGCGCCGCCCGCGCTGAGCGCCAGCCCGTACTGCTTGCCCTGGGTGAGCTTCTTCGCGCTCTCCCGCAGCTGCTCCCACGTGGTGGGCACCTCGACGCCCGCCTTGTCGAGGACGTCCTTGTTGTAGAAGAGCGCGAGCGTGTTCACGGAGCGGGCCGCGCCGTAGTACGTCCCCTCGTACGAGCCGAAGTCGACGATGCCCTCGGGGATGCCGTCGGTGCTCAGCCCGAGGGATTCGAGGTCGACCAGTCCACCCGCGTCGGCGAACGTCGGCATCTCGGACGCGTCGAACTGCACGATGTCGGGCAGCGACTTGGACGACGCCATGCGCAGTGCCTTCGTCATCACCTGTGCGGCCGGGACGCTCTGCTGCTCGATGGTGACGCCCAGCTGCTTGCCGCAGCGGGCCATCGCCTCCGCGTCCCAGCGGTGGTACGACTCGTCGGTCGAGGAGTTCATCACGGTGTACACGTCGGCGTCGCGCTGTTGTCCGCAGCCTGCGAGCGCCGCCCCGGCGACCAGGACGGAGACGGCGGCGAACGGGGCGACGGATCGGCGTGAGCGTCCTCGCCCGCGGTGCGTGGCAGCCGGAGGGTGTGCTGTCAAGGCGAGCGAGGTGAAGCGCTTCGACATGGTGCGGGGCCCTTGCTGTCGTACCGTCCGGCTTCATTGCCGGACCGTTTTGTTTGATGTGATGACTAATACGTCAAGGACATGCCGTCGCGCTAGAGCAAAGTGGCCTCGGTCTCGCCACTTCGTGGGGTGAGTGGCCTGTTGTGATGGGTAATCACGCCTGTTCAGCGCGGTGAAGTCGCAGTGAAGGCCTCTGCGGCCGGATTTGTTTTGTGTACGATCAAAACGCTGTGAGACGGCCCCCGTGCTCCCATCCGACCAGCTCCCGCCGCACCCAAGGAAGATCATGAAGTTCACCGACGGCTTCTGGCTCATCCGTGACGGCGTGCATCTCTCGTACGCCACCGAGGTACGCGATGTGCGCCCCGAATCGAAGCGCTTCACCGCGCATGCCGCCGTGAAGAAGGTGACGCGGAGGGGAGACACGCTCAACGCGCCGCTCCTCACGGTCGAATGCTTCTCTCCCGCCGAGGGCGTCATCGGCGTCCGTGTCACCCACCACGCCGGCAAGCGCCGGCCGGGCCCCGACTTCGCCCTCGCGGGCGCGGCGGACGGCGCCGGCACGGTGCACCAGGACGGCACGGTCACCGAGCTGACCAGCGGCCCGCTGACCCTCCGCCTGGACCGCGAGGGGCCCTGGGGCCTCAGCTTCCACGACGCGGACGGACGCGAGCTCACGCAGGCGGGCGCGAAGAGCACCGCGTTCGCCACCACGGGCGACGGCGCGCACCACATGCTGAGCCGGCTCGCCCTCGGCGTCGGCGAGCAGATCTACGGCCTCGGCGAGCGCTTCACCCCGTTCGTCAAGAACGGCCAGGTCGTCGACATGTGGCAGGCCGACGGCGGCACCAGCAGCGAGCAGGCCTACAAGAACATCCCGTTCTACCTCTCCTCCCGCGGCTACGGCGTCTTCGTCAACCACCCCGGCGCCGTATCCTTCGAGGTCGGCTCCGAGTCCGTCGGCCAGGTGCAGTTCAGCGTCGAGGACCAGACGCTGGAGTACTACGTCGTCGCCGGCCCCACCCCCAAGGACGTCCTCACCCGCTACACCGCCCTCACCGGCCGCCCCGCCCTGCCGCCCGCCTGGTCCTTCGGCCTGTGGCTCACCACGTCCTTCACCACCTCCTACGACGAGGAGACGGTGACGAGGTTCGTGGACGGCATGGCCGAGCGGGGCATCCCGCTGACCGTGTTCCACTTCGACTGCTTCTGGATGCGCGAGTACCAGTGGTGCGACTTCCAGTGGGACCCCGACGTCTTCCCCGACCCGGACGGCATGCTCGCCCGCCTCAAGGCCAAGGGGCTGAGGGTCAGCGCCTGGATCAACCCCTACATCGCCCAGAAGTCCCCCCTCTTCGACGAGGCCGCCGCCCTCGGGCACCTGGTGCGCAGGCCGGACGGCGACATCTGGCAGTGGGACCTGTGGCAGGCGGGCATGGGCCTGGTCGACTTCACCAGCCCCGCCGCCCGCGACTGGTTCGCCGGGAAGCTCAAGCCGCTGCTCGACCAGGGCGTGGACTGCTTCAAGACCGACTTCGGCGAGCGCGTCCCCACCGACGTCGTCTGGCACGACGGCTCCGACCCGGAGCGGATGCACAACTACTACACCCACCTCTTCAACCGGACCGTCTTCGAACTCCTCGAGAAGGAGCGCGGCCAGGGCGAGGCCGTCCTCTTCGCCCGCTCCGCGACCGCGGGCGGCCAGCAGTACCCGGTCCACTGGGGCGGCGACTGCTGGTCGTCCTTCGAGGCGATGGCCGAGTCGCTCCGGGGCGGCCTGTCCCTGTCCCTGAGCGGCTTCGGCTTCTGGAGCCACGACATCGGCGGCTTCGAGGGCACGCCCGACCCCGCGGTCTTCAAGCGCTGGCTGGCCTTCGGCCTGCTCTCCTCGCACAGCCGGCTGCACGGCTCCTCGTCGTACCGGGTGCCGTGGGAGTTCGGCGAGGAGGCGGTCGACGTCGCCCGGCGCTTCACCCTCCTCAAGCACCGTCTGATGCCCTACCTGTACGGCGTCGCCGCTGAGGCCCACCGCACCGGCGTGCCGATGATGCGTCCGATGCTGCTGGAGTACCCGCACGACCCGGGCTGCCGCCCACTGGACCGCCAGTACATGCTCGGCCCGGACCTCCTGGTCGCCCCGGTCTTCACCGAGGACGGCGAGGTCGAGGTCTATCTCCCCGAGGGCACCTGGACGCACCTCCTGACCGGCGAGCGCGTCACCGGTCCCGCCTGGCGCACCGAACGGCACGGCTACGACAGCCTGCCGCTGTACGTCCGTGAGGGCGCCGTCCTGCCGCTGGCCTCCGACGACCAGCGCCCCGACGGCGACTGGCTGGACGCCCCGACCCTGCTGGTCCACCCGACCGCCGCACCCGACTACGCCGCCGAGGTCACCGTGCCCGACCTGCTGGGCATGCCCGCCGCGACGTTCGGCGTGCGGCGTGACGGGGACGTCCTGCGGGTCACCGCGAGCGGCAGTGACCGTCCGTTCACCGTGCGGGTCGCGGGCGGGGCGAGCGCGGAGGGCGTCGGGGAGGTGAGCGTTCCGCTGGGGTGAGGCCCGCCGGCCCGTGCCCGTCAGCGGTCGAGGCCGGCCAGCGCCGTCAGCAGCCGGTCCACGTCGTCCGCGCTGCTGTACGGCGCGAGCCCGACCCGCACGCCGCCCTCGTCGCCGAGCCCCAGCCGGCGTGAGGCCTCCACGGCGTAGAAGGAGCCGGCGGGCGCGTCCACCGCCCGCTCGGCCAGTCGCCGGTAGACGTCGGCCGGGCGCAGGCCCGCCACGGTGAACAGCAGGGTCGGCGTGCGCCGGGCGGCCCGCGAGTACACGGTGATCCCGCCGAGGTCCGCCAGCCCTCGCTCGATCCGCTCGCGCAGCGTGTCCTCATGGGCCTCCAGGGCCGCGAAGGAGGCGACGAGCCGGTCCCGGCGGCTGCCCCGCGCGTCCGGCTCCAGACCCGCGAGGAAGTCGACCGCGGCACGGGCGCCGGCCAGCAGCTCGTACGGCAGCGTCCCCAGCTCGAAACGCTCGGGGACGGCGTCGCTGGAGGGCAGCAGTTTGTCCGGGCGCAGCGTCTCCAGGAACTCGGGCCGGGCCGCCAGCACCCCCAGATGCGGACCGAGGAACTTGTACGGCGAGCACACCAGAGTGTCCGCGCCGAGCGCGGCCGGGTCGACGACGGCGTGCGAGGCGTAGTGCACGGCGTCGACGTGGAGCAGTGCGCCCACGCCGTGCACCAGGCGAGCGATGGCCGCAAGGTCGGGCATGGTGCCGATGAGGTTGGACGCGGCCGTCACCGCGACCAGCCGGGTGCGCGGCGAGAGCACCGCCTCGATGTGCTCGGGAAGCAGTTCCCCGGTGGCCGGGTCGAAGTCCGCCCAGCGCACGCTCGCGCCGGCCGCGTCCGCCGCCTGCGTCCAGGGCCGGATGTTGGAGTCGTGGTCGAGGCGGGTGACGACCACCTCGTCACCCGGCCCCCACGTCTTGGCGAGTGTCCGGGACAGGTCGTAGGCGAGCTGTGTGGCGCTGCGGCCGAGGACCACGCCCCGCGGCTCGGCGCCCAGCAGGTCGGCCAGCGCGCCCCTGGCGTCCGCGACGATGCCGTCCGCGTTGCGCTCGCCCTCCGTTGTCCGGCCCCGGTTGGCCAGCGGGCCGGCCAGCGCCTCGCCGATGGCGTCGATGACGGGCTGCGGGGTCTGGGTGCCGCCCGGCGCGTCGAAGCGGGCGGAGCCGGATTTCAGGGCGGGTATCTGCGCGCGGATCGCGTCGACGTCGAGGGCCATGTGCACTCCAACCGAAGGCGGGGACTCCCGCCTCATGATCTCAGCAGGGCGGCGATCGGAACAGCCGCGGGGGACGGACGGGTTCGGACCGCACGCGCGTGACGGACGGGTTTTGGAACGTACGCGTGACGTACGGCTTCGGACGTACGAGCGTCATGTACGGCTTCGCACCGCACGCGAGTGACGCAACGGCTTCGCACCGCACGCGCGTGACGGACGGGTCAGGAGTCCGCGGCGTGCGCCGGCTGCTTCTCGCGGCCGCCGGGATGGCGGTGCCGCCAGATCCAGAAGACCGCGCAGGACAGCAGCGCCCACCCGCCGAGCACCAGGAACGGGAAAGCGTGCTGGTGGCCCTGGAAGTACACCGCCGTGTGCTGCGCGTTGACCGAGGCCCCGGGCGGCAGCCACTGGCCGATCGCCCCCAGCGGGGACGGCAGCAGCGGCCAGGACACCGCACCGCCGGACGAGGGGTTGCCGAGGAGCACCATCAGCCCCCACGTCGGCAGCATCGCCCACCGTCCGAACAGGGTGTTGAACATGGTGAAGACCATGCCGGACGCGAACATGGTGAGCGCCAGGATCAGCCACGACTCGACGAACGGCAGGTCGAGCGCCCCCAGCAGCCAGTCCACCGTCGCGGCGATCGCGAACCCGCCGAGCAGCGCGTAGGCAGCCGTGAAGAGGATGCGTTCGAACGGGGTCAGGGAGCGCGCGTGCACACTCAGCTGGATCGCCCCCACGAAGCCGATGATCACCGCGGCCAGGGAGATGTAGAAGATCGCCAGACCGCGCGGGTCGCCCTCCTGCAAGGGGTTGATGTCCCGGACGGTGACCTCGACGCCGGTCTTCTTCCCCACGACCGGTGCCGTGTCGGCCAGTACCTGCGCGACCGAGGCGCCCGACGCGCTGGACAGGTCGAGCACGGCGGTCCGGCCGTCGTCGCGCAGCTCGAAGATCGCGAAGACCTCCTGGTCCTGCATCGCCCGACGGGCCTCGGCCTCGCTGCCGTAGGGATGCACCTTGACCGAGGCGTTCAGCGCCTTCTCCAGGCCGTCCAGAAAGGCCCGGCCACGGGCCTCTTCGTACGAGCCGACCACAGCGGTGGGGATCGAGTGCGGCGTCGGGTCCGCCATCGAGTAGGTGTACGAACCCGCGAAGAGACCCGCGGCCGCCGCGAGGATCAGCACCAGCACGGTGGCCGGCCAGAACGGCGACTGCCGGAACGCGGACCACCGCTGTCCGCGCGTCGGAGGCTGGGCGTGGGCGCCGTGGGACATGTGGGCCATGTCCCGGACGCTTTCACGGCCGGGGCGAAAGGGCATCAAGAGCGCCGTCGCCCGGGGGAGCACGGAGCGTGACGGCGGCCCCCGGCGAGGCCGCGGAGGTCGCGTCGTACGGGATCAGGCGTGCACCAGCGGTGTGTCCACCAGGTGCTCCGCCACGAACCACGCCTGCAGTTCGTTGGTGCGCACGACCTCGGAGACGAGCAGGTCGTTGGTGCCGTCGTCACCGAGGTCCTGGGTGCGGCCGGCGGCGTCGTGGCAGTCGGTCAGGATCAGCTCGTGCGCCTCCAGCAGCCGTGACAGCATGGACGGGACCTCCTCCACCCCGTCCGGCGGGCGCGGCACGGTGGTGATCTCGGCGACGTGCCGGGGATCGCCGATCGCGACGCCGCCGAGCGTCTGGACGCGCTCGGCGATGGTGTCGATCAGCTCCAGCTGCTCGCCCGCGTGCTTGTCCAGCAGCAGGTGCAGTTGGTAGAACGTCGCCCCGCGCATGAGCCAGTGGTACTTCTTGTACAGGTCGTGCAGGATCCGGGTGTCCGCCAGGACCTTGTTGAGCCGCTGGCAGGAGTAGAGGCGGGTCTCCATGGTCAGCGCCACGGGGAACTGCTTGACGGTGCCGAACTCCTGGATGATCCGGCCCTTCTGGTGCAGCCAGGGCTGGCTGCCGTCGGACCGGTGCTCCACGGACGACGACTTCGGGTTGCTCACGCCTGGACTCCTTCGGGACGAGGACGGAAGACTGCGCCGGCGCGGTACGACCGGCTCCGGTCCCCCCGGGCGACAGTCGACCAGCCGCGTGCCGAGCCCGCAAACGCTGGGGGGTTGTCCAGACATTCACTCCCCGCCTATGGTCTGCCGGAGTGAAAGCGCTTTCTAGCGGTGCGCGTGACTGCCGTGCGCCGGCGTCCGAGGAGGACCGCATGTCCCCACGCCCAGCCCGCCGCCGGGTCGCCGTGGTCGGTACCGGTGCCATCGTCACCGGCGGCCACCTGCCCGCCCTCCGGGCCCACGCCGACCGGACGGAACTGGTCGCCGCCGTCGACGTGGACCAGGACCGGCTCGACGCCTTCCGGGCCGAGGCGGGCGGGGACGTCGCCGGGTACACGTCGATGGGTGCCATGCTGGACGCCGTACGCCCCGACCTCGTCCTGATCGGCACGCCGCCGTCCCTGCACCGGGAGCAGACGGTGGCCGCCCTCAAGGCCGGCGCCTGGGTGCTGTGCGAGAAGCCGCTGTGCCTCTCCCTCGCCGAGTACGACGACATCGCGGCGGCCGAGGAGGCCTCCGGGGCGCACGCGTCCGTGATCTTCCAGCACCGGTACGGCTCGGGCGCAGCGCACGCCCGTGACCTGATCGCGAGCGGTGAGCTGGGTGCCCCGCTGGTCGCGCACTGCCAGACGACCTGGCACCGCGACGCCGGCTACTACGCGGTGCCCTGGCGCGGACGCTGGGCCACCGAGGGCGGCGGTCCGACCATGGGCCACGGCATCCACCAGTACGACCTGCTGCTGCATCTGCTGGGCCCCTGGGCGGAGGTGCGGGCCATGGCGTCACGGCTGGTCCACCACACCGAGAGCGAGGACGTCTCCACCGCCCTGGTGCGGTTCGAGAACGGCGCCCTGGCCACCGTCGTCAACAGCGTGCTCTCGCCGGACGAGGTGAGCCGCGTCCGCGTCGACTGCGCCGACGCGACGGTCGAGTTGACCCACCTGTACGGGCACCGCAACGACGACTGGACCTACACCCCGGCCCGGCACGTCGCCCCCGAACGCGCCGCCGCCTGGCGCACCCCGGCGGCGGACGTGCCCAGTTCGCACACCGCGCAGCTCGGCGCCGTGCTGGACGCCTGGGACGCCGGCGCGAGGCCGCCGGGCAGCGGTGCGGACGCCCGCGCCACGCTGGAGTTCGCCGCCGCCCTGTACAAGGCGGCGTTCACCGGACAGCCGGTCCTCGCGGGCGAGATCGCACCCGGCGACCCCTTCCACTCGGCCATGCACGGCGGCCACCCCGACTGGGCCCCCGAGGAGCACGCGTGAGTACCCTGAGCGTCAGCCACACCCACGGCGACCACCTCGCGGTCACCGCGGCGAACGGCACGGAGATCCTCCGCTACGTCTACCGCCCCGACCCGGAGCCCTTCGAGTCCCGCAAGCCCTACGCCCACCCGGTGCGCACCCTCACCGGACGCACGGTGACCGGCTACCGGCCGAACGACCACCGCTGGCACAAGGGCCTGCAGATGACGGCCAGTCATCTCTCCGGCCAGAACTTCTGGGGCGGCAACTCCTACGTCCACGGCGAGGGTTACCTGCCCCTGCCCGAGCGCATCGGTTCGATGCGGCACGACGGCTTCCCCGGCTGCACCGTCGAGGACGACCGGTTCGCGATCACCGAGAGCCTCACCTGGATCGAGAACGGCGGCGCCGAGTGGGCCCGGGAGGAGCGCGGCCTGACCGTCCACTCGGTCGACGAGGAGGCCGGTGCGTGGGCCCTGGACTGGTCGATCCGGCTCACCAACATCCGTGCGCAACCACTGGTGTTCGGCTCCCCGACCACGGCGGGCCGCGAGATGGCCGGTTACACCGGCCTCCAGTGGCGCGGCCCCCGCGACTTCACCGGCGGTACCGCCTTCGCCCCGGACGGTGCGGCGGGCGCCGGCACACTGATGGGTACCCAGGGGCCGTGGCTCGCGTTCACCGCCGAGCACGACGACGTCGACGTCCACTCCACACTCGTCTTCGCGCACGCGCCCGAGAACCTCGACGAGAAGACCGCCATCCACCCCTCCCACTGGTTCGTGCGCGCCGAACCGATCCCGACCGTGGCGTTCTCCTGGGCGTTCTTCGAGGAGTTCGAGCTGCCACCGGGCGAGTCCTTCGCCTACCGCTACCGCGTGGTGGTCGCCGACGGCGCCTGGGACGGCGACCGGATCGGGGCGTACCTGGAGAGCCTGCCGTGGTGAGCGACTCCGGGCCCCTGCTGTCCCACCCCCTGCCCGGCGCGGTCGGCCTGTCCCACCTGAGCGCCTACGACTGGGCGGCCGCCGACGGCGTCCGCGGTGGCAGCCCGCACCTGCACCTGGTGTGCACGGAGGCGTACGTCGTCACCGGCGGGCGCGGCGCGGTGCAGACGCTGAGCCCCGACGGCTACCGGGACATCCCGCTGGAGCCCGGCACCGTCGCCTGGTTCACGCCGGGCACGGTGCACCGCATGGTGCAGGGCGGCGACCTGCGCATCACCGTGCTGATGCAGAACAGCGGCCTGCCCGAGGCCGGGGACGCCGTCTTCACCTTCCCACCCGAGGTGCTGGCCGACCCGGAGGCGTACGCCGCCGCGGCCACGCTGCCACCCGGTGGCGGCCCGGAGACGGAGGCGGCGGCCCGGCGCCGCAGGGACCTCGCCGTCGTGGGCTACCTGGCCCTGCGCGAGGCACTCGTCGCCGGGGACGCCGGCCCGTACCGGGAGTTCCAGCGGGCCGCCGCCCGCCTGGTGCGCGACAGGGTGCCCGGCTGGCGTGAGCTGTGGCGGTCCGGGGCGCTGGCCACCGCCGAGCGCACCGGCGCCCAACTCGACGCGCTCACCGACGGCGACCCGGCGTACCTCGCCGCGGCCACCGCGTACGAGGCGGCGCCCACCCGGCTCGGCGGCTACGGCATGTGCGGCCGCCGCGACGAGTACGCGCTGGCGGGCACCACGCTGCCGTACCAGGGGGAGCAGCCCGTGGGCCAGGCACTGCCCGCGGTGGCCGACGTGCCGCGGGCGCCCGGAAGTTGACGGCCGCTCAGGTCGGGACGGGCGGTGTTCAGGTTCTGATCTCCTGCCGGGCCGAAGAGTTAATGGGTCATTAGGGCGGCAGATGTGTGAAGGGATGGCCGAGATGCGCATCATCTTGACATGAACCTGCGACCCGAGGGGCGGGTCGCACCCTCATGGAGGTGTGGAATGCACCGCAGACTCGCCACCGGACTCGCCGCCTCGGCCCTGGCCATGACCACCGTCCTCGCCACCGCCGCGACCGCCGACGCCGCTCCCGCCGACAAACCGCAGGTACTCGCGAGCTGGACCCAGACCAGCGCGTCCAGCCACAACGCCTGGACCGCCGCGCGCGCGAACCAGTCCGCCTGGGCCGCCTACGGGTTCGACTGGACCACCGACTACTGCTCCTCCTCGCCGGACAACCCGTTCGGCTTCCCGTTCAGCACCTCCTGCGCACGACACGACTTCGGATACCGCAACTACAAGGACGCGGGCTCCTTCAGCGCCAACAAGTCCCGCCTCGACAGCGCCTTCTACGAGGACCTCAAGCGAGTCTGCGCCCGCTACGGCGGCGCCACCAAGACCGCCTGCGACGGCACGGCGTGGACGTACTACCAAGCCGTGAAGGCTTTCGGCTGACGGCCCGCGCCGCGTCCGTCTACCCGGGCCCGGGCGGCGTCGCCGAGTAGACCGACCGCAGGCCCGGCACCGGAGCGGCCGCCGCCATCGCCAGCGCGGCGGCCGCACTGGCGATGCCCAGGACGGCGCCGGCGGCCACGTCACCCGGATAGTGCACGCCGGTGTGCACCCGGGAGTAGCCGACGGCACTCGCCAGCGCGCCGAGCGGGACGGCGGCGGCGGGCAGCACGACGCCGACCGCCGTGGCGAACGCGACCGCCGAGGCCGTGTGCCCGGACGGGAACGAGGCCGACGCGGGCATGGGCACATAGCGGTCCACCGTCACCCGCGCCGCCTCCCGGTCCGGCCGCGCCCTGCGCACCAGCCGCTTGCCCAGCAGATTCGAGGACGCCGACGCCACGGCGACCGCCCCCACCCCGACGAGGGCCGCCCGGCGCGGACGCGCACCGCTCACCGCGAGCGCGGCGGCGATCCCGAGCGAGACCTTCGAGTGGTCGGCGGCGTGGGACAGCCGGCGCAGCGCCCGGTCGAGCACGGGCGTGGACGTGGCGGCCACCGCCGCGTACAAGGCGCCGTCCACGGCACGCAGATCACCGAGTACGGCGGTGAGGGCGGCCCGCCTGCGCGGACGCGCCGGGCCGGGGTCCGGCGCGAGCGGGCCGCTGGTGTCCCCGTCGGCATCGGTCGGTTCGGTCATGGGGCTCCTGCTCCGCGGGCGATGGGACCGGGCGGCACCCGGGGGCGCCGTGGGCCCGCCGGCGCACCGAGTGCGGTCGTCGCCGCACCAGCCTGGTCCGTCTCAGGGCGCGCGGCGCGCCGGCGGGGCCCGTCCGGGGGACGACGCTGCGGACCTCGCCCCCGGCGACTCACCCGGAGGCCGACACCAGGCCCGTCTCGTAGGCGAGGATGACCAGCTGGACCCGGTCCCGGGCATCCAGCTTCGCCAGCAGACGGGTCAGATAGGTCTTGGCGGTGGCGATGCTGAGGCAGAGGGTGTCGGCGATCTCGGCGTTGGACAGACCCCGGCCGACCAGGGTGAGCACCTCGCGCTCGCGGTCGGTGATGCGGCCCAGCTCGGCACGCCGGGGCGGGGTTGCCCGGGAGCGGCCGGTGACCTCCTTGATCAGGCGCCGGGTGACACTCGGCGCGATCAGCGCGTCCCCGGCGGCGACGATCCGTACGGCGGCGAGGATGTCGTCCAGCGCCATGTCCTTGACGAGGAACCCGGACGCGCCGGCGTGCAGCGCTCCGTAGACGTCCTCGTCGTCGTCGAAGGTCGTCAGGACCAGGACGCGTGCGGCGTCGGGGCCGGAGGTGATCTGCCGGGTGGCCTCGATACCGTCCGTGCCGGGCATCCGCAGGTCCATCACGACGACGTCGGGGGCGAGCTCGCCGGTCAGCCGCACCGCCTCGGCGCCGTCCGCCGCCTCGCCCACGACCTCCAGGTCGGTGGTCTCGGCGATGACCAGCTGCAAGGCGGTGCGGATCAGGGGCTGGTCGTCCGCGAGTACTACACGAATGGTCATCCGGCCGTCGCCCTCGTTTCCGTTTCGGTGTGCGCGTCCACCGGCAGAGGCAGCCGGGCCGTCACCAGGAATCCGCCGCCGGGGCACGGGCCGGCCCGGAAGTCGCCGCCCAGCAGTGCGGCCCGCTCCCGCATGCCGGCCAGTCCGTAGCCCGTCTCCGTGCCCGCCGCGCCGCCGCTGCCGCGGTCACGGACCTCGACGGCGAGTTCGTCCTCGCGGTGCTCGACGCTCACCCGGCAGGAGCCGGCCCCGGAGTGGCGTACGACATTGGTCACCGCCTCCTGCACGATCCGGAACGCCGCCAGGTCGATCTCCGCGGGCAGTGGGCGGGGCGTGCCCCGCCACCGCACCTCCACGCTCACACCGGCGGCCGTCGTGGTGGCGGCGAGCCGGTCCAGGTCCGCGAGGCCCGCCGCCGGCCGCAGGGCGGACCAGCCCGGGCCGGGCTGCCGCGCACGGTCCCGTTCCTGGCCCGGGTCCCGGTCCTGGTCGGCCTGGCGCAGCGCGCCGAGCAGCCGCCGCAGTCCGGACAGCGTTTCACGGCCCGTCCGCTCGACCGTGCGCATCGCCTCCTTGGCCGCTTCCGGCCGGGAGTCGACGATCCGGGCGGCGGCACCGGCCTGCAGCGCGATGATGCCGATGCTGTGGGCGACCGTGTCGTGCATCTCCCGGGCGATGCGCAGCCGTTCGGCCGTGACGGCCTGCGCGGCGGCCCGCGCGTAGAGCTCCTCCGTGTGGGCGCGGGCCTGGTGCACGGAGTGGCCGACGAGCCAGGCGACGGCGAGTGTCAGAGCCACGAACGGCTCGGGCGCGGTACCGGAGTCCGGCCCCGGGACCCACCGCAGGACCGGGTAGCAGGCCAGCACGGCCAGCGTGCCGCCGGCCGCCGCGAGCGAGGTGCGCCGGGGCCGGCCGGCCGCCACATGACCGAGGGCGACGGACACGCCGAGGAACTGGAGCGGCGGAATCTCGTCCTGCCGCCAGGCCAGCGTCGACACGACCGTCCCCGCGACCACCAGCGCGTACGCCAGGGTCGTCCGGCGCCGCAGCAGCGCACAGCCGGCCAGCACGAGGCCGAAGGCCAGGAGCAGCAGCAGCCTGGCCCCCAGCGGCTCCAGGCCGTCGCGCGGATAGCTGAGGGAGTAGCCGGCCCGGGGCGGCATGAGGACGTACTCCACGACGGGTGACACCGCCGCCGCGCACCACACCAGCGCGGTCCATAGGCCCGGAGGCACCCGTTTGAGCAGCGGCAGCGGCGGTGAGACGGACATACGAAGATCGTAGGCGCGCGCCCGCGGCCGGTCATCCGCCTCTGGCTGTACAACCCTGGTCGACACCCCGGGCCGCCGGCTGTCGGCCACGGTCCGACGACGGGGGGCCACCCCGGCGGGCATCGTCGTGACCGTGATCGAAGTCAACGAGCTCACCAAGCGATACGGCGGCACGACGGCCGTCAAGGAGCTGACCTTCAGCGTTCGGCCCGGCCGGGTGACCGGGTTCCTCGGACCCAACGGCGCCGGAAAGAGCACGACACTGCGCCTGGTCCTGGGACTCCAGGAGCCCACGAGTGGCAGCGTCACCGTCGACGGCCGGCCGTTTCGGGCCCGCCGGCGAGGACTGCGCGACGTCGGCGCCCTGTTGGACGCGCACGACGTGCACGGCGGACGCAGCGCCCATGCGCATCTGTCGGCCCTGGCCCGCAGCAACCGCATCCCGCGCCACAGGGTGGCGGAGGTCCTGGGGCAGGCGGGTCTCGCCGATGTGGCGGGGCGCCGCATCGGCGGGTTCTCCCTCGGCATGAGACAACGGCTCGGTATCGCCGCCGCCCTGCTCGGCGACCCGCCGGTCCTGATCTTCGACGAACCGCTCAACGGCCTCGATCCCGAGGGCGTGAAGTGGGTGCGGGAGCTGTTCCGGCGGCTGGCCGCGGAGGGCCGCACCGTGTTCGTCTCCAGCCACCTGATGTCCGAAATGGAGCACACCGCCGACCAGTTGGTCGTCATCGGCCGGGGCGAGCTGATCGCGGCGGAGTCCCTCGCCGAGTTCGCGGCCCGCGGCACCCGGCCCGCCGTCACGGTGGGCACGCCCTCGGCGCCGGCCCTGGCGGACCTGCTGACGGCCGAGGGCGCGACCGTCCACGTGGAGGGCGACCTGCTGACCGTGACCGGCCTGTCCGCGGCCCGGGTCGGCGACATCGCCCAGCGGCACCGCGTCCCGTTGCACCACCTCGGTGCCAAGTCCGCCTCCCTGGAGGAGGCGTTCATGGAACTCACCGCCGACAGCGTCCAGTACCAGGCAGGAGAAGCCCGATGACCGCCACGGCGACATCCGTGCCCGCCACCGAGCCCCGCCCCCGTTTCAGGGACCTGGCCGCCGCCGAGTGGATCAAGCTCGCATCCCTGCGCTCCACCTGGATCGCGTACGGCGCCACCGCCCTGGCCGTCGTCGGCTTCAACGCGGGCACCGCCCACGACACCTACAGCCACTGGGGCGAACAGGGTGCCGAGGGGCGGGCCGGTTTCGTCCGGGACGGCATCCCCCTGCTGGACGCCTTCACCGCGAACGCGGCGATGATCATGGTGCTGGCCCTGGGTGTCCTCGGCGCACTGGTGATGGTCGGCGAGTACGCCTCGGGCACGCTGCGTACGACGTTCGCGGCCGTTCCGGACCGCCGCGCGGTGATGGCGGCCAAGGCGGTCGTCGTCGGCCTCGCCGCGACCGTGTTCGGCGGCGTCGTCGCCGCGGTCTCCTTCGCGCTGACCCAGGCGATCCTCGACGGCAGGGGCGTGGGGGTGCCGATCGACCACCCCGGCGCGCTGCGGGTCGTGGTCGCCTCCGCGCTGCTCGCCCCCGTGTGCGCCCTCACGGGACTGGCCCTCGGCACCCTCGTGCGGCAGACCGCGGCCACGATGACCGCGTGCGTGGCGGTCCTGTTCGTGCTGCCGCTCGTCGTCTCCGACGACCGGTACTGGTCGGCCCTCGTCGCGCACGCCCTGCCGTTCGAGGCGTGGAACCGGCTGGTCACCGTCACCCCCGCCCCGACCGGCTTCCCGTGGACCACGGCCGGCGCCTGGACCGTCTACGGGGCCTGGGCCGTGGGGGCCACCGCGCTGGCCGTCGTCGGCACCCACCGGCGTGACCAGTGAGCGGTCGAACGCCGGTGAGCCGTCGGCCGCCCGCACCGGGCGGCCGACGGCTCACCGGAGCGGAGACCGGTCAGCTCGCGGCCTTGAAGCCCCGCAGTCGCAGGGAGTTGCCGACCACGAAGACGGAGGAGAAGGCCATGGCCGCTCCGGCGATCATGGGGTTGAGGAGCCCGGTGGCGGCCAGCGGGAGTGCGGCGATGTTGTAGGCGAAGGCCCAGAAGAGGTTGGACCTGATCGTGCCGAGCGTCTTGCGGGCCAGGCGGATGGCGTCGGCGGCGGCGCGCAGGTCGCCGCGGACGAGGGTGAGGTCGCCTGCCTCGATGGCGGCGTCGGTGCCGGTGCCCATGGCCAGTCCCAGGTCGGCCTGGGCGAGCGCGGCGGCGTCGTTGACACCGTCACCGACCATCGCGACCGAACGGCCCTCGCCCTGGAGGCGCTTGACGACGTCGACCTTGTCCTCGGGCATGACCTCGGCGATGACCTGGTCGATACCGACGTGTGCGGCCACCGCCTCGGCGACGGCCCTGTTGTCGCCGGTGAGCAGGATCGGGGTCAGGCCCAGGGCGCGCAGCCGGGTGATCGCCTCGGGGCTGGTGTCCTTGACGGCGTCGGCGACTTCGAGGACGGCCCGTGCCTCGCCGTCCCAGGCGACGGCGATCGCGGTGCGGCCCGCGGCCTCGGCTTCCGCCTTGGCGTGTGCCAGGCCGACGGGCAGGCCCATGGCCCACTCGGCGAGCAGTTGCTCGCGGCCGACGAGGACGGCGTGCCCCTCGACGATCCCCTGCACGCCGAGTCCGGGGACGTTGGCGAAATCCTCCGGGACGGGCAGTACGCCGACGCGGTCGGCCGCCCCCGCCGCCACCGCCTGGGCGATCGGGTGCTCGGAGGAGTGCTCCAGGGCGCCGGCCAGTCGCAGGACGTCGGCCTCGTCGGTGCCGTCGGCGGTGTGCACGGCGAGCAGGGTCATGCGGCCGGTGGTGACGGTGCCGGTCTTGTCCAGGACGATGGTGTCGACCTTGCGGGTGGACTCCAGGACCTCGGGGCCCTTGATGAGGATGCCGAGCTGGGCGCCGCGCCCGGTGCCGACCATCAGCGCGGTCGGGGTGGCCAGGCCCAGGGCGCAGGGGCAGGCGATGATCAGGACGGCGACGGCGGCGGTGAACGCGGCGGTCAGTCCGGCGTCGTTGCCGATCCAGAAGCCGAGGGTGGCCAGGGCCAGGGCGATGACGACGGGGACGAAGACACCGGAGATGCGGTCGGCGAGCCGCTGGGCGGCGGCCTTGCCGTTCTGGGCGTCCTCGACGAGCTTCGCCATCCGCGCGAGCTGAGTGTCGGCGCCGACCCGAGTGGCCTCGACGACCAGCCGGCCGCCCGCGTTCAGCGTGGCGCCGGTGACCGCGTCGCCCACGCCGACCTCGACGGGCACCGACTCGCCGGTGAGCATGGAGGCGTCGACCGCGGAGGTGCCCTCGACGACCGTGCCGTCAGTGGCGATCTTCTCGCCGGGGCGGACCAGGAAGCGGTCGCCCACCGCCAGCTCGCCGGTGGGGATCGTGCGTTCAGTGCCGTCCGGGCCCAGCACGGTGACGTCCTTGGCGCCCAGCTGGAGCAGGGCCTTCAGCGCGGCACCGGCCTTGCGCTTGGAACGGGCCTCGAAGTAGCGGCCGGCGAGGATGAAGGCGGTCACCCCGGCGGCGGCCTCCAGGTAGATGTTCCCGGCGCCGTCGGTGCGGGCGATGGTCAGCTCGAAGGGGTGGGTCATGCCGGGAGTGCCGGCGGTGCCGAGGAACAGCGCCCACAGCGACCACAGGAACGCGGCCGACGTGCCGACCGAGATCAGCGTGTCCATGGTGGCCGCGCCGTGCCGGGCGTTGGTGAGGGCGGCCTTGTGGAAGGGCCATGCGGCGTAGGTCACCACGGGCGCCGTCAGGGTCAGCGACAGCCACTGCCAGTACTCGAACTGCAGCGCCGGCACCATGGCCATCGCGACCACCGGGACGGCCAGTGTCACCGCGGTGATCAGCCGCTCTCGCAGCGGCCGCAGATCGTCGGCGGGCTCGGTGCTTTCCGTGCCGGGTGCGGGCTCGGCACGTACCGGCTCGGGCTCGCGGGCGGTGTAGCCGGTCGCCTCGACCGTGGCGATCAGGTCCGGGACGGACACGTCACCGGCGTAGTGGACCTTGGCCTTCTCCGTCGCGTAGTTGACGGTGGCGGTGACCCCGTCCATCCGGTTGAGCTTCTTCTCGATCCGGGCGGCGCACGAGGCACAGGTCATGCCGCCGATGGCGAGTTCTACCTCGGCCGTTGCGCTGGTCGTGCTGGTGGTCATGGCTGCTCCTGATGCGGGGTCGTCGGCCGGGACCCGACGAGCGGGTCCCGGCGGTGGCGGGGCAGTGCGGGGCGGTCAGACGCGGCCGGTCAGCTCGTAGCCGGCCTCGTCGACGACCTCGGCGATCGCGGCGTCGTCCGGCTCGGCGGGTCCGGTGACGGTGACCCGGCCGGTGTCGACCTGGACGTCGACGCCGGTGACGCCGTCCAGCTCACCGATCACCCGAATGAGCGTCGCCCTGCAGTGCCCGCAGCTCATCCCGGCGACCGCGTAGGTGGTGCTGACGGGCTGGGTGACGGGGGTGGTGACAGTCGAAGCCATGGCTTCCTCCAGGATCTCGTCGCATACGGGGCCGGGGTATCCCCGCCGAGTCCATGTATACCCCTAGGGGGTACCAAGCGCAACTCTCCGACTCTCTTGACTCGGTACCCCTGGGGGGTATGGTGAGGTGCAGGAAGAGGCCTCCGCGCGAGCCGGAGACCCTGAATCGCAGGAGGACGACGTCATGCACACCGGACTGAGGATCACCGCGTTCGCCGCCGCACTGGCCGCCACCTTCGGCACCGCCTACGGCGTCGGCAGGGGACTGGACCCGGTCGTCGCGGAGAGCGCGCCCGCGCCCCACGACCAGCACAGCGGGCCATCGGTCCAACCGGGGGAGGCGGGGGTGGGCGGCGCCCGCGCGGAGCATGAGGCCACCCCGCCCGGCGGACTGCAGATCTCCGAGAACGGCTACACCCTCGACCTCGCCACTGCGCGCGTCACCGCCGGTCAGCGCAGCGAACTGCGTTTCACCGTCCGGGACGGCAACGGCGAGGCCGTCACCGCATACCAGCGCGAGCACGACAAGGAACTCCACCTCATCCTGGCCTCACGCGACCTGATCACCTACCGCCACCTGCACCCCACCCGCGCCGCCGACGGCACCTGGAGCACCCCCGTCGACCTGCCCCGCGCGGGCGGGTACCGCGTCTTCGCCGACTTCACCCCGGCGCAGAAGAACGCGGAGAACCTCACGCTCGGCGCCGACCTCGCCGCCGCCGGCCGCTACGAGCCCGCACGCCTGCCGGCCCCGAACGGCACCGCCCGCACCGACGGCTATCAGGTCGAACTCGCCGGTTCCCTGCGCCCCGGCAGGGCGAGCGAGCTGAAACTGAAGGTCTCCCGCGACGGCCAACCCGTCACCGACCTCCAGCCCTACCTCGGCGCCTACGGTCACCTGGTCGCCCTGCGCTCCGGCGACCTCGCCTACCTCCACGTCCACCCGAACGGCGAACCCGGCGACGGCAGCACGGAGCCCGGTCCGGAGATCTCCTTCACGGCCACCGCGCCCAGCGGCGGTACGTACCGCCTCTTCCTGGACTTCCAGCACCAAGGCAAGGTCCACACCGCGGCGTTCACCGTACGGGCCGGATCGGCGCCCGGCGTGGAGGAACCCGCCCCGACCGCCACGGCAGGGCACGGCGACGGTCACGGCCACTGACGGCCATGGACCGCCGGCCGGCCGCTCAGGCCGTGACGACCCGGACCCCCGCCTCCTCGAACTGCCGCACCAGGTCCGGGTCGGCCGCATCGTCCGTGACCAGTGTGTCCACCGATTCGGCCGCGCAGATCCGGGCGAACGCCCGTCGGCCCAGCTTGCTGGAGTCGGCCGCCACGACCACGCGCTCGGCGCGCTCGCACAGCAGCCGGTTGATCGCGGCCTCCGCCTCGTCGTGGGCCGCGGCACCGTGCGCGGCGTCGAAGGCGACGACGCCCAGCACCGCGACGTCGAGTGTCACCTGACCCAGCACCCCGTCCGCGAGCGGTCCGATCAGCTCGTACGACTGGGCCCGGGCCACCCCGCCCGTCACCACGATCTTGAACTGCGGCCGGACGGCCAGCTCGTTCGCGATGTTGAGCGCGTTGGTGACCACGGTCAGCGCGGGGGTGCCGGAGGCCAGGTCGGCGCGCACGGCCAGGGCACGCGCCACCTCGGTCGTGGTCGTGCCTCCGGTCAGCCCCACCGCCTCGCCGGGCGCCACCAGATCGGCGACCGCCCGAGCGACGCGCTGCTTCTGTGAGGCGCGGCGGGCCGTCTTGTAGCGCAGCGGCAGCTCGTACGAGACCCCGTGCACGACCGCGCCACCGCGCGTGCGCACGAGCATCTGCTGCTCGGCGAGCCGGTCGAAGTCACGGCGGATCGTCGCGGCCGAGACCTCCAGCTCGGTCGCCGCCTCCTCGACGTCCAGCCGGCCGCGCTCGACGAGCAGTTCCAGCAGCGCCTTCCAGCGGGCGTCGCGCGACATCCGCGCCTCCGTTCCTCGATCTCCCGCCGACCCTAGCGCACCCCCTCTTCACTCCGTGTTGCTTGATTGTGCTTGAAAGCTGGCTATATCTTGCAGGAACAATCAGAGCAGTGGAGGGCCGGTGGATCAATGGATCGACGGGTCACGGCTCAGTGATCGGGGAGTGTGCGGCATGACGTATGTCGAGGACGAGCTCAACAGCCAGCCCGAGTGCTGGACGCGGGCCGCCGAGGAGGCGGCACGGCACACGGCGGCACTGCCCGCGACGGGGGAGCGGGTGGCGATCGTCGGCTGCGGTACCTCGTACTTCATGGCCCAGTCGGCGGCGGCGCTGCGCGAGGACGCGGGCCGGGGCGAGACGGACGCGTTCACCGCCTCCGAGTTCCCGCGGGGCCGCTCGTACGACCGTGTCGTCGCCCTCACCCGCTCCGGCACCACCACCGAAGTACTGGAACTGCTCGCGGAGTTGAGGGGCCGCACCCGCACGGTCGCGGTCACCGCCGACCCGGACACGCCCGTCATGGCCACCACCGGCGACGTGGTGGTCCTCGACTTCGCGGACGAACGGTCGGTCGTGCAGACCCGGTTCGCGACCACCGCCCTCACCCTGTTCCGCGCCCACCTGGGCCTGCACACCGACGCGGTCGTCGCCGACGCCCGCGCCGCCCTCGCGGCCGAGCTGCCCGAGGGGCTCGTCGAGCGGAGCCAGTTCACCTTCCTCGGCCGGGGCTGGACCGTCGGACTCGCCAACGAGGCCGGGCTGAAGATGCGTGAGGCGTCCCTGTCCTGGACCGAGGCCTACCCGGCGATGGAGTACCGGCACGGCCCCATCAGCATCAGCACCGTCGGCACGGCGACCTGGATGTTCGGCGAGGCGCCCGAGGGACTGGCCGGCCAGGTCCGGGCCACCGGCGCGCTGTGGGTGCCCGGGGAGCTCGACCCGCTCGCCGAACTGGTCCGCGCCCAGCGGCTCGCGGTCGCCGTCGCCGCCGCCCGCGGCCTCGACCCGGACCGGCCCCGCCACCTCGCCCGCTCGGTGATCCTCGCTCCTTGAGGCCCCCCGGCCTCCGGCGCCCGCCCCGTGAGGCCCCTGAGGCCCCTGCCCCTGAGGCCTCCGGCCCTCGACCCCCGAGGCTCCCTGCCCTCGACCCCCGAGGCCCCTGCCCCCTGGCCCCTGCCCCCTGACTTCTGAGGCCCCTGGCCCCGATCCCTGACGCCCCCGGCCCTCGGGCTCCGACGCCCGGGAAGGGAGAGACCGTGCCCCTCGCCAGCACCGGCGACCTGGTCGGCCGTGCCGCGGCCGCGCGCACCGCCGTCGCCGCTTTCAACGTCATCACCCTGGAGCACATCGAGGCCGTCGTCACCGGCGCCGAGTCCGTACGTACGCCCGTCGTCCTCCAGGTCAGTGAGAACGCCGTGAAGTACCGCTACGGCCGCCTGCTGCCCCTGGCCCGCGCTGCCGCCGCGGCGGCCGAGGGTGCCGCCGTGCCCGTCGCCCTGCACCTCGACCACGTCCAGAGCGACGGCCTGCTGCGCCAGGCCGCGGACGCCGGCTTCAGCTCCGTGATGTACGACGCCTCCCGGCTGCCGTACGCGGAGAATCTCGCGGCGACCCGGGCCGCCGCCGACTGGGCACACGCCCAGGGCCTGTGGATCGAGGCCGAGTTGGGGGAGGTCGGCGGCAAGAACGGCGCACCGCCGCTCGACGCCCACGCGCCCGGAGCCCGCACCGACCCCGTCGAGGCGCGTGCCTTCGTCACCGACTCCGGCGTGGACGCCCTGGCCGTCGCCGTCGGCAGCTCCCACGCCATGACCACGCGCACCGCCACCCTCGACCACGACCTGCTCAAGGAGCTGTCGGGCGCGCTGGACGTGCCGCTCGTGCTGCACGGCTCCTCCGGAGTCCCGGACGGCGAACTCGCCGCGGCGGTCGCGGGCGGCATCTCCAAGGTCAACGTCGGCACCGCCCTCAATCTCGCCATGACCGAAGCGATCAGAGAGTTCCTCGCCGCGCATCCCGCAGCGGTCGACTCCCGCGGCTACCTCACCGCCGGGCGGGAGGCCATGGCCCGGACGGTGGCGACGATCGTCCAGGGGGTGGCCCGGACGGCCTCCTGACGGCGACTACTTCCTGACGGCCTTCAGCACCACGAACTTGCGGTCACTCGCCACCAGCTCGCTGTTCCCGAACAGGCGGCGCAGCCTGACGTGGTAGCCCAGGTGCCGGTTGCCGATCACCCACAGCTCGCCGCCGGGGCGCAGCACGCGCCGCGCCCCGGTGAACATCCGCCACGCCGTGGCGTCGGTCGTCGCCTGGTGGGAGTGGAACGGCGGGTTGTTGAGCACCAGGTCGACGCTGCCGTCCGGCACCCCGGCCAGCCCGTCACCGACCCGGAACTCCGCCTGCCCCGCCGCCCCGTTCGCCTTGTACGTCGCTTCCGCGGAGGCGACGGCCTGGAAGGACTCGTCGGTGAACAGCACCTCGGCCGCGGGGTCGGCCAACGCGACCGCCGTACCGACCACACCGTTGCCGCAGCCCAGGTCCACCACCCGCCGGGCGCCGCCGGTGTCCGGGAGGTGCTGGAGGAAGAACCGGGTGCCGATGTCGAGCCGGTCGGCGCAGAACACCCCGGCGTGGCTGACGACGGACCGTCCGGAGAGCGGTCCGGCGTCGTCGGGGAGCCGGTAGCCGAGCGGCCAGGGGTTGGCGGGCCGCTTCAGCGAGAGGTCGGGTGCGGCGAAGATGAGCCGGGCCTTCTTCTCGGCCAGTGAGGTCCGGGTCGGCCCGACGATCCGCTCGAACAGCCTGAGCGTGGAGGTGTGGATCTCCTTGACCATTCCCGTGCCGACGACGACCGTGCCCTCGTGCAGCGCGGGCGCCAGCCGCAGTAGCTGGTCCTCCAGCAGCGCCAGGCTCTTCGGAACCCGCACCAGCAGCACGTCGACGCGGTCCGGCGGCGGGTCCTGCGTCGTGAGCAGGCGTACGGAGCCCGGCTCCACGCCGCTCCGCTCCAGGTTCGCGCGCGTCGCCTCCCGGGTGAGGTGCGAATCGGTGATCTGCACCGGCCGGTGCGCCGCCAGCGCCGTCACCAGCGCGCCCCAGCGGTCACCGACGACCACGACCGTGCCCGTGAGCGGGACCTCCTGATCCGCGAGGTGCCCGAGCAGATACTCGTCGGAGGCGTCCCAGGCGCGGAGCCGGTCGCGCGGGTCCTCGGGAAAGCGGGCCAGCACGTGCTCGCCCCATGGAGTCGTCATACGGTCGTCGCGGTCGTTCATCGTGCGTCCAGGCTAGCCGAGCCGCAGCTCAGACCGTGCCGGACGGAGTGAAGGGGGGCGGGCGGGGCGCGAAAGGAGGGGGAGGCATGGGCGGGGCGCGAGGGGAGAGGGGCATGGGCAGGGCGCCAGGTGGAGGGGGACGCGGGCAGGATGGGAACATGGACGCCGAACTGTTCCCCAGGACTCGTACCGAGCCGGCGCCCGGCGCCGTCCACGTGCCGGACTGGCTGGACCCGGGACGGCAGCGCGAGCTGCTGCACGCCTGCCGCGAGTGGGCCCGCCCACCGGCGGGACTGCGTACGGTGCGCACTCCCGGCGGCGGCACGATGACCGCCCGGCAGGTCTGCCTCGGGTGGCACTGGTACCCGTACGCCTACGACCGCACCGTCGTCGACGGCGACGGCACCCCTGTGAAGCCCTTCCCGGACCGGCTCGGCGACCTCGGCCGCCGGGCGGTGAGCGACGCGCTGGGCGCCGGCGCGGTGGCGGACGCGCCGTACGACATCGCGCTGATCAACTTCTACGACTCCGACGCCCGCATGGGCATGCACCGCGACGCAGACGAGAGGTCCGACGCGCCCGTGGTGTCCCTGAGCCTCGGCGACACCTGCGTCTTCCGCTTCGGGAACCCGGCGACCCGGAGCCGCCCCCACACGGACGTCGAGCTGCGCAGCGGCGACCTGTTCGTCTTCGGCGGGCCGTCCCGGCTCGCGTACCACGGGGTACCGCGGGTGCACGCGGGCACCGCACCGCCCGAGTTGGGGCTCACCGGGCGGCTGAACATCACGCTCCGGGTCAGCGGCCTCTAGGCACCCCGCACCCGCGGATCATGGGAGACTCCCCCTCATGAGCGGCAAGGCGGACCCCCGGGCGGGGGAAGGGACCACCTCGAGGACGCGGCTGGACCGGGGGCGCGGCGCGCTCGGACCCGCGTTGGAGCTCGTGCACACCGGACGCGCCCCCACCCGGGCCGTCCTCACCGCCGAACTCGGCGTGACCCGGGCCACGGCCGGCGCGGTCGCCGCCGAACTGGAGGCGCTCGGCCTGATCCGGGTCGACGCCCGTCCAGCCGCGGCGGCCGGCTCTCAGGGCCGCCCCTCGCACCGCCTGGCGGTCGCCGAGGACGGGCCCGTCGCCCTCGCCGCCCAGATCCACGCCGACGGATTCCGCGCCGCCCTGGTCGGCCTCGGCGGCCGGATCGTCGCCACCGCGCCCGGCTGCGAGGTCGTCGACGCCGACCCGGCGAAGGTCCTCGGCTCCGTCGTCGAGGCGGGCGCGGAGCTCCTCCGGGAGACCGGGCGCCGCTGCGTCGGCGCGGGACTGGCCGTACCGTCCGCCGTCGCGGAACCGGAGGGGCTGGCCCTGAACCCGCTCCACCTGGCCTGGCCGGCGGGCGCGCCCGTGCGGCGGATCTTCGCCGAGCAGGTGCGCGCCGCCGGTATCGACGGCCCCGCGTTCGCCGCGAACGACGTCAACCTCGCCGCGCTCGCGGAGCATCGGCACGGCGCCGGACGCGGCGCCCGCGACCTGCTGTGCGTGGCCACCGGCCACCGCGGGGTAGGCGGCGCGCTGGTCCTCGACGGGCGCCTGCACATGGGCAGTTCGGGACTCGCCCTGGAGGTCGGCCACCTCACCGTCAACCCCGAGGGCCGCCCCTGCTACTGCGGCGGCCACGGCTGCCTGGACGTGGAGACCGACCCGCTGGCGTTCCTCACGGTGGCCGGCCGCGAGCCGGGCCCAGAGGTGTCACTGCTCCAGCAGTCCAACGACCTGATCCGCGGTCACTACGCCGACCCGGCCGTCCGCACCGCCACCGAGACCCTCATCGACCGCCTCGGCCAGGGCCTCGCCGGCCTGGTCAACATCCTCAACCCCGACCGCATCATCCTCGGCGGGCTCCACCGCGCGCTCCTCGACGCCGACCCCGAGCGCCTGCGCGCCGTCGTCGCCGACCGCAGCCTGTGGGGCCAGAGCGGCGGCGTGCCCATCCTGCCCTGCAGCCTGGACCACAACAGCCTGGTCGGCGCGGCCGAACTGGCCTGGCAGCCGGTCCTGGACGATCCGCTGGGCGCGTTGGACTAGCCTGGCGGTTTCCGGCCGGTCAGGGCGCCGGCCGGTCGCCGCCGCTCGGCGCGTGACTGAGGTCGACGACGCAGAAGATGTTGCCGTCCGGGTCGGCGAGGACCACGAAGTCGGGGTCGGGCGGGTACAGGTCCCACTCGACGGCCCGAGCACCGAGACCGATCAGCCGCCGCACCTCCGCCTGCTGCTCCTGCGCCGTGTCCGTGAACAGGTCCAGGTGGAGCCGCGGACGCGGTTCGGCAGGCGACTCGCTGCGCAGCAGGCCCAGGGCCCGGCCGGAGCCGTCGGCGTGACAGAGCGTGCGCCATGTCTCGCTCTGCCACTCCTCGGTGGTGACCAGGTTCAGAGCAGCCGTCCAGAACGCCACCGCGCGGGGCAGGTCCGTGACGCCGATGACAGGGATACCGAGTCTCAGCATGCGCCCGAGCCTACGTGCCGGGCGGCGCCGTGGCCCAGCGGGTACGGCCCCGTCGCGGCCACCGGATCCGGGAGGCGCGAGCGGACGGCGCGAGCCCTCCCCGCGGCGTACGCACGTGGCCGCAGACCTCAGACCGCAGACCTCGGACCGCAGACCGCAGACCTCAGACCGCCGACTGCCGACCGTCGGCCGAACTTCGACGAGCGCGGGCCGACTTCGGCGAGCGCGGGGTGCGGAAACGGCCGCGGGGAACGCCGCCCCCGCCCCCGAGCCCGTGGCCGAAATCGCCGCGCGCGGACCGGCGGGCGTGGCCGCGCTCCCCGCGCTCGGACCGCGACCGGCGTGAAGCGGCCACCGACGGAGGCGGCGCGCCGCTGGTCCGCGCCCGGTCGTCGCAGGGGGTGAAACTGCGGCTGTCGAGGCCTGCAGAGGGCCCAGGCCTCCGGGAGTCCGCACCCGACGACACTCCGCCGCACGGCCGGCAGCGGAGGGTCACCGCCCGGTCAGCCGGCAACGGCCGACCGGGCGGGAGCGGGTTGGGGTCTGCCCAGGTCGACCGCGTGCTCGACCTTCCCGAACGCGGCGGCCGGCACCTCCTCCACCAGGCGCCGCGGCGGGCGCGCGGAGACGCGTGGCGCGGCGGGCGGCGGGGCGGTGACGGCCGTCGGGAGCGTGAACCAGACGACCTTGCCGGACTCGCCGTCCGGCCGGGCGCCCCAGCTCTCGCTCATCGCGGCCACCATGGAGAGCCCCCGCCCGCAGGTCGCGAGCGGTTCGGCGTCGTCCACCACGGGCAGGCGCGGATCGTGGTCGCGCACGGAGACGGTGAGCCGGTCCAGGATCAGCTCTATCTCCACGGTGCACGTCTTGTCGGGCCGGGCATGCAGGTGGACGTTGGTCAACAACTCCGTCACGCCGAGCGCGGCCCGGTCGATCAGGGAATCCATATGCCAGTAGCGCAATTGCGCAGATACGATTCTGCGGACCTGGCCGATCCGCGACGGCAGGGCTTGGAGCTCCACCGTGCAGTGTCTGCTTGGGTGACTGATCACGGCTGCGACTCCCCGACATAGAGGTCCGGAAGAACACGGAGTTCGGATCCAGCAGGGCGCACGCGGCGCATCGCCGCCTGCTGTCATGGCCGGCGGGCTGGTTCGCAGCGTTATCGCCGGTAAACCCAGAGTGACGTGAGACCAGCGTGACGCAAGGGGTAGGGCACCGCAACTTACGGACATTTCAACCGCGGTGTCCGGCCGCCCTGCGCACCGCCTCGATGAAACGGCGGGCCGCGGGCGGACCCGGCTCGCCCGGCGCGGGGTCCCGCTCGCCGAGGGTCAGCAGGTATCGCTTGCCGTTGAGGTCGGCGAGGGCACGGTCCTGAGGGGCGAACCAGGGACGGGACGCGCGCACCGCCTGCACCGGAGCGCTGTCGATCTCACTGCCGTAGCTGGTGAGCAACTCCAGCCTGCCACCGCTGATCCGGACCGTTCCGGCCCGGGTGAGTGAGCGCAGTCGCTTGCCGATCCGCACCCCCGTGGCCCTGAACTCCGGCTCCGCCATGCCGTCGCCCCCTCGTGCGCGTCGGTTGCCGGACCGTGCACCTCGGTGCGCCCGGTACCGGCTCGTGTCGTGCTCCAGTGTGCGCCCGCGGCGGGAACCGGTCCCGCCCGCTGGCAGTCTGCCCGCACCGCGCGCCGAGCACCAGTACGCGCCGCCCCTTTCCGGAGGCGACCGGAGCACTCGCGTGAATGCGCCCCCACCGGGCCGGGCGTCGGCATCCAGGAGTGTCTTTGGGCCGCCCAAAGGTGTGTTTATGCAGGTGAGAAGCGTGTGGAAGGTGCTTATGATCGAGGCGCCGGCCGCCCGACGCGCCGTCGGCGCGCAGCGTAAGGAGCCCCGTCGTGAGTACCCCCCAGCAAACCCGCACCGGTGCCACCCTCGACGTCGACCACAGCGACACGACGTACCGCGCATGGCTGAAAGAAGCCGTGCGCAAGGTCCAGGCCGACGCCAACCGCTCGGCCGACACACACCTGCTCCTCTTCCCGCTGCCCGAGCCGTGGGGCATCGACCTGTATCTGAAGGACGAGTCGACCCACCCCACGGGCAGCCTGAAACACCGGCTCGCCCGTTCGCTCTTCCTCTACGGTCTGTGCAACGGCTGGATCCGGCCCGGCCGCCCGGTGATCGAGGCGTCCAGCGGCTCGACGGCCGTCTCCGAGGCGTACTTCGCGAAGCTGATCGGCGTGCCCTTCATCGCCGTCATGCCGCGCACGACCAGCGCCGAGAAGATCCGTCTGATCGAGTTCCACGGCGGGCGGTGCCACTTCGTGGACGACTCCCGCCGGATGTACGAGGAGTCCGCCCGCCTCGCGGTCGAGACCGGCGGCCACTACATGGACCAGTTCACCTACGCAGAACGTGCCACGGACTGGCGGGGCAACAACAACATCGCCGAGTCGATCTTCCGGCAGCTGCGGCTGGAGCGGTTCCCCGAACCGGCGTGGATCGTCGCCACGGCCGGCACCGGGGGCACCTCGGCGACCCTCGCGCGCTACGTCCACTACATGCAGTACGACACCCGCGTCTGCGTCGCCGACCCGGAGAACTCGTGCTTCTTCGAGGGCTGGACCACCGGCGATCCGGACGTCACCTGCGACTGCGGCTCCCGGATCGAGGGCATCGGCAGGCCTCGTATGGAACCGAGCTTCGTGCCCGGCGCGATCGACCGCATGATGAAGGTGCCGGACGCGGCGAGCGTGGCGGCCGTCCGGGCGCTGGAAGGGGCCGTCGGCCGCAAGGCGGGCGGCTCGACGGGCACCGGACTGTGGAGCGCGTTGAAGATCGTCGCCGAGATGGTGGCCGAGGGGCGCCGGGGCAGCGTGGTGACGCTGCTGTGCGACCCGGGGGACCGGTACCTCGACAAGTACTACTCGGACACCTGGGTCGCCGAACAGGGTCTGGACATCGGGCCGTACACGGCGGCGATCGAGTCCCTGCTGCGCACGGGCGCCTGGCCCGGCTGACCCCGGACGAAGCGTGGGCCGTGCGCTACGGGCGGGTGAGCCGCCGGTCCAGCGAGGTGACCGCGTCCCGGAAGGCCCGCCCCAGGCCCGGACGCGCGCGGCCCAGCACGAAACGGAACGGCGCCGTACCGTCCGCCGCGAACGTCCACCGCACGCGCGTGCCGGTCCCGGCCGGCGCGAGCCGCCACTCCTCGGCCATGGCCCGGGCGCCGGGCGCGTTGGTGACGTCCACGCGGTAGGCGTACACCTCGGGCCGCTCGGCCGTCAGCACCGTCTCCACGAAGTGCGTACCGCCCTTGAGCCGGATCTCGCGCCCCGCCCCCTCGCCGATGGGCCGGGCGAACGTCACCGCCGAGAACCAGGCGGTCCACCCCGGCACGTCCTCGGCGAGCGCGCGGAAGACCGCATCCGGAGCCGCGGAGACCTCCCGTGCGAAGGCCAGACGTACCGGAGCCGTCCCGACGAAGTCGAGACCCACCGGACGCAAACGGTGAGCCATGGGCACCACCCCCTCGAGACGAGGCATACGCGGACGATCGGCCGGGTGGCGTCACGGTAGCCGGGGTCGCGCCGGGTGTCAGCGGGGCCAGGGCCGGGCAGCGGCGTTTGCCGAGGTCAGTCGGACGTCTCCGGCTCGCCCGCCACGACCAGCCCCAGGTGCTCCGCGATGTCCGCGCGGGCGTCCGCCGGCAGGCCCGCATCGGTCACCAGCGTGTCGACCTGCTCCAGTGCGGCGAACGAACTCAGGCCGACCACACCCCACTTGGTGTGGTCTGCGACCACCACGACACGCCGGGCGGAGTGCACCAGCCGCCGGTTGGTCTCGGCCTCCGCGAGGTTCGGCGTCGACAGGCCGGCCTCGGCCGATATCCCGTGCACGCCGAGGAACAGCATGTCGAAGTGGAGCGTCGCGATCGCCTGGTCGGCGACCGGGCCCACCAGTGAGTCGGAGGGAGTGCGCACACCGCCGGTGAGCACCACCGTGGCCGCGCCCTGCCGGGCCCCCGAGGTGCGCTGCGCCACGTGGAACACGTCGGCCACCCGCACCGAGTTGGTGACCACCGTCAGATCCGGCACGTCCACCAGCCGGTGCGCCAGCGCGTACGTGGTCGTACCGCCCGAGAGGGCGATCGCCGCACCCGGCGCGACCAGTTCCGCCGCGGCCCGCGCGATGTCCTCCTTGGCGGTCGGCTCCAGGCCCGACTTGGCCTCGAATCCCGGCTCGTGCGTACTCGCCTCGACCACTGGGACCGCGCCGCCGTGCACCTTCTCCAGCACGCCCTGCCGGGCCAGCGCGTCGAGATCGCGACGGACCGTCATGTCCGACACACCGAGCTGCCGGGTCAGCTCGTTGACCCGGACTCCGCCCCGACGGCGTACCTCGTCGAGGATCAGGGCGCGCCGCTGCTCCGCGAGGAGGTTCGGATTCTCGCCCACGTACGCTTCGGTCCTTTCGCCGCAAAACCGCCCGACACGTCCGGCGCACTCGCTCCGACTGGAAACTCTCCCGGCTCCGGTGCGCGGACGTCCCATACTCCCACGCCCCGCCATGAGCCGCGCCACCACCCGCCCGTCGCGCTCATGTCACATCACGCCCGTCCCGGTGTCACCTGTGACACGGTTCGGGGAGATTCCGTGCCGGGGGGTGTACGGCGCTCGCTCAGCGGAGATCCTTGTGCCCGCACGGACAGAGCCGACGGGGCGTCACGGGGGAGTGCGGAGAGTGGAACAGGCACAGGATCGGACCGGGACGGGCGTCCAGGGCGCCCACGGACCGCGCGACGGAAGTGATCAGAAGGACCGGAGAGCCGGGAGTGACCGGAGCGACAGGGAAGACGGCGGAGACGGGGTAGACAGCCCAGACGGGAAAAGCGGGAGGACCGGTACCGCCCTGGAACTCCTGGTGCACGGAGTGGGCGGCACGACACCCGCTGAGATGCTGGACGACCCCCGGACCGTTCGGATCACCGGCGACCACGTCGCGGCCGTCTTCCGGCGCACCGAGGACGCCGACGCCGAAGCCCGGCCCGAGGACTACCGGGGACGGCCGGTGCCTGAGGCCTACGTCTGGTGCAACCTCACCTCCGGCAATGGCTCCCGCGCCCTGTGGCTGCTGCTCCTGCCGTTCATGGTGGTCAACCTCGCCCACTGGATGCGCCCCACCGCGCACGGCCGGATCCGGACGGTCCGCCTCTACGGGCTGCTGGTGCGGCTCGCGGGCCTGACCATGACGGTGCTGCTGGTCGCCGCGGCCTGCGAGGTAGCGCTCGACCTCGTGGCATGGCAGTGCGCGGGTACGCGCGCGTGTGCCGAGCGGCACTCCTGGCTGGGTTTCCTGTCACCCGAGATGTCGGACGGAGGCTGGTGGAGCACGCCCGGCCGCAGGCTCGCCCTGGCGGCCGCGGTGCCCGCCGCGCTCACCGGCCTGCTGTGGTACCTGTCGCTGCGCACCTGGCGGGCGTACGAGTCCCAGCAGCCGATGGACCGCGAGAGCGGACCCGAGGAGGACCTCGCCCGCACCGCCCTCGGACGGCCCGGGTTCTGGTACGGGCGCCGCCTGGTGGCCCGGCTGCGCGCCGCCCACACCGCCGCCGCCCTGCTGACCGTCGCCGCGGCCGTCGGCACGCCGGCCGCCGGCTTCGACCGCCGGCCGGGCGGACCGGCGCTGCTCGACACGCTCGGATGGATCCTGGAAGCCGCGCTGGTCACCGGGGCCGTCGCCGTGGTCGCGGTGGTCTGCCGCCGGGGCCGCAGCGAGAACCGTCTCGACCGGGAACTCGACGAGCGCCTCGTGCGGCGCCTGCCGCTCGCCGCCCTCGGCCTGTTCGTTCTCGCCCTGCTGTACGGCGGCTGGGCCCGCCCCCGGTGGTCGTCGGCCGGCCGGCTGCCGGGGGACATGACCTTCGGCGGCATCGTCACGGTGCAGGGCCTGCTGGTCATCGCCCTCGCCGTGGTCGCCCACCTGCTGTACCGCAGCCTCCCCGACGCCCGCGTCGCGATCCGCGGCCTCGGCGGCCCCGCCGTCGCCATGCTGGCGTGCGCGCTGGGCGGCGTGATGTCCGGCGGCGTCGCCCAGCGCGTGTCGGACTGGCTGGACGGCACCGGAACGTCCATCGACGGGCCGCCCGTCCTGCTGACCTGGCAGGCGTCCGTCATCCCGCCACTGCTCGTCGTCGTACTGCTGCTCTGCGCCGCGCTCGCCCGGCACACCTGGCGCCTCGCCCGCGCCGAACGGGATGCCGTGGAGGGCGACCACCCCGGCGAGGCCGGGGACCCGGGACGCACCCGGCGCATCGCGCTCTCCCGTGCCATGGCCACCCTCACCGACCGGGCGCCCCTCCTCATCGCCATCATCTCCGCCGCCACCCTGCTGCTGGGCGCCGGAGCCCTGGTGGGCGCCCTGACGACCGACCAGGTGCCCGGCGACGCCGCGCGCGGCACGTACGCCGTCGTGCACGGCGCCGCGCAGACCGCGCAGGCGCTGGGCTCCTGGCTCATCGGTCTCGGTTTCATACTGTTCGTCACCTGGGGCAGGCGGGCCTACAAGGACGCCTCCGCGCGGCGCACCATCGGCATCCTGTGGGACGTCGGCACCTTCTGGCCGCGCGCCGCCCACCCCTTCGCACCGCCCTGCTACGCCGAGCGCGCGGTGCCCGACCTCACCTGGCGGATGGCGACCTGGACCCGGGCCACCGGAGGGCGGCTGGTCATCTCCGGGCACTCGCAGGGCAGCGTCCTCGCCGCCTCGGCGGCCTGGCAACTGGAGCCGTCGGCCCGCAGACGGGTCGCCCTGCTCACCTACGGCTCCCCGCTGGAGCGGTTGTACGGCCGCTGGTTCCCGGCCCACTTCGGCCCGGCCGCACTCGGCTCGCTGCACGAGGAGGTCGACTGCTGGCGCAACCTGTACCGGCGCACCGACCCCATCGGCGGTCCGATGCGGCTGCCCGGCGACTCGGGCCCCGCGGTGGACCGCGCCCCCCTCAAGGACCCGCTGACGTACGGCCGCACCGAACTCCACCCGCTGCCCGCGCCGATCCTGGGCCACTCCGACTACCAGGCCGACCCGGCCTTCGCCGAGGAGCGGCAGCGTCTGCTGGCCCGGCTGCGCCCGGAAGTACCCGAGCCGCGCCACACCGCCGACGGTGAGCGGCCTGGTTCGAGGCGCACTTCGTGACCGGAGGTCGCGGATGGGCCGGGCCCACCGTGGCTGGGCCCCGCGACCTCAGCCACCGATGCGGCCCGTGGCACGCGTGAGGCCCTTCACCGCCGGTCGGCGTGTCTCTCCTTCGACGCGTCGTGGACGGGCTCCGGCTGCTCCGCGGCAGAACGGGGCGACGGGCGGTCGGGGTTCCTTGCGGCAGGCCCGCGGAGGGCCGGCTGCCGGCCCTCCGGCGCCCGCGACGCGCGGGTGCGCGCATGTGCTGCCTCCGGTGACAGGGACTCGCCCTGCGCGAAGGTGTCCGCGAACCTCGCCGCGCCCAGGACGGCCGACGCCGCGGCGGTGGCCCGGTCGACGTCCAGGCGCTCCGCGGCCGGGAGCGGGGCGCCCGTGGCGGCGCGGGCCGCGGAGGCGGAGCCGAGGAGGAGCGCCGCCGCTTCGGCCCGGCCCGCGAGGGCGAGGGCTGCGGCGAGGCCTTCCAGGGCGAGGGCGACGGCCCGGGGGTCGCCCGTGGTGAGTGCCGTTTCGTAGCCCTCGTCATGGAGGGCCAGCGCGTCCCGCGCGTCGCCGCGCAGCTCGGCGACGAACCCCAACTCGGCCAGAATCAGCGCGTTCGCGCCGTCGAGACCGACTTGGCGGTGCCAGTCCAGGACCGTACACAGCCGTGTCCCGGCCTCGTCGAGGAGCCCTTCGCGCCGCGCGCCGAGGCCGAGCCCCAGCTCCGCGTTGATCTCGCCCGCGCGGAAGCCGAGTTCGGTGGCGAGGCGCCGGGACCGCTCGTGGTAGTCGCGTGCCCCGCCGAAGTCTCCGACGAGCAGCGCCGTCCGTCCGAGCCCGGACAGCAGGTCCGCGGCCTGGGTGGAGAGACCGAACGCCTCGGCGGTGTCCAGGCCGTCCTGCCGCAGCCGGGCCGCCCGCGCGTAGTCGCCGTGGATCTCGGCCACAGCCGTCAGCGGGTACACCGACCACAACTGTCCGCAGGCGTCGCCGACTTCCCCGAAGAGCTCCACGCTGCGCCCCGCGTCGGCCTCCGCGCCGGCCAGGTCCCCGCGCAGGAGACGGTGCACGGACCGGTCGGCCAGGGCCGCCGCCTCGCCCCAGCGCTCACCCCTCGCCCGGAAACCGCCCAGCGCCGCCCGGGTGAGCGCCTCTCCCTCCAGGAGGCTCCCCGTCCCGCTCAGCGCGTGCGCCAGGAACCACTGGGCCCACGCCGTCACGACCGGATCAGCGAGCTGTTCGCATGCCTTGAGCGCCGTCTCGATCCGGGCCGCCCGGTCGGTGCCGTCGCCGGTCAGGACGGCCAGGCCGGTCTGCCACACGCCGGCCTTCACCCGCAGCGCCGCGTCCCCACCGGGCAGCGCCAGCGCGGCGGTCACCGAGCGCCGCGCCTCACCGAGCCGGCCCCGCAGGATCCAGTACCAGGACAACGCGTCCACGAGACGGAGCGCGTGCCCCGTCTCGCGCCGCTCGACCGCACCCTCCAGGGCCCAGCGAAGATTGGCACTCTCGTCGTCCAGCCGCGTCAGCCACACGTCCTGCCGGGGTCCGCGCAGTCCGGGATCGGCGGTCTCCGCGAGCCCTGTGTAGTGGTCGAGGTGCCGCCCGCGTACCGCCTCCAGCTCGTCCGCTTCCCGCATCCGCTCCACGCAGTACGCGGACACGGACTCCAGCAGCCGGTACCGGGGGCCGCGCGCCCCGTCGACGGCGACCACGAGCGACCGGTCCACCAGCCTCACCAGCAGGTCCAGGACGTCCACGCGGTCGACTCCGTCGTACGCGCATACGTCCTCGGCCGCCTCCAGCGTGCAGCCCTCGGCGTGCACGGCGAGCCGCCGCAGGACGGTCCGTTCGGGCCCGGTCAGCAGTTCCCAGCTCCAGTCGATCACCGCGCGCAGTGTCCGCTGGCGGGCGGGCACACCGCGACGGCCGACGTCGAGCAGCCGGAACCGGTCGTCCAGCCGCTGCTGCAGCCCGTGGACGCCGAGCGCGCGCACCCGGGTCGCGGCCAGTTCGAGGGCGAGGGGGATGCCGTCCAGTCGGCGGCAGATGGCGGCGACCGTGTCCGCGTTGGACGCGTCGAGCACGAAGCCAGGCGCAGCGGCCGCGGCACGCGCCGCGAACAGCTCGACCGCGTCCCGGGGGGCGAGTGGCGGAACGGGCCACAGGGTCTCTCCGGCCAGTGCCAACGGCTCCTGACTGGTGGTCAGTACGGTCAGCCCGGGGGCCGACCGCAACAGCAGTTCCACCAGTTCCGCGGCCTCGTCGATCACATGCTCGCAGTTGTCGAGGACGAGCAGCATCCGCTTGTCGCGCAGCACCTCGGCGAGCCGGTCCGCCACGCCGAGTGGCCGTCCACCCTCGGGCCGTACGCCCCAGGTCCCGTCGTCCCGCAGTTCCAGCGCGGCCGCGACGACCTCGGCGAGGTCGCCGGCGGATCCGGCGAGCTCGACCAGCCACTCACCGTCCGGGAACGTACCCTCCACCTGCTCGGCGACGGCGACGGCGACCGCGATGCGGGTCTTGCCGACGCCTCCGGGGCCGGTGACGGTGACCAGCCGTCGGATGGCGAGGAGTTCCCGTAGGTCGGTGACCTCGCCCTCCCGGCCGATCAGACCGCTGAACGGGGCGACGACGTTCGTCCGGGTACGGACGGGAGCAGGGCCGGGAGGTGCGGCATCGGCACCCAGCTCCGGGTCCTGCACGAGCATCGCCCGCTGCAGCCCGGCCAGTTCGGGGCTCGGGTCGAGACCGAGCTCGTCCGCGAGCCGGCCCCGCAGCTCCTCGTACCCGGCGAGCGCCTCGCTCTGCCGGCCGGACCGGTACAGGGCCCGCAGCTGCACGGACCGCAGCCGTTCCCGCAGGGGGTACCGCTCGACGAGCTCCGCCAGCTCACCGGCGAGCACGGCGTGCTCCCCGCTGTCGAGCCGTGCCTCGGCCCGGCCCTCGAGAACGGCGAGCCGGTCCTCCTCCAGCCGGTGCGCGGCGGCCCGGACGAAAGCCTCTTCGGCGAAGTCCGCGAACGCCGGCCCCCGCCAAAGGGCCAGCGCGTCGGCGAGGAGCCGGGCCCGCACGCGCGCGTCCCCCTCGGCCCTGGCACCGGCGGCCAGCCCCGCGAACCGGTCCGCGTCGAGTGCTCCCTCAGCCACGACCAGCTGGTAGCCGGGAGCCCGGGACACCACCAGGTCGCGACCGCCCGGCTCGGCCTCCTCGAGGACACGGCGCAGTTGGGAGACCTTCGCCTGGAGCGCCCTGGTCGGGTTGCCCGGCGGCTCGTCACCCCACAGGTCGTCGATCAGCCGGTGGGCCGCCACGGCCCGCCCGGGGTCCACGAGCAAGGAGGCGAGCAGGGCCCGCACCTTCAGCTCCGGCACCCGCACAAGCTGCCCGGCATCGGTCCATACAGCGGTCTCCCCCAGCACCCCGAATCGCATGACGCAACGGTAACCCGGGCCTCGGACACCGCTGTTGGAGACGGCGGTCGGGGAACGGCCGTACCGGTGCCTGCCGACCCCGGCTTCCCGCCACGACGGGCCGCGCCCAGCAGCCGTACGGGACGGCCGCTCCCGGTCGTCACCGGCCACCGGCACCCGCCCGGCCGCCACCGGCGACGTCAGGTCGTCACCGCCCGGCGGCACCAGCCCGCCAGCGGCTGCGAAACCCGCACCCGGCCTCGCGAGAGCACCGAAACCGGTTCCGAACAGAGCCATAACACCGTCCGAGCCCGATCCGATGCACCGCGTCCCACAGTGTTCCCCACAAGCCACGAGGCACCGAGCCCTTCGAAAGGACCCCCATCATGAACGCGCTCAACGGCAAGACCGCTCTCGTCACCGGCGCCAGCCGCGGCATCGGCCGGGCCATCGCCCAGCGCCTGGCCGCCGAGGGCGCCCGCGTCGGCGTCCACTACGCCACCAACGAAACGGCGGCCAAGGAGACCGTGGCCGGCATCGAGGCGGCCGGCGGCACCGCCTTCGCGATCCGGGCCGAACTGGGCGTCCCCGGTGACGCGGAGGCCCTGTGGCGGGCGTTCGACGAGCACGCCGACGGCGTCGACATCCTGGTCAACAACGCGGGCATCGCCGGCCCCGGCCTGATCCACGAGGTCACCGAGGCCGACTACGACAAGGTCTTCGCCATCAACGCCAAGGCGCCCTTCTTCATCATCCAGAAGGGCCTGGAGCGGCTGCGCGACGGCGGCCGCGTCATCAACATCTCCTCCGGCGTCACCAAGGTCGCCTTCCCCGGCATGACCTCCTACGCCGCCTCCAAGGGGGCCGTGGAGGTACTGACCCTCACCCTGGCACAGACCCTCGGCCCCCGTGGCATCACCGTCAACGCCGTCTCTCCCGGCACCATCGAGACCGACATCCACCCCTGGATGGCCGACCCCGCCGCCAAGGCACACGCCGCGGGCTTCTCCGTCTTCAACCGCGTCGGTCAGCCCGACGACGTCGCCGATGTCGTCTCCTTCCTGGCCTCGGACGACTCCCGCTGGGTGACCGGTCAGAACATCGACGTCAGCGGAGGCAGCGGCCTCGGCATCTGACCTCCGTCGGCACACTCCCGCCCACCGCGCCCCACCCAAGGAGATCGGAGACTCCCATGCGTCACACCCTGCTGGTCCTGGCCCACCCCCGGTCCGACTCGCTGACCGCCCAGGTCGCCGGACATCTGCAGCTGCGCATCAAGGACGCGGGCGACACCCTGGACCTCCTCGACCTGTACGCGGAGGGATTCGACCCGCGGCTGACACCCGTCGACGAACCGGACTGGGAGGACCGGGAGAAGCGGTACTCGCCCGAGGTCCACGCCCACATGGACCGTCTCGCCGCCGCGGACGACATCCTCGTCGTCTTCCCGGTGTGGTGGTACGCACCGCCGGCCGTCGTCAAGGGCTGGATCGACCGGGTGTGGAACTACGGGTTCGCGTACGGTCGCAGCAGGCCCCGGCTCGCCGGGAAACGGATGCTCTGGCTGGGCCTCGCGGGCGGCACCGACGGGGATTACGGGCGGACCGGCCTCGCCGGCGCACTGGACCTCCAACTGCGGGTGGGTGTATCGGAGTTCTGCGGGGTCGCCGAGTCGTCGGTGCGACTGCTGCACGGCACCGAGCTCTCCGGCGTCCCCCAGGCACTGCGGCCCGCACGAGTGGGCGAGGTACTCGAGGCCGCCGACGCCGCGCTGGACGAGCACCTGCCGCGCTGACGCCCACATCGGTCGGCCCACCCCCCTGAACGAGCCCCGTTCGCCGCGCCCCGGCGACCAGATGCCCGGCATGCTCCACCACTGCGCGAAGCGCCGCGGTCACCCCGGTAACCCCCCGGGTGGCCGCGGCGTTCGTCGTTCCCACGCCCCCGACCGGAGATCGGGGGCCAGGGGCGCCCCAGGATCCCCGAACACCACCGCAACACGGTCCGAGCCGAATCCGAAGCGCCGCCCCGCACAGTCGTCCCATGACTTCACCGACCACATCTCAGGCCCCCGGCAGGACAACCGGCACCGGCACCCGGCAATGGCTCGGGCTCGCCCTTCTCCTGCTCCCCGTGACCCTCATGACCGCAGACCTCGGAGTGCTGTGGCTGGCCACGCCGTACCTCACCGCCGATCTACAGCCCAGCGGTGCCGAAGTGCTCTGGATCACCGACATCTACGGCTTCCTGACGGCCGGCACCCTGGTCATCATGGGCACACTCGGTGACCGCATCGGCCGCCGCAGGCTGCTGATGATCGGCTCGGCCGGATTCGTCCTGGCGTCGCTGGTCGCCGCGTACGCCCCGAGCCCGGAGGTGCTGATCGGCGCCCGCGCGGTGCTCGGCATCGCCGGTGCGGCCGTGCTTCCCTCCACGCTCGCCCTGATCAGCCACATGTTCGCCGACCCGCGCCGGCGCGCGACCGCCATCGCGATGTGGGTGACCGCGCTTTCGGTCGGTCTGGCAGTCGGACCGGTGGTCGGCGGGGTGATGCTGGCGAACTGGTGGTGGGGTTCGGTCTTCCTGATGGGTGTGCCCGTCATGCTGCTGGCGCTGGTCGCGGCCCCGATGCTGCTGCCCGAGTACCGTGATCCGACCCCGGGACGGCTGGACCTGATGAGCGTCGCACTGTTCCTGCTGGCCGTCCTGCCGGTGGTGTACGCGATCAAGAGCCTGGCCTCGGCCGCCTCCCCCTGGGAGCCCGCCGTCGCCTTCGCGGCCGGTGGGGTCGGCATCGTCGCGTTCGTGCGCCGGCAGAACCAGCTGGCCGCACCGCTGCTGGACCTGCGGCTCTTCCGCGACCGGGCCTTCACCGGCGCGCTGCTCGCCCTGCTGCTGGGGATGACCGCCCTCAACGGTGTCGAGTACCTCGTCCCGCAGTACCTGCAGGCCGTGGCGGGCCAGTCGCCGCTGGAGGCAGGACTGTGGCTGCTGCCCGGAGCGGCCGGCCTGATCGCGGGCTCCCAGCTGACCCCGGTCCTCGCCCGCAGGTTCCGCCCGGCGTACGTCCTGATCGGCGGCCTGCTGCTGTCCCTCATCGGATACGCCGCCATCGCCCTGGCCGAAGGGGTCCTGACCGTCTCGCTCGGACTCGCCGTGATCATGTTCGGAGTCGCCCCGATCAGCGTCCTGGGCACGACCCTGGCGGTCGGCTCGGCACCGGCCGAGAAGGCGGGTGCCGCCGCGGCGACCGGCCAGACGGCCTACGACCTCGGCCTCGCCCTCGGTATCGCCGTCACGGGCACGGTCGCGGCCGCGGTCTACCGTGGCGAGATGCCCCACGAGGCGCCCGCCGCGGCCAAGGACACCGTGGGTGCCGCGATCGCCACCGCGGAACGCCTGCCCGACGGCGCCCCTCTCCTGGCCGCCGCGAAGGACGCCTTCACCGCCGGGCTCCAGACGGCAGCCACCGCGAGCGCGGCTTTCGCCCTGCTGACGGCGGTCCTGGTGGCGGCACTGCTGCGCCACGTCCCTCCGGTCGGCGAGGTAGCCCCCGACGCGACACGGCAGCCGGACACGGAGGACGCGCGACTGGCCGCGTCGACCCACTGAGGTCGCGTGACGGGAGCGGTCCGCCCGACGATGACGATGCCCGCTCGCCGGACTGTACCGGCCTGCCGCGGTGAGCCGTTCGACGACGACGTCGAACGGCTCACCGCGCCGTTCGTCGTCGTGAGCCGCTTGACGGGCCGAAGGGGAGTCCGGCGCCGGCTACGGCAGCTCCGGCAGGTCCTCGGCGTAGAGCAGCGTCAGGTCGTCCGTGCTGGGGTCGGACAGCTGGGCGACCCGGCTCGCGTGCCGTTCCACCATCGCCTCGAAGGTCTGGCGGGCGGTGCGGCCGTTGCCGAAGGCCGGGCCCTTGGGGATCGCCGTGAAGTACTTTGTCAGCGCCTCGGCCGCGCCCGGCGCCAGCCGGTACTCGTGCTCGTCGGCCTGCTGCCCCACGATCCGCAGCAGCTCCTCTGGGCCGTAGTCGCCGAAGGTGATGGTCCGTGAGAACCGGGACGCCACTCCGGGGTTGACGGACAGGAAACGCTCCATCTCCGCCGTGTACCCCGCGACGATCACCACGACCGCGTCCCGCTGGTCCTCCATCAGCTTCACCAGCGTGTCGATGGCCTCCTTGCCGAAGTCCCGGCCCGCGTCCTCGGGGGACAGCGCGTAGGCCTCGTCGATGAACAGCACGCCGCCGTGCGCCCGCTGGAACGCCTCCTGGGTACGGATCGCCGTGGAGCCGATGTGCTCGCCGACCAGGTCCACCCGCGACACCTCGACGAGGTGGCCCTTGTCCAGGACGCCGAGCGACGCGAGTATCTCCCCGTAGAGGCGGGCGACCGTCGTCTTGCCGGTGCCCGGGGAGCCGGTGAAGACCAGGTGTCGCTTGACCGACGCGGCCTTCAGGCCCGCCTGCTGCCGGCGCCGGCCCACCTCGATCATGTCGGTTAGGGCCCGCACCTCGCGCTTGACGCTGTCCAGGCCGACCAGCGCGTCCAGTTCGCCGAGGACGGCCTTCGAGGTACGCGTCGGTTCCTGCGGCCCGCCGCCAGCGACCAGCGGCTCCTGCTCGGTGCTGCGCTGCCCGGGGATGGAGCCCAGCAGGCCGGGGGAGTGGCTGACCGTCTGCACGACCGGTTCCGGCGCGGCAGGCGGCGTCAGACCACCGCTCTCGTCGCTGGTGCAGTCCTCGACGAGCGGGCCGGAGTCGTAGGCCGTGTCCGGGCCGCCGTCCGCGAACTCGTAACCGCCGCGCGCGCAGCGCTCCGTACGGCACTTCCGCAGCGTCGTACGGCAGCCGTCGATCACATGGAAGCCGTAGCCGGCGCTGCCGGTCACGCGGCAGTTCAGGAAGCTGCCGCGGCCTCCGGCCGACACGTAGACGCCCGCCTCCGAGGGGGAGTCGACCGTGCAGCGTTCGATGGTGGGGTCGGCGCCCTTGGTGACGATCACGCCGGTGCGGTTGCCGTCCAGGGTGCAGTTGTTCAGGGTGCCGCCGCTGCCGTGGTCGCGGAACCACGCGCCCGTGGCCGCGTCCCGGATGCGGCAGTCGTCGAGCTGCGCGGTGGCGCCGTCGCTCACGGACACGGCCGTGTTGCGCACCTGGGACAGATCACTGTCGACGACGTCCGCGCGGGATCCGCGGTCCAGTACGAACAACGCGTCAGGGACGTCGTGCACCCGGCAGGAGTCGAGCACCGCCGTCGCGCCGTCACTGACCCAGACCGCCGGGTAGTCGCCCGTGCTGTCGAAGATCTCGCACTGGTTGGCGTCCACCCGCGTGCCCGGATCCCACACCGACAGGCCGTTGCGCCCGAACTGCCGCACGGTGGTGCGGGTCAGGGTGAGGACGGAGCGGGAACGCAGGTCGACCGCGTTCTCGGGGATCTCGTGGATGCGGCAGTCGGCGAGCGTGAGCACCGCGTCCGTGTCGAGCGTGACGCCGTCGCCGGTGGTGCGGTGCACGTCGCAGTCGGTCATATGAGCGGTGGCCCGGCCGGTGACCTGCACGCCGCTGCCCCGCACCTCGTAGACCTCGCAGCCCACGGCCTCCAGCGCGGAGCCCTCGCCCGTCGCCGTCAGGCCGGAACCCGCGGCGTGGTGGATCCGGCAGCGCTCCAGCCGCGGGTGCGCGCCGGAGCGCACCGCGACGCCCGCCTGACCGGCAGAGACGACCTCGCACTCCTCGAACACACCACCCCCGCCGTCGAGGACGGCGATGCCGACACCGGCGGGATTGTCGACGCTGCAACGCCGCACCGTCGGCCGGGCGCTGCCGCGCACCTCTATCCCGGACGCGGAACGCGTGACCACCCGCAGTCCCAGCAGCTCCGGTGTGCCCTCCTCGACGAGTACCGCGGGCGCCGCCGCGTCCTGGCCCTCCACGTGCAGTTCCTGCACCACCGCCGAGGCGCGCACGGTCAACGGGACGCCGTCGACGGGCGCGATCCGCACGGAACCCTGGGCGCCCTCCGGGCCGCGCAGGGTCACCGCCCGCTGGACGACGAGGTTCTCCCGGTAGGTCCCGGGGGCGATGGTGAGGACGTCACCGTCGGCCGCGGCCTCCAGGGCGGCGGCGAGCGATGCGTACTCACCCGTGCGGCGCCGCCACCGCGAGGTGCCGGTGTGCGTCACCTGGACCGTGCCCTGTGCCATGGCGTTGCTGTGCCCCCACCTCGTCGTACGCGGGTCGTCGCCGATTCGGTTCGGCCGGTCCACCGTAGCGTGCGCACAGGTGGTGAGTTGACCGGAGGCGGAAGCCCGTCAGCTGCCCGCGCCGGTCCTGCCCCAGTCCGGGCCGGCCCGGTCCCACTCCTGCTCCAGGCGGGCGTACCGGCGGCGGACCATGCGCCACACGACGATCCGCCGGGCGGTCTCGACCAGGGCGGCGGCCGCCACGGCGGCGCCAAACCCGGCGAGCGCGGCGTGCGTCGTCGCGGTCCCGGAGTCCAGCGGTCGGGCCACCGTCCGGCCCCGCGCGTCCGTCCATATCGCGAAACGGTCGCCGGTGTCCGGATCGTCGACGCTTGTCATGAGGGGCCCCTCGTGGCGCGAGCCGTCCGGCGCCGTCCAGCCGGCGAGGACACGGCTGCGCAGGTCCCCGGCGGACGCGCCCTCGGGGTCGACGGTCAGCGGGGGACGCTCCAGCGCACGGACCACCGTGGCCGTGACGCGGTGCCGGGACTGGTGCTGCTCGCGCACCGACCGCTGCAGGGCGTCCTGCGCGGCACCGCCCACGAGCGTGCCGATCAGCGGGGCCAGGGACAGGATCAGCAGCAGTCCCGCCAGTGCCACCCAGGCCTCGGCCAGGTCGGTCGCGCGGCACAGGGCATTGTGCCGCCAGCGCCACAGCCCGCTGATCGCCCGCACGATCCGCACTCCCTCCCCGCTTCGCACCGCCCCCGGTCGAGCCGTTCACACGCGGGCCGGCCATGGAGAGAGCGCCGCTCGGCCTCGCCCCGGCTCGCCGCCGGTTGTCTCATGAACGTCTCGTCAAGGATCAACGCGCGGGCCGCGGGCCGGGTTCCCCGGTCCCCGCCGGTGTCCGGAACCCGCCCCGGGAGAGCGGCACGTCACTCGACGATCCGCACCGGGTCGCCGACCCGGACCGTGCCGCGGCCGGCCGGGACCAGGTTCTGCCCGAAGACCAGCTTGCCGTCGACGCGGCGGTGCCTTCCGAGGCTGTGCAGGGGCTCCCTGCCGCGCCCGGCGGTGCCCTGGTCGGTCGTCGTCACGACGCACCGCCCGCACGGTTTGACGACCCGGAAGGCGACCTCGCCGACGATGATGCGGGACCAGCCGTCCTCGGCCCACGGGCCGGTGCCGGAAACGACCACGTTCGGCCGGAAGCGGTTCATGGGCAGCGGGCCCTCGTCCGGGTGCTCGCCCTCGGCGATCAGGGAGTTGAGGGCGTCGAGAGAGGCCGTCGTCGTGAGCAGCAGCGGGAAGCCGTCGGCGAACGAGACGGTCTCGCCCGGCAGCGCGTACCGCGGGTCCACGGGCCGGCGCGTGGCGGGATCGTCCAGGTACACCAGCCGTACGTCCACTCCGAGGAAGGCGCTGCACCAGGCGTGCGCGGCCTCGTCCGCCGCGGGGAGCGCCTCCACCTTGTCGCGGAAGATCTGCACCACGACGGTGCCCGGCCCGTGCGGGACCGGCACCGTGAGCGGTTCCCGGCCGGGCGCGGACAGCCGGACGCCGCCGCCGGGCATGAGCTCGGCGGCGGCCAGGGCGAGGCGCGGCTGCTGGCGTTGTGTGACGACCCTTCCCCCGTCGTCGATCAGCATCCAGCGGCGGTCTCCGGCCAGCCCCCAGGGCTCCACGACGGCTTCCCGGAGCGGCAGGCTCCGGGTCGCCTTGACCGGATGGACGTGAATCGACTGCAGTCGCGCGTTCCCCATGAGGTCATCGTGCCAGGTGGCACCGACAACCCCGAGGGCGGCTCAGTAGCCGCGGTACTGCTGCTGGTTGTACGGGTCCTGATACGGCGCCGGGGCCGGCCGGGGGGCCGTGGGGCGCATCGCCTCGTACCCCGCGGGGCCGGGCGCGGCCGGGCGTGGCTGCTGCGGCTGCTGGGGTCCGGGATACCCGCGTGGCGCGGTCGCCTGGTGCGGGATGTAGGGGGCGGGGGCCTGCTGCAGCGGGGCGGGCTGCGGCGCCTGCTGCGGGTAGCCGTAGGAGGGCTGGGAGGGGCCCGCCGGGAGGGCGGGCAGCGCCGAGGGAAGCGCGGGCAGGTGGCTGCCCGGCGCGTCGTAGGCGGCGGGGACCCGGATCGGGGCGATCTGCGGGGTGCCCCGCTCGGCCACGAGCGAGTCGTAGATCGGAGTGTCCGGGAAGGAGGCGGAGTAGTAGCCGCCGCCATAAGTGGAGCGGGGGGAGGTCATGGAACATAAGTTAAGCCCACGATGTGCTGGTTGGGGAGACCGATAAGAGTGTTGTTTTCCGTGTCCGCGGTGACCAGGGATCCCCAATGCGAGCGAACTTGGCAAAATGGGGCGTCACGACACGCGTTCTTGGGGTAAAAGCCGAGTTCCGGGCGGGTTACCTGCGGTTGTCCGGACGTCTTCCCGCACTCCTTGCGAGGGGCGGACGGCGGGGGAATAGGTTGGGCGCGGACAACTCGGCCGGCCGTCGGGGGCAGGGCCCGGCTCGGTGACACGTGATGGGGGCGGACATGTCAATGTCGAAAGGATCGAACACTCCGGTGCCCACGACGGCGCTGCGGGTGGAACTGGGCTGGCGATCCGGCGTCGGCGTGCCCGACGCGGACGCGTCGGCCCTGCTCCTGGTGGGCGGGAAGGTCCGCTCCGACGCGGACTTCGTCTTCTACAACCAGCCGGCGCACTCCTCCGGCGCGGTCCGCCACGAGGGAAAGCGGGATGCCGGTGGCCGGGTGACCGACAGCCTGCTCGTCGATCTCGCGCGCGTGGAGCCCGCGATCGAGACCGTGATCCTCGCCGCGTCCTCGGACGGCGGACCGTTCGGGCGGATCCCCGATCTGTACATCGAGGTCCGCGACGCCGCGCAGAACACCGTGGCGGCCCGCTTCGACAACCCGGGCGCAACCGTCGAGACGGCCTTCGTGCTCGGCGAGTTCTACCGCCGCCAGGGCGCATGGAAGTTCCGTGCCGTCGGCCAGGGCTACGACAGCGGGCTGGAGGGCCTGGCCACGGACTACGGCATCTCGGTGGACGAGCCGCAGCAGGCGCCCCCGCCGGCACCGGCCGCCCCCACGGTCACCACGCCCCCGCCGGCACCCCCGGCCCCTCCCGTGCCCCAGCCGGCCGCCGCCCCGCCGCCCCCTCCGGCGGCTCCCTCCGCCGAACCGGTCCGCCTGACCAAGGTCACGCTCACCAAAGCGGCACCCTCCGTCTCGCTGACCAAGCAGGGCGGTACGTCGGGCGCCATGCGCGTCAACCTCAACTGGCAGGTGCGCAAGCAGTTCTCCGGCTGGGCCCGCAAGCTCGGCCGCCCGGTCGCCATGCACGACGACCTCGACCTCGACCTGTGCTGCCTGTACGAACTCACCGACGGCAGCAAGGGCGTCGTCCAAGCCCTCGGCAACGCCTTCGGGTCCCTGCACCAGCCGCCGTTCATCCACCTCGACGGCGACGACCGCACCGGCGCGGTGACGACCGGCGAGAACCTCACCGTCAACCTCGACCACAAGCAGCACTTCCGGCGCGTCCTCGTCTTCGTCACCATCTACGAGGGGGCGCGCTCCTTCGCCGACCTGCACGCCACGGTCACCCTCCAGCCGCAGTACGGCGCCCCGATCGACTTCTCGCTCGACGAGTGCACGGTCCCCTCGACGGTGTGCGCCCTGGCGCTGATCACCAACACCGGCAGCGACCTGGTCGTCCAGCGCGAGGCCCGCTACCTGGTCCCGGAACGCGGCGTGAGCCCGCAGCGGACGGTCGACCACGCCTACGGATGGGGCATGAACTGGACCCCCGGCCGCAAGTGAACCCCCTCCGGGCGCGGGCGCTCAGCCCTCCTCGGGCACGGCGCCCGGACGGGCGTAGGTGCGGCCCTTCCAGGCCGCACCGCGCCCCCGGTAGTGCTGCACCGCCGAGTCGACCGTCATCAGGAGGTACAGGAACGCGGTGAACGGCAGCAGCGGAGCGAGCCACAACGGCTGCCGGTAGTAGCGCAGCATCGGCACGTAGGTCCCCGCCATCACCAGCCACGCGGCGGCGCCCAGCACGGCCGTCGCCGTGCTCCCCGTCACCGCCCCCGCGACCACCGCCACCGGTGGCACGAGGTACACCAGGGCCAGGCCGGCGACCGTTCCGGCGAGCACCAGGGGGTTGTGCCGCAGTTGGGCGTACGCGCTGCGCGAGACCATCCGCCACAGGTCGTGCAGCCGCGGATACGGACGCACACTGTCCACCCGGTCGGCCAGGCCCAGCCAGACGCGGCCGCCGCCGCCCTTGACCGCCCGGGCGAGGGCCACGTCGTCGATGACGGCGTGCCGGATGGCGTCCGGGATCCGCGCCCGCTCGGCGGCATCGGTGCGCAGCAGCACGCAGCCGCCCGCCGCTGCCGCCGTTCCCCCCTTTCCGTCGATCCACCGGAACGGGTACAGCTGCGCGAAGAAGTAGACGAACGCCGGCACCACGAGCCGCTCCCACACGCTCTCCACCCGCAGCCGGGCCATCTGCGAGACGATGTCGAAACCGCCGGTGCGGGCCGCCGCCACCAGCCGGCCCAGACTGTCCGGCGCGTGGGCGATGTCGGCGTCCGTGAGCAGCAGGTACTCGGGCTCACGCGCGCGTGCCAGGTCGATGCCGTGCCGCAGGGCCCACAGCTTGCCCGTCCAGCCGGCGGGCGGCTCCCCGGGCGACGCCACGGTGAGCGGCAGGCCTTCCTGTCGCCGGGCCAGCTCGCACGCCAGCTCACCCGTCCCGTCCGTGCTGCCGTCGTCGATCAGGAAGACCTCCGCCCGCCCCGGGTAGCTCTGCGCGAGCAGCGACGGAAGGCTCGCGGGCAGGACCGCCGCCTCGTCGCGCGCCGGTACGACCACGCAGACGGAGGGCCAGGCGGCGGGTTCCTCCCGGGCCGGCAGTCCGACGTCCGTACGCCAGAAGAAGCCCCGGGCGAGCAGCAGCCACAGCCAGGCGGCGAGTGACAGGGCGGACACGACGGTCACGGGGGAAGTCCACGCATCGGCGCTCACGTGCGCAGTCTGCCCCACGACACCGGCCCGCAGCGGCCCATCGACTATGGTGGCCGGGTGAAGATCGCGCTCATGGACTCCGGAATCGGTCTGCTGGCGGCCACCGCCGCGGTACGGCGCCTGCGACCGGACGCGGATCTCATCCTCTCCCTGGACCCCGACGGCATGCCCTGGGGCCCGCGCACCACCGAGGACCTGACCGGGCGGGCCCTCGCCGTGGCCGAGGCCGCCGCCGCGCACCGTCCGGACGCCCTGATCGTCGGCTGCAACACCGCCACCGTGCACGCGCTGCCCGCGCTGCGTGCCCGGTTCGAGTCCGCGCTGCCGGTCATCGGCACCGTCCCGGCGATCAAGCCCGCCGCGGCCGGCGGCGGCCCCGTGGCGATCTGGGCCACGCCCGCCACCACCGGCAGCCCCTACCAGCGCGGTCTCATCGAGGAGTTCGCCGGCGACGTGACGGTCACCGAAGTGCCGTGCCCGGGGCTCGCCGACGCCGTGGAGTACGCGGACGAGAGCGCGATCACCGCGGCCGTCGCCGCCGCGGCCGCCCTGACACCCGACACGGTGACCACCGTCGTCCTGGGCTGCACGCACTACGAACTGGTCGCCGAACGCATCCGTGCCGCCGTGCAGCGCCCCGGCGCCCCGCGCCTCGTCCTGCACGGCTCCGCCGGTGCGGTCGCCGCCCAGGCGCTGCGCCGGATCGGCGCCCGCCCCGATCCCGGGGCCCCGGACAAGGGCACCCTCACCGTGCTGTTGAGCGGGCGTGAGGGCACGCTGCCCGCGCCCGCGCTCGCCTACGACGAGGGCCGGCTCCTGCGAGCGGTCACGCCGGCCCGCTGACCGGCGGGCACGCCCGGTCGGCCCAGTCACCCTGCGCGACGAGGTACGCGCGCAGCGAAACGTGAGTAATCTCGTATGCATGAGGCATCGCCACGGCGAGACCACCCCCCAGCCGGACGTCTGGACGGGACGTGCCACCAACCGGGTCCAATGGCTGCTGGCACTCATCGGCGCCGCCTGCGTGGCGTTCGGCATCGCGCTGGCCGTCGAATCGGCCTGGGAGTCCGGCGTCGCCCCGCTGGCCATGGCGGTCGTCGGCTGCATCGCGGCGGGACTGCTCGTGCTCTTCGGCACGCTGGCGTTCGTACACGTCGCGCTGAGAGTCGACGAGGAGTGCCTCGAGGTGCGCTGTGGCCACATCGGCGTGCCCCGTCGCCGCATCCCCCTCTCCCACGTCGTGGGCGCCGAGTTCGCCCCGCACGTCACCCCGCGCCACTGGGGCGGCTGGGGCTACCGCTGGCGGCCGGAGAAGGGCACCGCGGTCGTCGTACGGCGGGGGGAGGGCGTCATCCTGCGTCTGTGGGACGGACACACCTTCACGATCACCGTGGACGACGCGGAAGCGGCCGTCCAGGTCATCAAGGACCGACTGAGGCCCAAGGCGCCGGGGCCGGCGCACTGAGCGCACTCGGGGGCACCGGACCGGGCCGGGCCGGGCCGGCGACCGCGGCTCCGCCACCTCGTAAACGGGCCCGTGGCCTCGCGGCGACCGCGGACCGTACTGTCGGCGGCGTGGTCACCCGCCGTACACTCCGGGGGGTGACAGCCACCGCAACCTCCGTCGGCGAGTCGGACCGGACGCAGCCGCAGACGACGCCCGCCCCGCGTGCCGCCGCGCGGCTCCTGCGCCTCCTCCCGGCCGCCGCTGCCGCCCTCTCCGGAGTGCTGCTCTACGTCAGCTTCCCGCCGCGCACCCTGTGGTGGCTGGCCCTGCCCGCCTTCGGTGTCTTCGGCTGGGTGCTGCGCGGCCGTGGCTGGAAAGCAGGCCTCGGCCTCGGCTACCTCTTCGGCCTCGGCTTCCTGCTGCCGCTGCTGGTATGGACCGGCGTGGAGGTCGGCCCCGGGCCCTGGCTCGCCCTGGCCGCGATCGAGGCGCTCTTCGTCGCGCTGGTCGGCGCGGGCGTCGCCGCGGTCTCCAAGCTGCCGGCCTGGCCCGTGTGGTCGGCGGCGCTGTGGACGGCGGGCGAGGCCGCACGCGCGCGCGTGCCGTTCGAAGGCTTCCCCTGGGGCAAGATCGCGTTCGGGCAGGCGGACGGCGTGTTCCTGCCGCTCGCCGCGGTCGGCGGCACGCCGGTACTCGGCTTCGCCGTCGTCCTGTGCGGCTTCGGCCTCCACGAGGCCGTGCGCCTGGCCCTCCGGGCGCGCCGCACCGACGAGGTACGGCGGAGCGCGGCGGCGGTGGCTCTCCTCAGCGTGGCCGTACCCGTCGTGGGCGCCGTGGCAGCCCGGCCGCTGGTCAGCGACAAGGCGGAGGACGGCACGGCGACCGTCGCCGTGATCCAGGGCAACGTGCCGCGCGCGGGCCTCGACTTCAACGCCCAGCGACGGGCCGTACTCGACCACCACGCGCGCGAGACGCAGCGCCTGGCCGCCGAGGTCAAGGCCGGCAGGGCCGACCAGCCCGACTTCGTGCTCTGGCCGGAGAACTCCTCGGACATCGACCCCTTCGCCAACGCCGACGCGCGCCTCGTCATCGACCGGGCCGCCAAGGCGATCGGCGTGCCCGTCTCGGTCGGCGGCGTCGTGGAACGCGACGGCAAACTGCTCAACGAGCAGATCCTGTGGGACCCGGACAAGGGCCCCGTGGACACCTACGACAAAAGGCAGATCCAGCCGTTCGGCGAGTACCTCCCGCTCCGCTCGCTCATCGGGGCCATCAACGACGAGTGGACCTCCATGGTCAGCCAGGACTTCAGCCGGGGCACCGAACCGGGAGTGTTCACCATGGCCGGCACCAAGGTCGGGCTCGTCACCTGCTACGAGGCCGCCTTCGACTGGGCGGTGCGCTCCGAGGTCACCGACGGCGCCCAGATGATCTCCGTACCCAGCAACAACGCGACGTTCGACCGCAGCGAGATGACCTACCAGCAGCTCGCCATGTCCCGCATCCGCGCGGTCGAGCACAGCCGGACCGTCACCGTGCCGGTGACCAGCGGCGTCAGCGCGATCATCATGCCGGACGGGAGGATCACCCAGAAGACCGGCATGTTCGTGGCGGACTCCCTGGTCCAGGAGGTGCCCCTGCGCTCCTCCGAGACGCCCGCCACCCGGCTGGGCGTGGCGCCCGAGATCGCGCTGGCGCTGGTCGCGGCCGCCGGGCTCGGCTGGGCCGTCGGTGCCGGTGTGCGCGGGCGACGCGCCCGGAGCGTGTAGCCGTACGCCCGCCGCACGCCCCGCGACACCGCCGGAAGTGACCCGAGGGGCCCGTTAGGGTCGTACGCATGGCTACTCCCGACTTCATCCGCGACCTGCGCGCCTCGGCCGGACACCAGCTGCTGTGGCTCCCCGGAGTCACCGCCGTCGTCTTCGACGACGAGGGCCGGGTGCTGCTCGGCCGGCGGTCCGACAACGGACGCTGGTCACTGATCGGCGGTATCCCGGAACCGGGAGAGCAGCCCGCCGCCTGCGCGGTGCGCGAGGTCGAGGAGGAGACGGCCGTACGGTGTGTCGTCGAGCGGGTGGTCCTCGTCCAGGCGCTGAACCCGGTCACGTACGACAACGGCGACGTCTGCCAGTACATGGACATCACCTTCCGCTGCCGGGCCGTCGGCGGCGAGGCCCGGGTCAACGACGACGAGTCGCTGGACGTGGGCTGGTTCGCGGTGGACGCGCTGCCGGACCTCAGGGACTTCGGGCAGGCCCGGGTCAAGCAGGCGCTGTCCGACGCCCCCACATGGTTCGACCCCACTGGTTCCGTCTGAAGTATGGGGCGTGCCCACATGGGGGCCGGGGCGGACGCTGCCTAGGGTCGGAACATGACCTCGCCCAGTGTCCTCCCGGCCCCCCACGCCCCCTCGCTCGACCTCGGCGGCCGTACCGCCCTCGTCACCGGCGCCGCCGGCGGCATCGGCCGTGCCTGTGCGCAGCGGCTGGCCGCCGCGGGAGCCGAGGTCAGGGCGGTCGACCGGGACGCCGCCGGGCTGGAGGCCCTCGCGGAGAGCTGCGGGGGCCTCGCGGGCAGCGTCGAACCCCACCTCCTGGACCTGACCGACCTGGACGCCGCCGAACTCGCGGCCGCCGGCACCGACGTCCTCGTCAACAACGCCGGGCTGCAACTGGTGCGGCCGATCGAGGACTTCCCGCCCGACGTCTTCCACACCGTGCTCACCGTGATGCTGGAAGCTCCCTTCCGCCTCATCCGCGGCGCCCTGCCCCACATGTACGGGCAGGGCTGGGGCCGCATCGTCAACATCTCCTCCGTCCACGGCCTGCGCGCCTCGGCCTACAAGGCGGCCTACGTCTCCGCCAAGCACGGACTGGAGGGCCTGTCCAAGACCGCCGCCCTCGAAGGCGCCGCCCACGGCGTCACCTCCAACTGCGTCAGCCCCTCCTACGTGCGCACCCCGCTCGTCGAGAAGCAGATCACCGACCAGGCCCGGGCGCACGGCATCCCCGAGGAGCAGGTGCTGACCGACGTACTGCTGCGGGACAGCGCCGTGCGGCGGCTCATCGAACCGGAGGAGGTCGCCGAGGCCGTGGCCTACCTGTGCGGTCCGCAGGCGTCCTTCGTCACCGGCACCTCACTCGTCCTGGACGGAGGCTGGACCGCGCACTGAGCAGGTCGGCGCCCCGCTCGCCGAGCCGGGCGGTGCCCCCGGTGGCCCGGTTTTCCACAGGGCTGCCGGGACGACCGTGCGATGGGGAATCCTGTGAGCATGTCCCGCGATCACGTGCAGTCCGCCGAGCGCTTCGCCCACGATGCCGCAGCATCGGCCGGGGATGCCGGAGTGTCACCCCGCGATGCCGGTGATGCCGTGGCGCCGGCACCCGCCGCCGTCGAGACGCCGTTCCTGGAGCTGCTCGCCCGGGGCGCGTCCGCGGACGCCTACGAGCAGCCGGTGCTGCTCGCCCGCGCCGAGTCAGGACCGGCCGAGCGGATCGCCGCGCTCGAACAGGCGAAGAACCTCGCCCTGCGCGTGCGCTCCGAACTGGAGGGCCGGCGCAGGCGCGAGGCCGAGCTGTCCGCCCTGTTCGAGACGGCCCACGACCTCGCCGGACTGCGCGACCTGGACGCCGTCCTGCGCGCGATCGTGCAGCGGGCCCGTTCACTGCTCGGCACCGACGTGGCCTACCTCAGCCTCAACGACCCGGCCCGCGGCGACACCTACATGCGCGTCACCGAGGGGTCGGTCGCGGCCCGCTTCCAGCAACTGCGGCTCGGCATGGGGGAGGGGCTCGGCGGCCTCGTCGCCCAGACCGCCCGCCCCTACGTCACCGACGACTACTTCAAGGACGCCCGCTTCCAGCACACCCGCACCATCGACGCGGGCGTGAACGACGAGGGCCTGGTCGCCATCCTCGGCGTACCCCTCATGCTCGGCCACCACGTCATCGGCGTGCTCTTCGCCGCGGACCGGCGCGCCCGCGTCTTCGAACGCGAACAGATCGCCCTGCTGGGCTCCTTCGCCGCTCTGGCGGCAGCCGCCATCGACACCGCGAACCTGCTCGCCGAGACCCGCTCGGCCCTCGCCGGCCTGGAACGGGCCAACGAGATCATCCGGGACCGCAGCGGCGTCATCGAGCGTGCCTCCGACGTCCACGACCGACTCGCCGAACTCGTCCTGCGCGGCGGCGGGGTCCACGACGTGGCCGCCGCCGTCTCCCAGGTCCTGGCCGGCACCGTCGAGTTCACCGAAGCCTCCTCGGCACCCGCACGTGCCCTGGAGGCGTCCCGCGCCGAGGGGCACGCGGTGCGACACGACGACGACTGGATCGCCGCCGTCGCCGCCGGCGACGAGCTGCTCGGCGCCCTCGTACTGCGCGGCCACCCCGGGCTCGACCCCGTCGACCAGCTCACCCTGGAACGCGCCGCGATGGTCACCTCCCTCCTCCTGCTCGCCCGGCGCTCAGCCGTCGAGGCCGAACAGCGCGTCCGCGGCGAGCTGCTGGACGACCTGCTCGACGCCCGCGACCGCGACCCGCGCCTGCTGGGCGACCGCGCCCGAATGCTGCGTGCCGACCTGGACGCCACCCACGTCGTACTCGCCGCCCGCCTCGACGCCACCGCACCCGACGCCGACCAGGAGGCGGAGGCGCGCCGACGCCTGTGGGCCGCCGCCTCCCACCTCGCCGCGACCCGGCACGGCCTGGCCGCCGCCCGGGACGGCGGCACCGTACTGCTGCTGCCCCTGACCGCCGGGGACGCTGCCGCGGACCTGGCCCGCCGTACCGCCCGGCACCTCGGCACGGCCGTCCACGAGGCCGTCACCGTCGGCGCCTCCGCCCCCGTGGAGGACCTGATCGCCCACCCGGGCACCGTGGCCGCGGCGTACACCGAGGCCCGGCGCTGCCTCGACGCGCTGCGCCTGCTGGGCCGCTCCGGGGACGGCGCCGCCGCCGAGGACTTCGGGTTCCTGGGCCTGCTGCTGGCCGGGGACCGGAACGTCGCCGGTTTCGTCGAACGCACCGTCGGCCAGGTCGTGTCCTACGACGAGCGGCGCGGCACCGAACTCGTGCGCACCCTCGACGCGTACTTCGCCTGCGGCATGAGTCCCGCCCGTACCAAGGACACCCTGCACGTCCACGTGAACACGGTCGCCCAGCGCCTGGACCGCGTCGGCCGCCTCCTCGGCGACGACTGGCAGAGCCCCGACCGCGCACTGGAGATACAACTGGCCCTCAGACTCCACCGGCTGTCGCTCCCGGCACAGCACTGACCCCCGCACGCACGGGCGTACGGGGGCCGGTGGCAGGGCGGATCATCAGGGGATGCGCGCGCCCGGCGCCCGGGAGGCACCCCCCTGCGCCTCCTCCCTGCCCATGTCCCCGTCCTCGACCCCGTTTCCGTTCCCGTTCCCGGAGGAGGGCATGACCTCGGTGAGGTCCCGGTGGCGGGTCTCCTTCGCCACACCCACGGCGATCAGCGTCAGCACGGCCGCGGCGATGACGTAGAGGGAGATCGGGACGGAGCTGTCGTACTCGGACAGCAGCGCGGTGGCGATCAGCGGGGCGGGGGCACCGGCCACGACGGAGGCGAACTGGGCGCCGATCGAGGCACCCGAGTAGCGCATCCGCGTCGCGAACATCTCGGAGAAGAAGGCCGCCTGGGGCGCGTACATCGCCCCGTGCAGCACCAGGCCCACGGTCACCGCGAGGAGCAGACTGCCGAAGTGCCCGGAGTCGATCAGCATGAAGAAGGGGAACATCCACAGCCCGACACCGGCCGCGCCCAGCAGATACACGGGACGGCGGCCGATCCGGTCCGACAGCGCGCCCCAGGCCGGGATCACCGCGAAGTGCACGGCCGAGGCGATCAGCACCGTGTTGAGCGCGGTCTGCTTGGAGACGTCGGCCGCGGTGGTGGCGTAGACGAGGATGAAGGCGGTGATGACGTAGTAGCTGATGTTCTCCGCCATCCGCGCGCCCATGGCGATCAGCACGTCGCGCCAGTGGTGCCGCAGCACGGAGACCAGCGGAAGCGCCCCGTCGTCCGCCTTGCGCGTCTCGGCCTGCGCCAACGCCTGCTTGAAGACCGGCGATTCGTCGACGGACAGCCGAATCCACAGACCGACCATGACCAGCACCCCGGAGAGCAGGAACGGTATTCGCCAGCCCCAGCTGTTGAACGCGGAGTCCGACAGCGTGGCCGTCAGCAACGACAGCACACCGGTCGCCAGCAACTGTCCCGCCGGCGCACCGGTCTGCGGCCACGACGCCCAGAACCCGCGCCGCCGCGCGTCTCCGTGCTCCGACACCAGCAGCACGGCTCCGCCCCACTCACCGCCGAGCGCGAAGCCCTGGACGAGCCGCAACACGGTCAGCAGCACGGGAGCGGCCGTGCCGATGGTCGCGTGCGTGGGCAGCAGTCCGATCGCGAAGGTCGCCCCGCCCATCATCAACAGGCTCAGTACCAGCAGCTTCTTGCGCCCGAGCCGGTCACCGTAGTGCCCGAAGACCAGCGCCCCCAGCGGACGTGCGGCGAACCCGACGGCGTATGTCAGGAACGACAGCAGAGTGCCGACCAGCGGGTCCGAGTCGGGGAAGAACAGCTCGTTGAAGACGAGGGCGGCGGCGGAGCCGTACAGGAAGAAGTCGTACCACTCGATGGTGGTGCCGATGAGGGACGCGGCGACGATGCGCTTGAGGTTGTTCGGGGCCGGTGGAGCGGTTGCGGGCGACGACATCGGCACCACTTCCTGGGCTGTGACGGGGACGTTTGCGTGTCGCCACACCGTAGGAATCCGCAGGTCAGGAGCACATGTGGCGGGACAACATAGTTCGAGGGTCGGCTATGCGCGCGGCCACCATGCCGGCTGATGGAAGGGCGAGTCAGGGTCCACGGTGGTGGTCGAAACGAGTGCCGTCCAGGACGCGTAGGCCGTACGCTGCATGAGCTCGTAACACGCTCTTGTGGACGCCGGTCGAGCCGTTGTGCCGCCCTGGCCCAATAGGGCGCTGGAGCACGCCCTTTGCGCTGGATGAAGTGGCCGTTCTCGTCGGCCGACCACCACAGGGGCCGGCAGAGCTGCTCGCGCGTGCAGCGATCAGGGCCCGCCATCCCGGGCTTTCGGGAACTTTGGTGCACCAACCGGCGATCTGCCGGCCGAGCGTGTGCGTCGGCAACTTCCATGAGTCGTCCGCTTCGTGCGCTCAGGTGGGATCAAGGGAGGACGGCTCCCATGCTTCGATCTCTTCGAGGTGAGCGTGGAGATGGCTTGCCTCCCCGGTGTTCCAGACAGGAGGTGCCGAGTCCCGGTAACCTCAACTGGACTCGAAAAGTCGTGTAGTTGCTGATTGAGACCGAGCGCCGCGCATGCTCGGGACGAGAGCCGCCCCCATCGCACGAGGGGACCGGGGCGGACCTTCCGGTCTTGCGTGTCGATCCCCTCTCTCGAAAGGCGCTACATGGAACTAGCGGGTTGGGTGACTGTCGCTGTGGCCTCGGTAGCGGGAGGTGTCGCCGTTCTTGGGCACCTCTTCGACCAAGTGCCGGCGCTGTCACAGAAGGTGATCACGGCCATTCGCTCTCTTCGCGCAGTGCGCGATGAAGTGAAGCGAAGCGGCAACAAGTGATCATTGGCCGCGCCGGGCGCATTCCCCTCACGTCCCGACGCGGCCGCATTCTCTGGCTCGACCCGAGATCATTCCTGTAGCCGGTGGTCACGAGGACAGTGGGCGTGAGCGAGGAATCTCTCGCGTGCGTGGTCTCTGGCATCCGTGGGTCGGTCGGGGGTGTACGGGCGAGCGAGGCCGGGATGATGTCTTGCCGGGCAAGCCGACGGGTCGCGTCCTTCAGGGCTGACGGGTGCCCGGCGTCTCTTCGCAGGTGATTTCGTTGCGCGGGGTGTAGTGGGTGCGGAACGGTTCCCGCTTCACTTCCCGTCCGTCGTTGTGGAAAACCCGCTCCACGGTGACGTCGAAGCCCTCGAGCGGGGTCTGCGGCACACACTGTTCGTCGGTGCTCACCTTCGTGTCCGGCTGCTGCACGTCGGTGCGCGGCCCCTTGACCGACGTGATCTCGTCGTACTTCTTCGTGCCGAGGAAGCTGACGGTCAGCGAGGTGTCGGTGGACTCGGCCTGGATGTAGATGGCCTTGCCGGAGTCGTTGGTGAACCTCAGATCGAGGCTGCCCCAGGCGACCGTCGCCTCGCGGCCCTCGGGGTAGCGCTCGATGTAGAAGGAGTGGGCGCCGTACTCGACGGGCTTGACGCCCGCGAAGAACATGGCGTTGAAGACCGTGGTGGCCACGGCGGAGACACCACCACCGGGAGCCTTCCTGTACTGGTCGTCGTAGATCATGATGCCGTCGACGAAGCCGTTGGCCTCGGTGCGCTCGCCGACGGTCCGGTTGAAGCTCCAGGTCTCGTTCGGCATGACGACGGAGCCGTTGATGAGCTCCACGGCCCGGCCGACGTTCGTCGTGCGGTAGGCGGCCGGCTCGAAATTGACGGTGAAGGAGGACATCTTCTCGGTGAGACCCAACCGGGCCGCGTTCTCGCGGGTGACCTCCGGCTGGATCTGCCGCGTGTCCACCGCGCCGGTGCGGGCGGTGCCCGACTCGGTGAGCAGGGGCAGGACGGTCTTGCCCAGGGCCTTGTCGGTGACCTCCACGGCGGGTGTGGCATCGGCGGTCACCACCGCCTTGTCACCCTGGAGTCCCAGCCGTGCGTTCCGGGGCGTGGTGGGGAGGCCGTTCAGGGCGCCGGCCACCGCGGGGGCGGCGCGCAGGCCCCTGCTGTCGAGCTCTGGAGTGAGCCTGCCGGCGTCGTCCGGCCGCATGGTCAGGTACTCGCCGAGCACGGCCGGGGAGAGCGTGAACCGCTTGCCGCCCGCGGTGAGCTTGACCGGTGCCGACATCGCAGGCTGCGCGAACTCGCGCACTGCCCGTCGCACCTCCTCCGCCGTGACCTTCGGCTTGGTCTCGCGTGCGGGCAGCACCGTGACCGAGTCCGCCGCGCCGCGCAGGAAGGGGGTGCGCAGTGAGCCGATCGCGGCGTCCACGTCCAGCGTGTATCCGGTGCGCGGCGCGGTCTGCTCGACACGGCCGTTGCCGAAGGAGACAGCGCCGTCGCGGACCTTCTGGTCGAGCGTCTTCGCCAGCTTCCCGAGGGCAGCATGGGCCTTGTCCTCATTGACCCGCAGGACCGGCTCGATGTCCCCGCCCGAGCGGAACAGCCCGCCGATCACACTGACCGGATCGGCGCCGGTGGACGTCGCCCGGTCCAGGGTTTCCCGGATGTCGAAGGCGAACCCCGCCTGTCGTGGATCGACCGTGCCCTTGCGGTCACCGACCTGTACGGCCAGCTTCCGCGGGCCGGCCTCCGTCAGGTGCTGCTCCAGCTTCCGGGTGGCTTCCTCACGGGTCAGGCCCCCGATGTCCATGCCGCGCACCGTCGTACCCGCCTCGATCTCACCGCCGGTGAGCAGCAGCCCGGCGAGGTACAGGCCGCCGATGCCGACGGTCAGCGCACTGCCCGCCAGGGCGACGGGCGGGAGAGAGGCTATCCGGGGGCGCATGGGTCTCCTGAACGATCGACGTGACGTGCACCTGATATCGCGGTACTGCGTGCGAGAGCAGTTGGTCAGGCTACGCACAACCGGGCCCCAAAGGGTACATCCAAGGTCACACCGGCTGTTTTGGATCATCAACCTGAGTGACGAGCCCGACGGCGTCCGGCATGCTCGGCGTCCGGCTCTTCCCGCGGACGGGCGGCCACTGCGGGGTCGCCCCTGCTCTGAGGGCTCGCACCACTCACAGCAGCACAGACGTGCCGATCGCCAGGATCTTCGACGTGGAGGACCTGACGGGAATTTTTGAGCCGGCGAGCACGCAGTCCCAGGTCCCCGGCCAGGAGGACGGACCTGTCCGCAGGCCGTGAACGCCTCGTTCGCCGGCCGCGACGCAGGTCCGGGAGACGGTCGGGTCACGGCGAACGGGCCCGTGCTCACCAAGGCGCGAGGTGAGTACGGGCCCGTTCGAGGAGCCGGTCCGCGTGAGGCGGTCAGACGGTGGTCTTCACCGACTCCTGGTCTTCGTCGTCGTCCCCGCTGTCCGCACCGGCGTTCCGGGTGCGGACGTACTCCAGGAACGTGTTGAGTTCGCGCTTGACGACGGGGGCGAGGAGGTAGAGGCCGATGATGTTGATGACGGCGAGGGAGAAGAGGACCGCGTCGGCCAGGTCGATCAGCGTCTGGAGGGTCAGCAAAGACCCCGCGATGGCGAAGACGGTGTAGAGGACCTTGTAGGTGATCTCGCTGGTCCGGCTGCGGCCGAAGAGGTACGTCCATGCCTTGAGGCCGTAGTAGCCCCAGGTGAGCACGGTGGAGATGGCGAACAGCATCACCGCGACGGTCAGGACGTACGGGAACCAGGGCAGCACCGTCTCGAAGGCGTCGGAGGTGATGGTGACGCCGCCGATGTCCTCGCCGAGACTGGCCGGGTTGGCGATGACGATGGTCAGCGCCGTCATGCTGCAGATGACGACGGTGTCGATGAAGGGCTCGAGCAGGGCGACCAGGCCCTCGCTCGCGGGGTGCTTGGTCTTGACCGCGGAGTGGGCGATCGGTGCGGAGCCGAGGCCGGCCTCGTTGGAGAAGGCGGCACGCTTGAAACCGATGATCAGCGCGCCGAGGACACCGCCGGCGACTCCCTCGGGGTTGAAGGCGCCCTCGATGATCGACGCGACGGCGTCCGGGACGGCGGTGACGTTGACCAGGATCACGACCAGGCAGGCGACGATGTAGATGCCGGCCATGGCCGGGACGAGCCTGCTGGTGACGTTGGCGATGGAGCGGATGCCGCCGAGGAGCACGATGCCGACCAGCGCGGCGACCAGGATGCCGAAGAACAGGGCACCGGCGGAGGAGCCGACGGCGCCGTCCTCGCCGCCGGCGACCGAGACCAGCTGCGCGTAGGACTGGTTGACCTGGAAGAGGTTGCCGCCGAACAGGCCGAAGAACAGGATCATGAAGGAGGCCAGGACCGCGAGGACCTTGCCGAGCGTCTTGCCGTTCTTGCCGAAGCGTTCGGCGAGTCCCTTGGGGAGGTAGTGCATCGGGCCACCGGACACGGTGCCGTCCGCGTGCACCTCGCGGTACTTCACGCCGAGGGTGACCTCGACGAACTTGGTGGCCATGCCGAGCAGGCCGCACAGGATCATCCAGAACGTGGCACCGGGGCCGCCGATGGAGACGGCGACGGCCACACCTGCGATGTTGCCGAGGCCGACCGTGCCGGAGACGGCGGCGGTCAGGGCCTGGAAGTGGTTGACCTCGCCGGGCGACCCCTTCTCGTCGTACTTCCCTCTCACGACATCGACGGCGAGCTTGAACTTGCGGACCTGGACGAGTCCGAACCAACTGGTGAAGACCAGGCCGGCGATGACGAGCCAGGCGACGATGAGGGGCAGGTCGGTCCCGCCGACGGGAACGGCGTAGAAGACGACCTCCCCGAGCCACTTGGCTATGGGTTCGAAGAATCCGCTGACTGCATCGTCGACGGACTGGGTGACGGAGTCGAGTGACACGGTGGCTACCTCGGTGACGCTGGTGTGGCGGGCGGGGGAGTCCGCCTGGGGGAGCGGTCTCTGGGCGAACGTCGTTGTCCGATGAGCGAACCAGGGCGCACGGTACGGTTTCGGACCGTGATCAGCCCGGGCTGTAGTGGGGGGTACAGGCCAACCCTCCACAGATCGATGGCCGGCCGATCACCTGCGGAGTTGCGCTGTTCTACCACGTCTTTGCTGAATCTTTAGTGACGTATCTCACGTCACGGTTCGTGACGGACGAAAATCCCAGCAGGTGAGACCGGACCGTTACCCGGCTGCCGGAAGCGTGCTGTGTGCACCTATGTGCGGGCAGGGGTGGGAGGGGTCGGCCGAGTCGGCCGGAGGGTCTCAGCGTTCCTCGGTGGGCCGGTCCAGGAGCCCGGCCCCGGGGATGGCGGTCTGCGGCGTGCAAGGGGGAGGCGTCCGTGGGATCGGCATGCGTAAGCTGGTGCATGCGCACCCGCCGTAGTCGAAGTGCGCGGTCAGGGTGTCCGGTACCCCGAATGCCTCCGGCTTCGAGGGCGAGGGTGATGGCGATGCCCGGCCCCTCGAGGCGGGGTGGTGTGGTGGTTCGAGCGGACCCGCTCGGCCTGCTTCAGGACGGTCGCGAGCCGGGCCGAGATGCCCAGGGCGCGGTCGGTTGGAGTACTGCCTCGGAGAGTGCGCGGGTCCGTAGCCCGGTGATCTGCTGGTATTCGGGATCGGTGACCATGCTGCTGAACGCCTCCCGGCTGGGGTAACGCACCAAAAGCACCGCGTCCCAAGTCTGGCCTTCCCCGGCCACGAGGGGCGTAGCGCCGTCGCCTGCGTACAGCAGTTCCCCTCCGTACCTGCTCAGGAGGACGGCTGCCCGGCGGGAGTATTCCTCGTAGGACGGCCGGCCGTCCGGCGTGAACCGCAGAAGGTTCAGCATGACGAACGGCCCATCCGGGCCATGCGTGGCGAAGGTGTCGAGAACCGCCTTGTCGGGGTCGACAGCCATGGGCTTCTCCTGTCGGTCGGCAGAGGGATGCGGGCCGCCCGCCCGCGCGGTCCGGTCGGCACGAGGTTAGGCGGTGACCGGCCCACTTGCATACCACCCGGTCGGTACGCCCTGGCTCTCGACGGCGACTCGTGCGCCTGTACGTCAGCAGGCCTCGCCGTCATCGTGGCGGGCGACGGCTCGGTCGCCCCGGGCTTGGGCGAAGCGGCCGGCACCGGAGCCGCCACCACGGCAGGCACGCAGGGGCCCAGGACGACGGACCAGGGCAGCCGGGGTGACCGGTCATGACCGCCGAGGCCGGCGAGAAGGCGCAGAAGACAGGCGACTTCTGCTGCGCGCACAGTTCGTAGAAGGTGCGGCGTCCGTCCGGAACGGCGACGACCGGGCGGCAGTCGCGCGGGCGCGCCAGGTGGTCCGACGGCCGGGGCCGTGAGACGCCGAGGGCGTCGGCGAGGAGCAGTGGCACGTTGCGGACGAAGTCGTCGACCGTGGTGCCGCGGTGGGACAGCGGCCGCAGCGGCGGGAGGGGACGCGGGCGGGCGAAGAGTGCGGGCCGGGCGTAAGTGCCGCCGAACGGGCCTCCCGGTTTGTGTGCGGGGAGCCCTGGATACACGGTCGGGGCAACGCGGTCGGTGAAGGAGAGGGGCGCCCTCGTGGGTCACGACGGAAACGTCGATGCCGTAGTGCGCATACCGCTGGCCGGCACACTGCCGGCGCCCGGCCCGGGCATGGCGGGACGCGGCCAGGACTGAGGTCGCGCGGCCCCCGTCATCCGGTGGACGGGCCGGCTGCCCCCGGCGTCAGCCGGTGGATACCGACGCATACCGACGCACCCCTCGTCACCCGTGGAGAGTTGTTCATGGACCTGGTCGATCTGCCTCTTCCCGTCGTCAGGCGTCCGCGGGAGCAACCCGATGCGAGCGCCCTGGAGCGGGACCTGCGGTCCCGCGTCGACGGGGAGGTGCGTTTCGACACGGGCACTCGCGCGACGTACTCGACCGACGCCTCCAACTACCGGCAGGTACCCATCGGCGTGGTCGTCCCCCGGACGGTCGAGGCGGCCCGGGAGGCGGTGGCGGTGTGCCGTGAGCACGGCGCGCCGCTGCTGTCGCGGGGTGGCGGCACCAGCCTCGCCGGCGAGTGCTGCAACACCGCCGTGGTCCTGGACTGGACCAAGTACTGCAACCGGCTGGTCTCCGTCGACGTGCGGAACCGTCGCTGCGTCGTCGAGCCGGGCATCGTGCTGGACGACCTGAACCGACAGCTGGCCGGCTACGGCCTGATGTACGGCCCCAAGCCGGCCACCCATCCCAACTGCACGATCGGCGGGATGATCGGCAACAACTCGTGCGGGTCGACAGCCCAGGCGTACGGCAAGGTCGTCGACAACCTGTACCGCCTCGAAGTCCTCACTTACGACGGCGTACGCATGTGGGTGGGCCGGACGGACGACGGCGAACTGCGACGGCTCACAGAGTCCGGCGGGCGCACCGCCGAGCTGTACCGCGGCTTGAAGGCCCTGCGCGACCAGTACGCCGGCCTCGTCCGTGAGCGCTACCCCGACATCCCGCGCCGGGTCTCCGGCTACAACCTGGACTCCCTCCTGCCCGAGCACGGATTCGATGTCGCCGGCCTGCTCACCGGCTCCGAGTCCACTCTCGTCACCGTCCTGCACGCGGAACTCGAACTCGTCCCCGTACCGAAGCACAGCGCGCTGGTCGTGCTCGGTTACGAGGACATCTGCCAGGCCGCCGACCACGTACCGGCAGTCCTCCGGCACGAGCCGGCGGCGCTGGAGGGCGTGGACCACCAATTGATCCACTTCCAGCAGGAGAAGCACCTCAACCCCGACGCGCTGAAGGAACTGCCCGACGGGCGCGCCTACTTGATGGTGCAGCTCAACGGCGACACCCGTGAGGAGGTGGAGAAGCGGGCCAGGGCGCTCATCGACGCCAAGCCCGACGACGTCGACCACACCTGGTACGACGACCCGCGCCACATCGGACAGTTGTGGAAGGTGCGCGAGTCCGGGCTCGGGGCGACCGCGCATGTTCCCGGCAAGCCGGACACGTGGGAGGGCTGGGAGGACTCGGCCGTGCCCGTGAGCAGCCTCGGCGACTACCTGCGCGACCTCAAGCGCCTGTACGAGGAGTTCGACTACGGACACCCGTCGGTGTACGGCCACTTCGGCCACGGCTGCGTCCATACCCGCATCCCCTTCGACCTGGAGTCCGAGGAAGGAATCGCCCGGATGCGGGCGTTCGTGGAACGCGCCGCCGACCTGGTCGTCTCCTACGGCGGATCGTTGTCCGGCGAGCACGGGGACGGCCAGTCCCGGGGCGAGCTGCTGGAGAAGATGTTCGGGCCGGAGCTGATCGAGGGCTTCGAGCGGCTGAAGGGCCTGTTCGACCCGGAGAATCGCATGAACCCGGGCAAGATCGTCGTTCCCTACCGCCTCGACCAGAACCTGCGGCTGGGAGCGGGGTATCTCCCCTGGGAACCGGATACCGTCTTCTCCTTCCCGCACGACGACGGCAAGTTCAGCAGGGCCGCCGCCCGCTGCGTCGGAGTGGGCAAGTGCCGTTCCTCGGAAGGCGGCGTGATGTGCCCCAGCTACCGGGCCACCCGCGAGGAGGAGCACTCCACCCGGGGCCGCGCCCGCCTGCTGTTCGAGATGGTCAACAACGACGGCGACTCCCCGGTGACGGACGGCTGGCGCTCTGACGAGGTGCACGACGCCCTCGATCTCTGCCTCGCCTGCAAGGGCTGCAAGACGGACTGCCCGGTCAACGTCGACATGGCCACCTACAAGGCCGAGTTCCTGCACCACCACTACAAGGGACGATTGCGGCCGCTCGCCCACTACTCGATGGGCTGGCTGCCCGCCGTCGCGCGAGCCGTCTCGCTCGCTCCCCGCACCGTCAACGCCATGGCGTCCGTGCCCTGGTTGGCGCGGGCGGGGAAGGCGCTGGGCGGGATGGCGCCGGAGCGGGACGTGCCGGTCTTCGCCGAGCAGCGCTTCACCGACTGGTGGCGTGAGCGGGGCGGGCCGCGCGGCGACGGGCAGCGGGGGGAGGTCGTGGTCTGGCCCGACACCTTCACCGACCACTTCCACCCTGCCGTCGGCCGCGCCGCCGTCGAGGTCCTGGAAGCGGCCGGCTTCCGGGTCAAGGTGCCCGATCGCGCGGTCTGCTGCGGGCTGACGTGGATTTCCACGGGGCAGTTGGGCGTTGCCCAACGGGTTCTGCGGCACACCCTCGATGTGCTCCGCGAGGATCTGCGCCGGGGCACCCCCGTCGTCGGTCTGGAACCGAGCTGCACCGCCGTCTTCCGCGCCGACGCCGTGGAACTGCTGCCGAAGGACCCGGACGTGGAGCGGTTGCGCGCCCGGACCAGGACGCTGGCCGAACTCCTCGTGGAGTGCGACTGGCGGCCGCCCCGGGTCGACGCCCGGGCGGTCGTCCAGCGCCACTGCCACCAGTACGCCGTCATGGGCTTCGACGCCGACCGCGAGATCCTCATGCGCGCCGGAGTCGACGCCGACGTCCTGGACGCCGGATGCTGCGGACTGGCCGGCAACTTCGGTTTCGAGAAGGGCCATTACGACGTGTCCATGGCCTGTGCCGAGGCCGGGTTGCTGCCCGCCGTACGACAGGCCGACGACTCCACCCTGGTGCTCGCCGACGGCTTCAGCTGCCGTACTCAGGTCGACCAAGCCGGCACTGGGCACGCCCCGCTGCACCTTGCGGAGATCCTCGCGGCCGGCCTGCATGGGAGGGAGCCCGTGGCCGACCGGCCCGTGCCCCCGGGGCGACGCGCACTGCTGCCGCTGGCCGGCGCGGGCGCAGCCCTGCTCGCGGCCGCCGTCGGAGTCCGGCGTGTCCGGGCGTCCCGTGTGACCTCATGAAGAGGGATGTGCGCCAGCGGGTGCCGGGTGCCGGGTGCCGGGTGCCGGTGGGGTCGGTGGAACTGGAACCGCCGTGGGGCGGATGTGCCGAAAGTCGCGGCGGACACGTGCCGGGGCAGCCCTTGCACCCGACTGCGGCTGGTCCGGCCACTCACCGGGGCGTAACCGCATCGTCGGTCGCGGCGGGCCGGATCATGCGATGCGGTAGGGGCCGGCGGCCGTCCGGTTCAGGGCGAGTCCGTGGCCCGGTTCGCCGGAGGCGCCGGGCGTGACGTTGCCGCCCCGCGGGTCGAGCGTGCCGTGGAACAGCATGTTCTCGATGCGGACATGGTCGTGGAACCACTCCAGGTGACGGGTGTTGGGCACGGCTGCGGCGACGTGGGCGTGCAGGTGCGGGGCGCAGTGGCCAGAGATGTGCAGCCCGAGCCCTTCGGCCACGGCGGCGGCGCGCAGCCAGACGGTGATGCCGCCGCAGCGGGTGACATCGGCCTGGAGGCAGTCGACGGCCCCCGAGGCCGCCATCCGGGCGAAGTACGGGAGGTCGTAACCGTACTCGCCCGCGGTGACGTCGGCGGCGACGGCGTCGCGCACTTCGCGCAGGCCGGTCAGGTCCTCGGAGGAGACGGGTTCCTCCAGCCAGGTGACGCCCGAGTCCGCCATGGCCGCTGCCACGCGTACGGCCTGCTTGCGGGTGTAGCCGCCGTTCGCGTCGACGTACAGTTCGGCGGTGTCGCCCACGGTACGGCGGGCCAGCGCAGTGCGGTGCAGGTCGCGGGCCTCCTGGCGGCCCCAGGACTCGGCGACCTTGATCTTCACCCGGTCGATGCCCCGGTCGGCCCAGCCGCGCAGTTGCTCTACGAGCTGGGCGTCGTCGTACGTGGTGAGGCCGCCGCTGCCGTACACCGCTACCTCGTTGCGGGCGGCGCCCAGCAGACGCACGAGCGGCAGGCCCAGGAGGCGGGCTTTGAGGTCCCACAGCGCGGTGTCGACGGCGGAGACGGCGCCGGCGGCGATGCCGGGCCGGCCGGCGTTGCGCAGGGCGCGGCTCATCCGGTCGTTGGCGGCGGGGACGTCGAACGCGTCGTGCCCGACGACGAGGTCCGCCAGCTCGTGCTCGACGACGGGGGCGGTGGTGGGCGAGCCGTAGGTGAAGCCGAGACCCGTCACGCCCGCCGCGACGGCCTCGACCAGCACTATCGTGGTCGTGTCCCAGGTCAGGGTCGCGTCACCGCCCGGCAGATCCGTGGGGATCCGGTAGACGGAGACGGCCAGGTTCTCCACGGCCGGGCTGCCGCGGGGAACCTGACCCGGTGATGCCGCCTGGGTCACTTGTTCCCTTCGGTGCTGTCGTGCGGGCCGGCGCCGGGGCGGTCGTCGCGGTGGCGGCTGCCGGGCAGCATCTCCTGGACCTTGGCCTTGAAGCCCTGCTTCACCATGGAACCGCGGTCGCTGTCCCCCTTGAGGATCGCCGTGGCCGCTGCCTCGATCTGGTCCAGCTCGGCGTGCGGTGGGATCGGCGGGACGGCCGGGTCGGTACGGAAGTCGATGACGAAGGGCCGGTCGGCGGCGAGGGCCTGGTCCCAGGCGGCCTCGACGTGCTTGGGTTTCTCCACGCGGACGCCGTCCAGGCCGAAGGAGCGCGCGATGTCGGCGTAGGGCAGGTCGGGGATGTGCTGGGACTCCTCGAACTGGGGGGCGCCGGACATGGCGCGCATCTCCCAGGTGACCTGGTTGAGGTCGCCGTTGTTGAGTACGGCGACGATCAGCCGCGGGTCGGACCACTCGTGGTAGTACTTCGCCGCGGTGACCAGCTCCATCATGCCGTTCATCTGCATGGCGCCGTCGCCGACCAGGGCGATGGCGGGCCGGTCGGGGTGGGCGAACTTGGCGCCGATGGCGTACGGCACGCCGGGTCCCATGGTGGCCAGGGTGCCGGACAGGGAGCCGCGCATCCGGCCGCGCAGCCGCAGATGGCGGGCGTACCAGTTGGCGGCGGAGCCGGAGTCCGCGCTGAGGATGGCGTCGTCGGGCAGCTTGCCGTCCAGGGCGTGGACGACGTACTCGGGATTGACCGGGTCGGCGCTGACGGCGGCGCGGCGCTGCATGACCTCCCACCAGCGGGCGACGTTCTTCTCGGTCTTCTCCCGCCAGGCCCGGTCCTCCTTGCGGTGCAGACGGGGCAGCAGCCGTTGCAGGGTCTCGCGGGCGTCGCCGACGAGGTTGACCTCGTTGGGGTAGCGCAGGCCGATCATGTGCGGGTCGATGTCGATCTGCACGGCCCGCGCCTGGTCCAGCTCCGGCATGAACTGCGTGTACGGGAAACTGGAGCCGATCATCAGCAGGGTGTCGCACTCCTGCATCAGCTCGTAGGAGGGGCGTGTGCCCAGCAGCCCGATGGAGCCGGTGACGTAGGGCAGGTCGTCGGGCAGGGCGTCCTTGCCGAGCAGGGCCTTGGCCACACCGGCGCCCAGTACGTCGGCCAGCCGCTCGACCTCGGCGCGGGCGCCTCGGGCGCCCTGTCCGATCAGGACGGCGACCTTCTCGCCGGAGTTGAGCACGTCGGCGGCCCGCTGGAGGTCCTCTTCGGCGGGAACGGGCGCGTAACGGCCCAGTCCGAGGCTGGAGGGCACCATCTTGAAGGAGTGCGTGGGCGGGCTGTAGTCCAGCTCCTGCACATCACCGGGCAGGATGATCGCCGTCACGGTGCGCTTGGCGTACGCGGTACGGAAGGCCCGGTCGATCAGGTTCGGCAGCTGCTCGGGGACCATGGCCGTCTCGCAGAAGTCCGAGGCGACGTCCTTGTAGAGGCTGGCCAGGTCCACTTCCTGCTGGTACGAGCCGCCCATCGCACTGCGGTTGGTCTGTCCGACCAGGGCCACGACGGGAACGTGGTCGAGCTTGGCGTCGTAGAGCCCGTTCAGCAGGTGGATCGCGCCGGGTCCGGACGTCGCCGCGCACACCCCGACCTTTCCGGAGAACTTCGCGTAACCGACGGCCTGGAAAGCGGCCATCTCCTCGTGCCGGGCCTGGACGAACTTGGGTTTGTTGTCCGCGCGTCCCCAGGCGGCCAGCAGCCCGTTGATGCCGTCTCCCGCGTAGGCGAAGACGTGGTCGACGCCCCAGTCACGCAACCGCTGGAGAATGTAGTCGGACACCTTCGTGCTGGCCATGCAAGCTCCGTTTCTGATCGCGATAGTGAACGGCTGTCCCCGGCGTCGGGACGCGTGGGGGCACGACATCCCATGGGTAACCGCCCGGCTGCACGGGAAACGTCGCCCCCGTGGGGCCCGGCTCGGTCGCGCGGGCGTCAGCCGAGGGAGGCGAGCAGGTCGTTGCACGCCTGTTCGCAGCGGCGGCACGCCTCGGCGCAGACGCGGCAGTGCTCGTGCCGCTCGGCGTGGCTCGCGCACTCGTCACCGCAGGCTTTGCAGACGGTGGCGCACGCCGTGAGGACGGCCCGGGTGATGTTGGCGTCGTAACCCGTGTGGCGGGTCAGGACGGCGGCCGTCGCGGCGCAGATGTCGGCGCAGTCGGCGTCGGTCCTGATGCACTTGGCCAGCCCGGCAACCATCTCCTCCGACAGGCAGGCGTCCGCGCACGCCGTGCACGCTTGAGCGCAGGCGACGCACTCCTCGATGCAGAGGGCGAGCTTGTCACGGTCCACACCGCCCAGGTCGGCGGGGTAAGCGGCGAGCATGTCCCGGATCACAGTGTTCATGCGGACTCCAGTGAGTGCGGTGGGGTTCGGAGCGCGGGTGGGCCCTGACCCTTGAGGCGTAACACCGGACAACTCTGGACAAACCCGTCCGCACGCGAAGGCCCCCGGGGCTGCGGGCCCTCCCCGTCGGAGAGTGGGCCCGGAGACGGTGTCTCCGGTCCTCGCCCGGGGCGTGGCGGTGGCTCCAGCAGGCCGGCGGCGACAGTGTGTTCCGGGCTTCCCGTCCTCATCAGCCACCAGCAGGCCCAGACCCCTCTCGACGAGGGCGACGGACGGACGCGGACAGTCCCCTCCCGAGGGGAACCCGCCGTGGCGGCGTACGAGGGCCCGGGCCGCGTGCTCCGGTTTCCGTTGCCCGGCGGGAGCGCACCGCCCCCTGACGGGCGCGGAGGGCGCAGTCGGCGGTATGGAGCGCACGACCGGCGTACCGCTGACCGGTCCGAGGGAAGGCCGCCGGCGGGAGGCTCACCCGCCCAACGGTGCGGAACTCACACGGGCGTCGGCGTGCGCTCGCTCGTCGTCCGCAGGTTCCGTACGGCGAAGCCGCTGCGCACTCGCGCCGGGATGCGCCGCAGGGAGATCCTCAGGTCCTGGTCGGGGACGGTGTGTTCGAGGCCGGCAAGACGAACTGCCAGAGCCTCGAGCAGCCCGATGGTCAGCCCTTCCCCGGGGCAGCGGTGACCGGTGCGTGGCTCGCCGCCGCCCTGCGGGACCAGTTCGTCACGCTCGACGGCGTGCTCGAGGAACCGCTCGGGGCGGAAGACGAACGGGTCACCCCACAGCTTCTCGTCATGGTTCTGGCCGAAGACGTCGAGCAGCACCATCCCGCCGGCCGGCAGCGAGACGCCACGCCAGGAAAGGTCGCGGACGGCGAGGCCGCCGAGGAACGGCACGAACGGGTAGAAACGGCGCACCTCGTGCACGAACGCGGCGGCGTAGGCAGTGCCGCCGCCGCGCAGCCGTTCCCGCTGGTTGGGCTGCAGATGCAGCGCGTGCGCCGTACAGGCGACGAACCAGCAGACCGCGACGGTGGGGCGGACGACGTTCAGCAGCTCGACGGCGGCCGTGTGCGGGGAGAGCAGTTCGCCGTCGGCCTCGCGGTGCTCGCACACAGCGGCGAGCACCGACCCGTCAGGGGCGGCTGCCCCGCCGGAGCGCACGCCCTCTACCAGCTGGGCGAAGCGCTGTTCCCGGCGGCTCCGGGCACGCCGCGCACGCCAGTGCCGGGGCCCGGCGGTGGCGAAGCCGTCGACCATGGCGACCAGGTCACGGGCGAGGTCCTCCGTTCCCCCGGCGCCGTCGTCGAGCGGCACGCCCGCCCAGCGGCACACGCCGCGGGTGAGCACCACGCTCGCCGCGTCGAACAGCACGACCTGCTCCGCCCCGCTCCACTCGCGGACCGCGTCGTCCCACGCGGCGGTCACATGTTCGACCAGGCCAGCGATCCGGTCGGGGTGCAGCAGCGGCAGGAAGAACTCCTTGCGGGCGCGGTGTGCTTCGCCGTCGAGCGTGTGGACGGCGTCATGACCGAACAAGGTGCTCAGCACAGGCCCCGGCAGGGCACCGTCGCGGCGTACGTTCTCCTCGTCGTAGAAGAACCGCACCGCTTCCGGCCCACGCACGACGAGCGCCGGCTTGCCCAGCACCCGAGTACGGGCCACGCCGTCGGGACGTTCGCGCAGCAAACCGGGCAACCAGTCGTACCCCTGGACGAGAGCCGGCAGGGAGCGGTCGATCAAGGGCGCGGTCGGCATCTGCATGGGCACCGGGTGCCCTCGCCCGGAGCCGGGACACGTGGTGGTCGATACACGAGGGGTGAACAGTGAGACGCCGGGGGCGTGGGTCGGCCGATCCCCCTGCGCGTGGGCTGAAGCGAGCGCTGTGCCTGCGCGCCGGTGACATCGTCACCGCCGATCGGAGCACGCCCCGAAGGGTGGGCGTTGTGGGAGACCTGGGCCGGTCACCGGTCACCCCGGTCGAGCTCGACGCCCACTGGCACTTCTGACGGACGATCGCCCGGCGGCAGCGCATCGGCGCCCTCCCCACCGACCGCACCGGGCTCGCCTCGTGGGCGACCGGTGGGGAGCGGGCCAAGTACGCACCGAGCCCGAGACCCGCAAGGGCTGGATCGCCACCCTGAGGGAGATCCAGAGCCGCAACCCCCAAGTCGTCGTCGCGTCCCACCGCAAGGCCGACGCCGTCAACGACGCCAGCCCGCTGGCCAAGACCATCGAGTATGTCGAGCTCGGCGACAAGCTGCTGAGCGCCGACCCACGCCCGAGCCTGGCCGATTTCGTCGCCCAGATGGTCGAGGCCGACCCGACCCGCGCCAATGTCACGACGCTGATCTACGGCGGCGCCGTCCAGGGCCTTAAGTGACACCACAACCGGGTCGCGTCGATCCGGGCGGGAGACGGGGATTGCCGACCTGAACGCGGCCGAAGGGAAGTGTGGTGCTTTCGCCGTGGCGGAGTCGCTGTGCCGGCGTCTGCTGGGTGCTGGTGGACCACCGGAACGAGGTGTGGAGCTCCCTCCGGGCGAATCCGGGATGTGTGATGAGCTGTGAGACTTGTTCGGGGCGAGCCCCACGGAACCCGTGGAGGGCTTGCCACGGGTCTCCGACCAGAGTGTGCGCGGTGAGGCGAGCGCCGAGGGCCCCCAGTACCCGCGGCGGACCCGCCGCGGCCCGTGGAATGAGCGGAGCGAGTAACTCTCATTCCTCATCGGTGAGTTCATGACGGCATGCCACGCCGCCGGAATCCGCCATCTGGCGGCCTGTGAAGACGGACCCTAGATGGCGGCCCCGGCTTCGAGGTCGAAGGGGACACCTGTGAGCTGCTCGCTCTTCGTCCACAGCCGCCTGCCCTCCGCGGGGTCATCGGCGCCTGTGGGGAGTTTGGCGGTTTTGGGGGTGCCGGAGGTCTGGTCCCGTCCGGCGGGGCCGATGAACGTGCCCGACTGGACGTACGGGCTGGTCGCCGCGTACAGGGAGGGCCAGGCGGCACCCTCGGCCGAGCCCATGAGCAGGCGTGCGGCGATCGGGGTGACCATGCGGCTCAGGGTGCCGTTGCCGTGCTGCTGCAGGCCGGTCATCGCCGACCCGGGGTGGACGACGAGCGCCTCGACGGGGCTGCTTGCGGTGCGGCGCGCGAGTTCGAGGGTGTAGACGACGTTGGCGCGCTTGGACTTGGCGTACGCGCCCATGGGGCGGTAGCTCTTTTCGCTCATCAGGTCGTCCAGCCTGCCCATCGGCCACCGCGCCGCGATGGCGCTGACGGTGACCACGCGCGGTGCGGACGAGCGACGCACGGCGGGCCAGACCTGGGCGTCGAAGGCGAAGTGGCCGAGGTGATTGGTGCCGACCGTCATCTCGAAGCCGTCGTGGGTGGTCCGACGCTCGGGCAGGTTCATCACGCCGGCGTTGTTGAAGAGCAGGTCGACCGTCTCGGTCTCGGCGATTCGGGTGGCCGCGTCGCGGACGCAGGAGAGGTCGGAGAGGTCGAGCACGAGCGTGTCCGTCCGGGCCTCGGGGGTCGCGGCGCGTATGGCCTCCGCGGCCTGGTCCAGCTTGGTCCGGCTGCGGCCGGCCAGGATGACGCGGGCCCCGTGCCGGGCGAGCGCGCGGGCGGTCTCGAGTCCGATCCCGCCGTTCCCGCCGGTGATCAGCGCGGTGCGGCCGGTCTGATCGGGGATGTCATCGGGAGTCCAGTGGTTCACCGTTGTCACGTTCCTCGGATTCGTTGGTGTGTGCTCGGTCGTGCGGGGCTCGGCTGCTTCGTGCTGCCGAGCTGGAAGGGCATGCCGGGGATGTCATCGGCGAAGGCGGCTTCGGCGACGACCTCGATGACGTCCAGGCGCATGCCGCTGGAGGCGCCGGCGGCCCTGGGTCGCCATGAACTCTCTGCTGCACAGGCGTCGGTCCTGGTGTGCAGCCCAGGACGCTGCCACCTTTTCAGACCAGTGGTCTGTTCGCCTGTGACCCAACGTAGAAGACCACCGGTCTGATGTCAAAGGACCGGCAGTTTGTAACCTGAGGGCATGACGAACTTCCAGCGCGCGCGCAGTGAGGAGCAGCGTGAGATACGGCGCCAGGCCATCCTCGACACCGCCGCCGCCATGCTCGAGGAGATGTCCATCGGCGAGATCAGCCTGAACGAGCTGAGCCGCCGCGTCGGACTGGCGAAGTCCAATGTGCTGCGCTACTTCGAATCGCGTGAGGCGATCCTGCTGGAGTTGCTCGACCGGGCCTGGCGGCAGTGGGCGGCCGACTTGCCTGCCCTCGTGCACGCCGGCATCGACCAGGACGCTCCGGTGAGCCGGCGTGCAGAGCAGTTCGCCGCAGTCATCGCGGGCTCCCTCGCCGGGCGCCGGGTCCTGTGTGACCTGCTGAGCGCGCAGGCGGGCGTACTGGAACACAACGTTTCCCCGCAGGTGGCCGCCCGCTACAAGCACGCGGCCGTGGCCAACGTCGCCGACATCGCGGCGTTGGCCCACCAGCACCTTCCTGAGCTGGGCGACAGCGCGCCGCAGTTGACCGCAGCCCTGATCATGGCCGTCGGCGCTGTGTGGACACACGCACGGCCCTCCCCGGCGATGCTCGCCGCCTACGAAGCCGACCCCTCACTCACCGCGTTCAAGCTGGACTTCGTGACTGCCCTGCAGGAGATGCTGGCCACGCTCACCGCGGGGACCATCGCCCGCGCCTCCGCCTGAGCCCGTCCGGGAAGCAACCTTGGGCCGGCCCCAACCGCGCCCGTCCGGGAAGCAACCGTGGGCCGGGCGCGGTGGCCGGAGCACGGCCATCCCTGAGAAGGCCTCGACACGAATCCGGTTGAGTCGGAGCATTTGATCGGTCCGACGTAGACCGTCGGGCCTGTCCTGTGCCGTGCGTTCCGGACGCCGGACGAACCGGCGAAGGTCTGCTGCTTGTTGTCTCTGTGGCCCGGCTTGTCGGCAGGTACTGGGCGATTTCGGTGCCGGCTCAGGCGAGGTCAGCCGGCCTGCGGCTCCAGTGCGTGTGAAGGACCGCGCCGACGGTGGACGGGCGGGGGCGCGCCGGAGGACTGTCTGCCGTCCTGTGTCCGTGGGAGCGCCCGGCATTAGAGTTCCCCCATGAACAGGCAGGCCCCGACGCTGGAGGATGTCGCGCGGGAGGCGGGGGTCTCCCGCGCCACCGTGTCGCGGGTCGTGAACGGCGTGCGCAACGTCGATCCCAGCATCCAGGACCTGGTCCGCAGCGCGATCGAACGGACGGGGTACACACCGAACCGCGCAGCGAGGACGTTGGTCACCCGGCGCACCGGAACCGTGGCCCTCATCGTCTCCGGCGCAGGCGACACCTTCGCGGGCCGCGTGTTCGCCGACCCGTTCTTCGGCCGTGTCGTCAACGGCGTCGTGGGGTATCTCCGGGCTCGCGCGATGCAACCGGTGCTGCTGTTCGCCGAGTCGGAGACGGCGAGGAAGCAGGTCGTCGACTACGTGCGGCAGGGCAGTGCGGACGGCGCGCTGGTGGTCTCCGTGCAACCGGACGACCCGCTGCCGGACATGCTCCTGGCGGCCTGTGTCCCCGCGGTGCTGTTCGCACGTACGGCCCGGACGACACCGGTCGGTTGCGTCGATCTGGACCACTACGCGGGGGGACGCCTGGCGGCAGAGCATCTCCTGGCTCGCGGCTGCCGCCGTATCGCGGCGATCAGCGCTCCGCCGGATCTCAGGGCCGGCCGGGAACGCCTCGCCGGGTTCCGCGACGCCCTGGCTCGCGCCGGGCACGACCGCCCTCCGGCGGCCGAGGGTTCCTTCACCCTCGACAGCGGGGCGACGGCCATGGCCGCACTGCTGCGGGACCACCCCGCGGTGGACGGCGTGTTCGCGGCCAACGACCTGATGGCCCAGGGCGCCTGCCAGGTCATGCGGGAACTGGGCAGGCGCATACCGGAGGACGTCGCCGTCGTCGGGTTCGACGACTCGAGCGTCGCCGTGACGTGCAGGCCACCGCTGACCACCGTGCGCCAGCCGGTGGAGGACATGGCGGCGGCCATGGCCAGGATGCTGGACGAGCAGGTCCAGGGCACCCGTACCGAACCTCGCACCCTGGTTTTCGCACCGGAACTGGTCGTACGCGAGTCCGCCTGACCCGGCGATCCTTCCGCAGGGCGGACACCACCGGCCCTGCCGCCGGGCGTGCCGAGAGGCAGGGCCGGGCGGCGGGCACCGGGTGCCCGCCGGGGTCAGGCGAGGGACTCCCGGTGGGCACGGATGATCTCCGCGTACCGCAGGCCGCTCGTCCTGACGGTCCGCACCCTGGGTCGCGCAGTCGACGCGGACGGGTGACGCGGTCGCCGAGGCGGCGGGCCACGACGGAGGCGTAGTCGGCGAGGTGTTCGGCGGTGTCGCGCACGGTCCAGCCGCCGCGGTAGCTTGCGCCTGCCTCACAGGGGGCGCATGGTGGAAACAGGAGTGACTCTGGCGGCCAGCGGACTCACATTCACCGGCCTCTGAATCGTCAGAGGAGGCACGATGGTTACTCTTTCCAACGTGCGTTTCGGCAAGCGCAATGACGAGGTGAAGGCAACCCAAGCCGCTCTTGTCGCGATGGGTATGAGCCTTCCCTCGGGCGCCACCGGATTCTACGGCGAGCAGACGAAAGCGGCCTACGCTGCGTGGCAACGCACGCTGGGGCTCACCGGCCCGGCCGCTGACGGTTTTCCCGGATGTTCGTCACTGAAGAAACTCGGTGAAAGAGCCGGGTTCGTCGTGGACTGCCGTCATCCCGGGGCGATCCCCAAGATTTCCGTAGGCTTCTCGCAGAACGAGGGCGTTCCCGCCGACAAGGACACGGCCCGTGCGATCGCCGAGCAGGCCTGCGACGTGACCGGCGCTCCGAGGAGTTGGGTGACGGGAGTCGGTAACGGAGCGAACCTGCTGACTCTCATGTTCCGTGAGTCCTCCTTCAGGTCGAACGCCGTGAACCAGAACGATGTGAACGCGACAGGTCCGGTGCAGACGGACGGTGCCAGGCTCAACTGCTCACGCGGCTATGCCCAGGTCATTCCGGATACGTTCGCGGAGAACCACCAGGCGGGGACATCCGTCCGGATCTACGACCCGGTGGCGAACACCGCCGCAGCAATCAATTACATCTGGCGTCGGTACGGGGATGTCTCCCGTGTTCAGCAGGCGAACCCGAACCGTGATCCGGCGCCTTATTGAGAGGAGATGAGCCATGCCTGCGCAGGCACCGTTCCCAGGAACGGAATTCTTCCACAAAGGACAACGCAGTCCCCTGATCGCCGCGATGGGCCGACGCCTGGTGGCGGAGAAGTGCGGCAAGTACCGGACGGGCCCTGGTCCCGAGTGGACCGAGGCCGACCGGCAGTCGTTCGCCGAGTGGCAGCGCAAGCTGCACTTCGAGGGAGCCGACGCCGACGGTATCCCTGGAAAGGAGTCCTGGGACCGACTTCGCGTTCCGACGACCGCGGGTTCCCCGGCCACCGGTACCCGCGTCGCGTCTCCCGTGCCGGGGCACGGCATCACGACCCCCTTCCGCAAGAAGGGGCGGCACTGGATCCTGGGCCATCACACCGGTGTGGACTACGCCGCCGCGCACGGCACGCCATGTGTCGCGGTGCGCGACGGTTCCATAGCCCGCAGTGGAAAGGACCCCAGTTTCGGCAGCTTCCTCGTGCTGCGCGTCGGCGGATTCGACTTCTACTACTGCCACCTCTCCGAAAAGACTGTGGACAGGGGTTCTGTCCGCGCCGGTCAGAAGATCGGAGAAGTCGGCTCCTCCGGGAACGCCACAGGCCCGCATCTCCACTTCGAGAAGCGCCCGGCCCGCGGCGGCTTCGGCACCCATGTGAACCCCGACTGGTAGCCGGGAACGGGACCGGCGTCGATGGACCTGCTACCGGTGGAGATCAAGGTCACCAGCGAGGGCGACACGGCGGCGGCGCTGTCCGCCCTCGGCGGGGCGAGCCGCGCGATGACGGCCGGTTCTCAGCCCCGTTCGACGCGGAGCCGTTCACGTACGGGATCGAGGAGGACTGGACGGGGGACCGCCGTGTACTGGCCGCGTCCCTGGCGCGTCGTCACGCGCCGGGGAGGTTGTCTGTCGGACGCTCCACTTGGCCCAGTTCGTAGGCGGTGAGCGCCATGGCGACCGCGGCCGCGTAGTCGTCCAAGGCGCCCGGAACGCCGCACAGGTGGGCGCTGACCGCCTCACCTGCAGAGGGCGGTGAGAATCCCCTGGGAGGAGAGGGGGGCGAGGGTGAGCGCGGCGTCTCCCGCTGCGATCCAGCCCTCACCGTGCACCGGCTGGAGGCGAACGGTGCGCAGGACACCCGACCCCCCAGGCGGAGAGGTTGCCGTGACACGGCAGGTGCCCACTGGTCAGGACGGTGTCGGCGACACCGAGGGCGCACAAGATCAGACGTGCGACCGGCACGAGGGCCGCACCGGTCCTCGGCGGACCGGTGGCGGAGTCGGCCACCAGCACGGTACGGCGGCGGAACAAGGGGCGCGGCTCAGGCCGTGTGCTCTCGACTTCCCTCCCTTCGATGCTCGCAGACCGGCCGAAGGTGCGCAAAAGGTGGGTGTGTGCTGGGGAGGGGCGTCCGGAATGTGGTGCCGCGTACCGTGGGTGGCGGTCCGCAGAGCAGTAGACCCACGAGGAGGTCCAGACGATGGGTGTGCCCGAGTTCATGCGCGCGGTGCGAATCACGGGGCACGGGGGACCGGAGGTTCTCGAGCCGGCGAAGGTGGCCGTCCCGGCCCCGCAGGCGGGAGAGGTGCTGGTCCGGGTCGGCTCGGTGGCGCTGAACAACACCGACCTGTGGACCCGCGAGGGCGCCTACGGCCGCCCGGGAGACCCGAAGACGCTGTCGGGCTGGCGGGGCCCGATCGGCTTCCCGCGCATCCAGGGCGCCGACGTGGCAGGCCGGGTCGTGGCGGTCGGCGCCGGCGTGGGCGGGGGACTCGTCGGCCGGCGGGTGGTCGTCGACCCGGCGATCTACGACACCGACGGGCCGGATGCCAACCCGGTGGGGCTGATGGGCAGTGAACGCGACGGCGGCTACGCCGAGTACGTGACGGCGCCGGCCGAGCGTGTCCACGACGTGACGGAATCCCCGCTCACGGACGACCAGCTCGCGACGCTGCCGACCGCCTATGGCACGGCGCTGGGCATGATCGAGCGCGGCCGGCTGCGGAAGGGCGAGACCGTCCTGGTCTCCGGGGCGTCCGGCGGCGTCGGCCTCGCACTCGTGCAGATCGCCCGTGCACGCGGCGCGCGGGTGCTCGCCATCAGCAGCGGACCCAAGATCGATGCGGTGCGTGAGGCAGGCGCGCATGAAGTCGTCGACCGCGCCGAAGACGTCGCCGATCAGGTTCGCGCCGTCGCTCCCGCGGGCGTCGACGTCGTACTCGACGTCGTGGCGGGCGACTTGGTGAGTGAAGGGCTGCCGCTGCTGCGTGAAGGAGGCCGGTGGGTCATCGCAGGTGCACTCGGCGGCTATGACGTGACGTTCGACGTGCGCCGCCTCTACCTGCACAACGCGCAGGTGATCGGCTCATCGATGCACACGCCCACCCACTTCGGTCAGCTCATGGACCTGGCTCGCAGGGCCGAGGTGCAGCCCGTCGTCGCCGCGGTCTTCCCCCTGGACCAGGCCGCTCGGGCGCAGGAGGAGCTCTCCCGCAGGGGGCACGTGGGAAAGATCGTCATGCACCCCTGAGTTCCGCCCGACGGACTCAGGTCCGACGGCTGATACCGCGCGTGCTGAGTAGCACCGGCGTCGGAATCCCGGTAAACCCTTCGGCCAGGGACAGCAACTCATGACTCGTGGCGCCCGGTGGCGGGCGCCACGGCGTACGGCTGGAGGGATGTGCTGTGGACGTGTCGGATTCTGCGACATCACCGGACGACGCGGGAGCCGGCCGACGGGTGAGGCCGGCCCCGGTCTCCCGTCGTGGGTTCCTGGCGGGTGCCGGGGCCGCGGTGGCGATGACCTCGTTGGCCGGCCCGCGGGCCGCCGCGGCGGTTCCCCGCACCGGCGGCAGCGACGACCTGCGGCTGGGCACGGGCACCACGTTCGGGGCACGGGTCTCGCCCGACGGCCGGTGGATCGCCCTGGACCTGTTAGGGGTCCTGTGGGTGATGCCGGCGTCGGGCGGGCAGGCGCGACGACTCACCAGCGACCTGTTCGACATCGCGCAGCCCGACTGGTCCCCGGACGGCGGCGAGTTGGTCTTCCAGTCCTACCGTGACGGTGTCTTCGACCTCTGGACCGTACGGCCCGACGGCAGCGGGCTGCGGCAGCTGACCCAGGGGCCCTTCGACCACCGGGAGCCCCGGTGGTCGCCGGACGGGCGCACGATCGTCTTCTCGTCCGACGCGTCGGGCAGCTACGCGATCCACACGTACGACGTCGGCAGCGGACGGGTCGACGTACTCGCCGACGGTCCCGGCGAGGAGTACGAGCCGGCCTGGTCGCCGGACGGCAAGCGGGTGGCCTTCGTGGTGGACAACACCCGTATCGAGGACGTGGACCGCACCACCGGCCGGCGCAGCACCCGTGCCACCGTGCCCGCGGGCCAGGTGATCCATCAGCCGCAATGGACTCCGGACGGTACCGGCCTGGTCCACCACCTGACCTACGACGGACGTTGCCACCTGATGATCGGTGACACGCCCCTGGTGGACGACCAGGAGACGTTCCCGTTCAGGGTGTCGTGGCTCGACCACGAGCGCTTCCTCTACACCGCGGACGGCCGGATCCACGTGCGGTCACGCCACGGCTCCGGCACCCGGACCATCGGCTTCTCCGCCGCCGTCACCACCCGCAGGCCGAGGTACACCAGGCGCCGGCCGGACTTCGAGAGCACCGGGCCGCGGCCGGTACGGGGAATCGGGAGCCCGGTGCTGTCCCCCGACGGTGAGCACATCGCCTTCCGCGCACTCAACGACATCTACGTCATGAAGACCGGCCGCGCACCGCGGCCGTTGACCCGCGACCACTGGTGGAAGTGCGACCCCGCCTGGTCGCCCGACGGGAAGCTGCTGGCCTATTCGACGGACCGTGGCGGGACACTCGACATCTGGATCAGGGATCTCGACACGGGCCGGGACCGGCAACTGACCGACCTCGGTACCAGGGCGGCGGTGTCGGCGGCGTGGTCGCCCAGCGGTAAGGAGATCGCCTTCCTGGACCAGGACGGCGCGCTGTGGACCGCCGACGTGACGAGCGGCGACGTGCGCCGTGTCTTGACCGCGACGTTCGAGCCCGGAAGACCCACCTGGTCCCCCGACGGCGGGACGATCGCCCTGGCGGCGGTGAAACCGTACTCGGCGAGATTCCGTGAAGGGCTGAGCCAGATCCTGCTCGTCGACCGGAGGACGGGGCAGGGCAGATACGTCGAGGCGGTGGCCGGCCGCTCGATCCAGACCCGGGGGGACGACGGACCGGTCTGGTCGCCCGACGGCAGGCGCATGGCGTTCGCGGTCGCGAGTGTCCTGTACACCGTGGACGTCGCCACGGACGGAACGCCGGTCGGGGAACCCCGGCAGATCACCGACGAGGTGACCGACGCGCCGTCATGGAGCGGCGACTCGAAGCACCTCCTGTACCTCAACAACGGCAGGCTGCGCCTGGTCCCGGCGAACGGCGGACGTCCTCGCACGGTCGCCGTGCCGCTGACGTGGACCGCCGTCCGGCCGCCGGCGCGCACGGTGGTCCACGCGGGCCGGATGTGGGACGGCGTCCGCCAGGAGATCCGGCGCGACGTCGACATCGTCATCGAAGGACACCGGATCAGGGCCGTCGAACCGCATGCCGACGGCCGCGTGGGCCGGCGCGTCGACGCGCGCGACCGGCTGGTGATGCCCGGTCTCGTCGACATGCACCACCACCGGGAGATGCAGGGCTACGCCTATGGCGACCGGCAGGGGCGGCTCTGGCTGTCCCTTGGCGTGACCACCACGAGGTCACCCGGAAGCCCCGCCTACCACATGGTCGAGGAACGCGAGGCCACCCGGTCCGGTGCCCGGATCGCACCCAGGTACTTCGCGACCGGCGAGGCGGTCGACGGGCCGCGGATCTACTACAACTTCATGCGCCCCACGTTCAGCGACGCACAGCTGAAGCTCGAACTGGAGCGCGCGAAGAGCCTGGAGTACGACCTCATGAAGTGCTACGTCCGCCTGCCGGTCATGTGGCACAAGCGCGTCGTCGCCTTCGCGCACGGCATCGGAATCCCGGTCACCTCGCACTACCACTACCCGGCCATGGCCTTCGGCGGTGACGGGACGGAACACACGGGTGCGACGAACCGCTTCGGCTACTCGCGTACCGTGACACCGCTCGGCACGGGCTACTCCGACGTCACGGCCCTCTTCGTGGCATCGGACATGGCCCGGACACCGACCCTCTTCGGCTCCACCACGCTGTACCGGGAGGACAGGTCCCTGGTCGAAGACCGTCGTGTGCGGACACTGAACCCGCCGTGGCGGACGGCCGCCCTGAGGGAGAGCGCCGACGCGGCGGGCCGGACCGACCAGACCGCGCGGCGCGCGAACCTCCGGGCACAGGTCCGGCAGGCCCTCGACATCTTCCGCGCGGGGGGCCGCGTCGTGCTCGGCACCGACGCCCCCATCGACCACGCGGCGGTCAGCCTGCACATGAACCTGCGTGCGATGGTCACCTACGGTTTCACCCCGTACGAGGCGCTGGTGACCGCGACGAGCATGGCGGGCGAGACGTTGCGCGAAGACCTGGGCCGGATCGCACCCGGGATGTACGCCGACCTCGCCGTCGTCGACGGTGATCCCCTCACCGACATCAAGGACACCGCCAACGTCGAACAGGTACTCGTGTCGGGCGTCGCGCACACCGTCGCTTCCCTGTTGCGGCCGTTCTCCGCGGCGTCGGTGGCCGGCTCCCGGAAGCCGGAGGGCACCACCGTGCTGCCTCCCGTACCCGACCACCCGGACAACAGGATGTACTGGTGGCACGGGCACGAGTACGTCGAGAAGGCACGGCACGCGTGCTGCAGCGGGTGAGAGGGGCGGTCCGGTCGGCGTTCCGGCCGGGTGTCGACAGCGGAAGCACCCGGATTCGTCTTACGGCGGCCGGGCAGTGACCGGCACGTCTTCTCACGCGCCCGCGCCGACGGTCGTTCCCGGCGTCCCTTCCTGTCCCAGGGGCGCCGGCCGGGCCGGATGCCGTCCGGGCCCTCCTTGCGGTGGCGCCGTGCTCTGCCGGACGACGAGGTGGGTGGCCAGTTCGATGCGCTGGGCGGCCCGCCCGGGGTCGTCCGGGCGGAAGAGCATGCGGGCCGCCTCCTCGGCCATGTGGAGCAGCGGCTGGTGGACCGTGGTCAGAGGCGGGCTCGACCACTGGGCCAGCGGTACGTCGTCGTAGCCGACCACCGAGAGGTCCTCGGGCACGCGCAGGCCTCTGACCCGGGCCGCCTCCAGTACACCGAGGGCCTGAAGGTCACTGCCCGCGAAGATCGCCGTCGGACGGCCGGGGCCGTCCAGCAGGTCCGTCCCGTGCGTGAAACCGCCCCGCACCTGGAAGTCGCCGAAGCGGACGAGGCGCTGGTCGACCGTCAGGCCCGCCATGGTCATGGCCGAGCGGTACCCGTCGAGACGGGCCAGCGAGCACAGCATGTCCTCGGGACCGGTGATGATCGCGACGCGTTCGTGCCCGTGGTCGGTGAGATGGCGGGTGGCCGCCAGGCCTCCGGCCCAGTTGGCGCAGCCCACGGACGGGACGTCGGGGTCCGGGTCGCCGGCCGGGTCGACGATGACGAAGGGTATGTCCCGTGACCGTAGGCGGTGTTTCATCTCCGCGGGGAGCGAGGAGAAGACCAGCACGACCCCCAGCGGCCTGCGCCGGAGCACCCCCTCGATCCAGTCGGACGCGGGTGCGTGCCGTGTGCCGCTCCTGGTGAGCACCACGGTCGTCCGGTTCGCCTTGGCGACGGTCTCCACACCCCGGACGAGTTCCATCGCCCAGACGCTGTCCAGCTCGTGGAAGACGAGTTCGATGAGCGGGGAGCGCGGCGCGTTCGCGCTCCGGCGACGGTAGCCGTGGACCTCCAGCAACCGCTCGACCCGGTCCCGGGTGGCACCGGAGACATCCGAACGACCGTTGAGGACCTTCGAAACTGTCGAGGGTGATACTTCGGCTTCTTTCGCCACCTCGGCCAGGGTGACCCGGGCGCCCACCTCAACTTCATCGTGCATGCACGAAGGATAGGTCATGCGATCGATAACGTTTTGAGACGGCACGCGCAGGCCCATTGACCAGAAATCCCGTCGGACTTTACTGTCCGACCAGCATGGACTTTCGGTGATGGCGCCGAAACTTTCGAAAGGCGAACGATGAAGACACGTGCGCGCTTGCCCAGACTGGTCGCCACCGGTGCGACGCTCGCCCTGGCCCTGAGCCTCTCGGCCTGCGGCGACGGGGACGGCGGGGCGTCGTCGGACGACGGCAAGATCCATGTCCTGGTCTACGGGGACGCCAGCAACAAGGTCGAAGAGCAGATCGTCGAAACCTTCAACAAGACGTCCGACGTCAAGGTGGTCCTCGACACCATCCCCGGCGCCGACTACCAGAAGAAGCTCCAGACGATCATCAGCACCCCGCAGGCACCGGACGTCTTCTTCAACTGGGGAGGCGGCAGCATCAAGCCGTTCGTCGAGGCCGACCTGCTGCTGCCGCTCGACGACTTCATCAAGAAGAACCCGGACCTGGAGAAGAAGTTCCTGCCGAGCGTCTTCGAGAGCGCGGTCGTCGACGGCAAGCCGTACGGCATTCCGATGCGCGGCACCCAGCCGGTCCTGCTCTTCCACAACAAGAAGGTCCTCGAAGAGGCGGGCGTCCAGCCGCCGAAGACCTGGGACGAGCTGCTCGACGCGGTGGACAAGCTCAAGGACGAGGGCGTCACGCCGATCGCGCTCGGCGGCGGCGATGTCTGGCCCACCCAGATGTGGTTCCAGTACCTCTACGACCGGATAGCCGGCCCGGAGCTGCTCGCGAAGGCCGTCGGGGGCGACAAGAGCGCCTGGGAGAGCGCGGACAGCAAGAAGGCCCTGGGCATGATCAAGGAGCTCGTCGACTCCGGCGCCTTCGGCAAGAACTACGACTCCGTCAAGTACACCAACGGCGGCTCGGTCCAGCTGGTGGCCTCGGGCAAGGCCGGCTTCGAGCTGATGGGCTCCTGGTACTACTCCCAGCAGCTGACGGACCACAAGGCCTTCGCCGAGAAGGACCTCGGCTACACCGCCTTCCCGACCGTCGAGGGCGGCAAGGGCGACCCGGCCAACGTCGCCGGCAACACCAACAACTACTACTCGGTGATGAAGAAGACCAAGCACCCCGAGGCCGTGGCCGAGTTCCTGAAGCTCATGTACTCCGACGACTTCGTCAAGGCTCAGCTGGACATCGGCAACCTGCCGACCACGACCAACACCGACAAGTTCATCGAAACCTCGGGCACCCCCGAGTACTCGCGCTTCCAGTACGACCTCGTCGCCGACGCCCCGTCGTTCCAGCTGTCCTGGGACCAGGCGTACCCGCAGAAGGCGAGCTCGGACATGCACAAGGCCGTCCAGCAGTTCTTCAACGGACAGCTCGACACGGACGGCTTCATCAAGGCCATGCAGGCCCTCCCGACCGAGTGACGAACGGCTCATGACCACACAGATCACGAGCGCCCGGCCTGCCGCCGGCCCCCGCAAGGGGGCCCGGCGGCGGCCGCCCGCCTCGTCCGCAACGAAGGTAGGCCGCCCCGGCTTCGCCTGGGCGCTGCCCGCCGCAGTGTTCTTCGCCCTCTTCGCGATCGTCCCGCTGATCATGGTGGCGGTGCTGTCCTTCATGAGCTGGGACGGGATCAGCTCGCCCGAGTTCGTCGGCACGGACAACTGGTCGCGCCTCATCGACGACCCGGTGATGCTCAAGAGCATCTGGCTGACCCTGCTGCTGACCGCTCTCGGCGTGGTCCTCCAGACCCCGCTGAGCATCCTGCTCGGCGTCTGGGCCGCCGGTCACCAGCGCAACCGCGCCGTCCTGTCGGTCATCTACTTCATCCCGCTGCTGCTGTCCGCGACGGCCGTGTCCGTGCTGTGGCGGGCGCTGCTCGACCCGAACTTCGGCATCCCGGCCGAGGCCGCGTGGCTGTTCGGCGACGGCAACCTGTTCGGTGAACAGGCCACCGCCATCGGGGTACTGGCGTTCGTCAGCACCTGGCAGTTCACCCCGTTCCACACGCTGATCTACCAGGGCGCCGCCCGCGCGATCCCGCCGGTGCTGTACCAGGCGGCGGAGATCGACGGGGCGGGCCGCTACCGGCAGTTCTTCCACATCACACTGCCGCAGCTGCGCACCCCCATGGTCACCTCGGGGATCCTGATGATCGTCGGCGGCCTGACCACGTTCGAGACGGTCCTCATCCTGACCCAGGGCGGCCCCGGCACCGACACCACCATCAGCGCCTACTACATGTACGACAAGGCGTTCAAGAGCTTCGACTACGGCACCGGCTCCGCGATCGCCCTGGCGCTGGTCGTCGCGGCCACGGTCATCTCGTTGATCGTCGTCCGGGTCTCCGGCTACGACAAGATGCGCAGCTCCATGGAGGGTGTGTCATGAGGCGCCGCCCCAACTACCTGGCCGGCGCGGGCTCCCTGGTCTGGCTCTTCCTGGTCGGCCTGCCGCTGTACGTGATGCTCGCCGCCACCCTGCGCACCCGCGAGGACTACGCCGAGAACGGCCCGGTCTCGATCCCGGACAGCTTCACGCTGGACAACTACACCGGCGCCTTCGACTCGGGCTTCGGCCAGTACTTCCTCAACACGCTCGTCGTCACCGCCAGCGTGATCGGCATCGTGCTGCTGCTGGTCCCGCCGCTCGCCTACGCGATCGTGCGCAGCCGCGGCAGGGCCACGTCGGCGATCTTCCGGCTGTTCCTGCTCGGCCTCGCCATCCCGGCCCAGGCCGTCATCGTGCCGATGTTCTACCTGATCAGCGAAGCCGGGCTGTACGACAACCTGCTCGGCGTCATCCTGCCCACGGCCGCGTTCTGCCTGCCGATGTCCGCCCTGATCCTCAGCGGCGCGATGCGTGACATCTCCCCGGAGCTGTACGAGGCCATGGCGATGGACGGCGCCAACCCGCGGCGCATGTTCTTCCAGCTCGTCCTGCCGCTGTCCCGCGGCGGGCTGTCCACGATCGTGGTGTTCTCCGCGCTCCAGGCATGGAACGGCTTCCTGTTCCCGCTCGTCCTGACCCAGTCCGAATCCACCAAGGTGGTCACCCTGGGCCTGTACAACTTCCAGACCGCGCACGGCATCGACATCCCCGGTCTGCTGGGAGCCGTGGTGCTGTCCATGGTCCCCATCCTGCTCGTCTACCTGTTCGCCCGTCGCGCCCTGATCCAGGGACTGATGGGTGTCGGAGGAAAGTGACTGCCAACGTGGCCGTAGAGACCACCCCCGAAATCCCTCTCTGGAACGACCCCGCCCAGTCCCTCACCGACCGGGTGTCCGCGCTGATCGAGGCGATGACCCTCGAGGAGAAGATCGCCCAGCTGTACGGCGTGTGGGTCGGCGCGTCCAACGAGGGCGGAGACGTCGCCCCCCATCAGCACGACATGGAGGAGGCCGTCGACTTCGACGCGCTCCTGCCCACCGGGCTGGGCCAACTCACCCGTCCCTTCGGCACCGCCCCCGTCGACCCGGCGCTCGGTGCGCTCTCCCTCATGCGCACCCAGGCCCGCATCGCCTCCGAGAACCGCTTCGGCATCCCCGCCGTCGCGCACGAGGAGTGCCTGGCCGGCTTCGCCGCCTGGGGCGCGACCGCCTACCCCGTCCCGCTGTCCTGGGGCGCCACCTTCGACCCGGACCTGGTCCGGCGCATGGCACTCGCCATCGGCCGCGACATGCGGGCCGTCGGCGTCCACCAGGGTCTCGCGCCCGTCCTGGACGTGGTGCGCGACGTCCGCTGGGGCCGGGTCGAGGAGACCATCGGCGAGGACCCGTACCTCGTCGGCACCATCGGCACCGCCTATGTGCGGGGCCTGGAGGACGCCGGTCTCGTCGCCACCCTCAAGCACTTCGTCGGCTACTCGGCTTCCCGGGCCGGACGCAACCTCGCCCCCTCGCCCATGGGTCCGCGCGAGCGCGCCGACGTGTTGCTGCCCCCCTTCGAGATGGCGATCCGCGAGGGCGGCGCCCGGTCGGTGATGGCCTCCTACACCGACACGGACGGTGTGCCCGCCGCGGCCGACGAGGAGCTGCTGACCGGGCTGCTGCGCGACACGTGGGGCTTCGACGGCACCGTTGTCGCCGACTACTTCGGCATCGCCTTCCTCAAGACGCTGCACGGCATCGCCGCCGACTGGGCGGGAGCCGCCGGCGCCGCGCTGCGGGCGGGCGTGGACGTCGAACTGCCCACGGTCAAGACGTTCGGGGCGACCCTGGTCGAGGCGGTCGTCGACGGCCGCGTGCCGGAGTCGGTGATCGACCGCGCCCTGCGCCGGGTACTCACCCAGAAGGCGGCGCTCGGGCTGCTCGACCCGGGCTGGGACCCGGTGCCGTCCGCGCTCGACGGCGCCGACCTGGACGACCCGGACGCCCTGCGCGGCAGGATCGACCTCGACGGCCCGGAGAACCGCGAGCTGGCCCGCACGGTCGCCGAGGAAGCGGTCGTACTGCTGAGCAACGACGGCACCCTGCCGCTCGACCGGCCTCGCCGCATCGCCCTGATCGGCCCCAACGCCGACGAGCCCACAGCCGTGCTGGGCTGCTACTCCTTCCCCCAGCACATCGGCGTCCACCACCCCGAGAACCCGGTCGGCATCGAACTGCCCACCCTGCGCGACACCCTGGCAGCCGAGTTCCCCGACGCGGAGGTCACTCTCGTGCGCGGCACGGGGGTCGACGACGGGGACGTCTTCGGCATCCCCGAGGCCGTCCGGGCGGCCCGCGACGCGGATGTCGTCGTCGCCGTTCTGGGCGACCGCGCCGGGCTGTTCGGCCGCGGCACCAGTGGAGAGGGCTGCGACGTCGAGTCGCTCGCCCTGCCCGGCGCCCAGCAGCAGCTCCTCGACGCGCTGCTGGACACCCGCAAGCCGGTGGTGACGGTGCTGCTCGCCGGCCGGCCCTACGCCCTGGGCCGCGCCGTGGCGGAGTCCGCGGCGATCGTGCAGTCGTTCTTCCCCGGTGAGGAGGGCACCGCCGCCATCGCCGGTGTGCTCAGTGGGCGCATCAGCCCCACCGGCAGGCTGCCGGTCAGCGTGCCGCGCGGAGCGGGCACCCAGCCGGCCACCTATCTCGGGGCGCGGCTCGCGCAGGCCAGCGAGGTGTCCAACATCGACCCGACACCGGCCTTCGGCTTCGGGCACGGCCTCACCTACACGACGTTCGCCTGGAGCGATCTCGCGGTGGACACCGAGGAGGCGCCCACCGACGGCGAGTTCCGACTGGAGCTCACCGTCCGCAACACCGGTGAACGGCACGGAACCGAGATCGTCCAGCTCTACCTGCACGACCCGGTCGCCTCCGTCGTCCAGCCGGTGCAGCGCCTCATCGGCTACACGCGGGTGCCGCTGGCCCCCGGCGAGGCACGCCGCGTGCGCGTCACCGTCCCGGCCGATCTGGCGTCCTTCACGGGGCGCGACGGCCGCCGCGTCGTCGAGCCGGGCGACCTGGAACTGCGGCTCGCCGCCTCCAGCACCGACCCGCTCCTGACGGCGGCGGTGACCCTCACCGGTCCGGAACGCCATGTCGACCACACGCGGCGGCTGCACGCCGTCTTCGGTCAGGGGGCCACCGCCGACGCCTGATCCGGCGGCGGGTCCCACGGGCGGTGCCACCCCGGCGACCCGGGGGGCACCGCCCGTTCCGGGGAGCGGGCCGCGGAGGCGGCTGTCGCCGGCGGCCGTGTCGACGCCCGCCGTGCCCCACCGGATCGGTGAGGATGGAGGGCCCGTCGGCCGACCCGAGGACGCAAGGATGTGCTGGAGCGCGGAGGCCGACCTCGTGGCGGGCGTCGGGGTCGCCGCCGTCGGCGCGGCCTGCGTGGTGCGGGCACGCGGTGGCCGTGACCTTCCGCTGGCCGCTCTGCCCTTGCTGCTCGGCGTCCACCAGACGGTCGAGGCGGCGGTCTGGGCCTCGGACGGAGGGACCGGTCCGGCCACCCTGGCCTGGACGGTCATGGCCCTCCCACTGCTCGCCCTGTGGGTGCCGGCGGGCGTGCTGTGCGCCGCGCCGGGGTCCGCGCGGCGCAGGCTGACCGTGCCCCTCGCCGCCGGAGCGGCGACGGCGACGGTGCTCTCGTACGTACTGGCCACCCGTCCCGTGCGGGCGGAGATCCGCGGTCACACCATCGGCTACGTGGTGGACCTGCCCCGCGCCGAGCTGCTGGTCGCGGGCTACCTGGTGGCCACGGTCGGCTCCCTGCTGCTGTCCGGCGACCGCGGCCTGCGCGTGCTGGGGTACCTGGCCGGGGCGGGCGCGCTGATCTGCTGGGCCCTGTGGCGGCTCGAGTTCGTCTCGACCTGGTGCGCGTTCGCGGCGGTGTGCTCGGTGGTCCTGTTCGGCTGGGTGAACCGACGCCGGGCGCGGTGAGCGGGTCGGCGGCCCCGCAGGCGTCGAGTGCCTGCAACGCCACGTGGAGCTCCCGTGCGCTGCTCGCCGGACTCGAGGTCACGGCCGAGCAGCCGTTCGATCGTCCGTGGCCGCTGGTGGACGGTCTCCCGGGACAGGCCTCCGGACCGAGCGGCGACGGTCTTGTCGCCGATCCCCGTCGTCCCCAGCTCCTCGGCGAGGCGGGTCCCGGCCCTCGCGGTGTCCTCCCGCGCGGGGACGTCCTCGAGTACGGATCGAGGACGTCCTGGAGTACCGGTACGCCCCGATGCCGGCCCGGTGACGGAGTCATCCCCGATCGGCTTTGCATGGTCATGCGTAATCATGCATACTCTTCCTATGTCCAAGGTCCTCACCTCCCTCCCCACCGGCGAGCGCGTCGGTATCGCCTTCTCGGGCGGCCTCGACACCTCGGTCGCGGTCGCGTGGATGCGTGACAAGGGCGCAGTCCCCTGCACGTACACCGCCGACATCGGTCAGTACGACGAGCCCGACATCGCCTCGGTGCCCGACCGTGCGAAGACCTACGGCGCCGAGATCGCCCGCCTGGTCGACTGCCGTGCGGCGCTGGTCGAGGAGGGCCTGGCCGCGCTCACCTGCGGGGCGTTCCACATCCGCTCGGGCGGGCGTGCCTACTTCAACACCACGCCGCTCGGCCGTGCCGTCACGGGCACGCTCCTCGTCCGGGCGATGCTCGAGGACGACGTCCAGATCTGGGGCGACGGCTCCACGTTCAAGGGCAACGACATCGAGCGGTTCTACCGGTACGGCCTGCTGGCCAACCCGCAGCTGCGGATCTACAAGCCGTGGCTGGACGCGGACTTCGTGACCGAGCTCGGCGGCCGCAAGGAGATGTCGGAGTGGCTCCTCGCCCACGACCTCCCCTACCGGGACTCGACGGAGAAGGCGTACTCCACCGACGCCAACATCTGGGGCGCCACCCACGAGGCCAAGACGCTGGAGCACCTCGACACCGGCGTGGAGACCGTGGAGCCCATCATGGGCGTGCGGTTCTGGGACCCGTCGGTCGAGATCGCCGCCGAGGACGTCACGATCGGCTTCGACCAGGGCCGCCCGGTGACGGTCAACGGCAAGGAGTTCGCCTCCCCGGTCGACCTGGTGATGGAGGCCAACGCCATCGGCGGCCGCCACGGCATGGGCATGTCCGACCAGATCGAGAACCGGATCATCGAGGCCAAGAGCCGCGGCATCTACGAGGCGCCCGGCATGGCCCTGCTGCACGCGGCCTACGAGCGCCTCGTCAACGCGATCCACAACGAGGACACCCTCGCCCAGTACCACACCGAGGGGCGGCGTCTTGGCCGGCTGATGTACGAGGGCCGCTGGCTGGACCCGCAGGCGCTGATGATCCGGGAGTCGCTGCAGCGCTGGGTCGGCTCGGCGGTCACCGGTGAGGTCACGCTGCGGCTGCGGCGCGGTGAGGACTACTCGATCCTCGACACCACGGGCCCGGCGTTCAGCTACCACCCGGACAAGCTGTCGATGGAGCGCACCGAGGACTCCGCGTTCGGCCCGGTGGACCGGATCGGCCAGCTCACCATGCGCAACCTCGACATCGCCGACTCCCGCGCCAAGCTGGAGCAGTACGCCGGGCTCGGCCTGATCGGCACCGCCAACCCCGCCATCGGTGCCGCGCAGGCCGCCGCGACCGGGCTGATCGGCGCCATGCCGGAGGGCGGTGCGCAGGCCATCGCCTCCCGCGGCGAGGTCTCCGGCGACGACGAGCTGCTGGACCGCGCCGCGATGGAGTCCGGCACGGACTGACCAGTCCCCCGGGGGACTCCTCACCGGCAAGGGGCCGGCTCGACGCCTACGGGCGTCGGGCCGGCCCTTCTGTTTCTCGACTTGATGCATGACTTGCGTGCGGTGTGAGGTTCGACAGGCGCTCACACGCTCCTGCGGTACTGATTCACCAGGTCATCATGAACGCAAGCAGCCCGCAAGTCTCGCAAGCTGTTTACGTGTCAATTCCCGTCGGAACAGAGACTGTTGACAAACCGGTGACGCGCTAGAAATCTGATGACGCACTTTCCGCAAAGAATCGACTGTCCTGCTCAATTGGCGCGCATGGTCGGTGCGTCGGTGCTTCCCCCTCCCCGCCGGCCCGTCGCGCTCCCCGACTCCCCACGGAACAGAGGACCCCCATGAGATGGAGACCCCTCGGCCGACGGTCGCTGACGGGCGCCGTCGTGGCCGGGCTGATGACGGTCGGGCTGCTCCCGCTGCCCTTCGCGGCCGGCGCGCACGCCGCGACGGCCGCCTCCGACGTCAACCTCGCCCTCGGCCGCCCGGCCACGGCGGGCGGCTCGCACAGCGCCTACCCGGCCGGCAACACCACCGACGGCACCCAGGCGTCCTACTGGGAGGGCCCGGCCGGCTCCTTCCCCCAGTGGGTACAGGTCGACCTCGGCGAGGCCCGGAACGTCGAACGGGTGGTCCTCAAACTGCCCGCCGGCTGGGAGAGCCGCAGCCAGAGCCTCTCCCTCCAGGGCAGCACCGACGGCTCCACCTTCCGCACCCTCGCCGCCTCGGCCGCACGGGCGTTCGGCCCGGACCGCGCCAACACCGTCGCCGTCGGCCTCACCTCCCCCTCCGACGCCCGCTACGTCCGCGTCCACGTCACCGGCAACACCGGCTGGAACGCCGCGCAGCTGGCCGAACTGGAGGTGTACGGCGAGGAAGTGGTCACCGAGCCGCCTCCCACCGGCACCAACCTGGCCCGCAACAAGCCGGCCGAGGCCACCTCGTCGGTCCACTCCTACGTCGCGGCCAACGCCACCGACGACTCCACCTCCACCTACTGGGAAGCGGCCGGCCACCCCGCCGACCTCACCGTACGGCTCGGCGCCGACGCGGACATCAGCGCCGTGGTCGCCAAGCTGAACCCGGACCCCGTCTGGGCCGCCCGGACCCAGAGCATCCAGGTGCTCGGCCGTGCGCAGGGCCAGAGCGACTTCAGCTCGCTGCGCGCCCGCGCCGACTACTCCTTCAGCCCGGGCACGGACAACACGGTGACCATCCCGGTCACCGGCCGCGTGGCCGACGTCCGCCTCAGGCTCTTCTCCAACACCGGTGCGCCCGGTGGCCAGGTCGCCGAGTTCCAGGTCGTCGGCACCGCCGCCCCCGCGCCCGACCTGACCGTCACCGGCCTCGACTGGTCACCCGCCACCCCCTCCGAGCGGGACGAGGTCACCGTGAACGCCACGGTCCGCAACGCCGGGACCGCGCGTTCGGCCGCGACGACCGCCGAGGTCACCGTGGAGGGGACGGCCGCCGGCAGCGCCGAGGTGCCCGCGCTCGACCCCGGTGAGTCCGCCGAGGTCGCCGTCTCCACCGGCACCCACGCGGCCGGCGGCTACGCGGTCGCCGCGGTGGTGGACCCGCGCGGCACGGTCGCCGAACTGGACGACTCCAACAACAGCCGCGCCGCCAAGGACCGGCTGGTCGTCGACCGGGCTCCCGGTCCCGACCTGGAGGTGCGCTCCATCACCAGCGACCCGGCCGGCCCGGCCGTGGGCGCCCGCGTCTCCTTCACCGTCGCCGTGCACAACCGCGGCACGAGCGCCGTGGAGGCGGGCTCGGTGACCCGGCTCCAGGCCGGCACCACCACCCTGAACGGCACGACCGGCGCAGTGGCCGCGGGTGCCACGGTGAACGTGCCGATCAGCGGCGTCTGGACGGCGACCGGCGGTGGCGTCACGCTCTCCGCCACGGCCGACGCCACCGGCGTAGTCGCCGAGACCAACGAGGACAACAACGTCCTCGCCAAATCCCTCGTCGTCGGACGCGGCGCCGCCGTGCCCTACACCGAGTACGAGGCGGAGGACGGCCGCCACAACGGCACGCTGCTCACCACCGACGCCAAGCGCACCTTCGGCCACACCAACTTCGGCACCGAGTCGTCCGGCCGGGAGTCCGTCCGGCTCGACTCCACCGGCGAGTACGTCGAGTTCACCTCCACCGCACCCACCAATTCCATCGTGGTGCGGGGCTCCGTCCCCGACGCCCCCGGCGGCGGGGGAGCGGATGCCACGATCAGCCTCTACGCCGACGGCGCCTTCGTACAGAAACTGACCTTGTCGTCCAAGCACAGCTGGCTGTACGGCGACACCGACGACCCCGAGGGCCTCACCAACCGGCCCGGCGGTGACGCGCGGCGGCTGTTCGACGAGTCCCACGCGCTGCTGTCCAAGACCTTCCCGCAGGGCACCGAGTTCCGCCTCCAGCGCGACGCGGGCGACTCGGCCGCCTTCCACGTCATCGACCTGATCGACCTGGAGCAGGTCGCGCCCCCGGCGCCCAAGCCGGCGAACTGCGCCTCGATCACCGAGTACGGGGCCGTCCCCGGCGACGGACTCGACGACACCGACGCCATCCAGCGCGCCGTCACCGCCGACCAGAACGGCCAGATCCCCTGTGTGTGGATCCCGGCCGGGCAGTGGCGCCAGGAGCAGAAGATCCTCACCGACGATCCGCTCAACCGGGGACAGCACAACCAGGTCGGCATCCGCGACGTCACCATCCGCGGCGCGGGCATGTGGCACTCCCAGCTGTACACCCTGACCCCGCCGCACGAGGCCGGCGGCATCAACCACCCGCACGAGGGCAACTTCGGCTTCGACATCGACCACAACACCCAGATCTCCGACATCGCCATCTTCGGCTCCGGCACCATCCGCGGCGGCGACGGCAGCCACGAGGGCGGCGTCGGGCTCAACGGCCGTTTCGGCAAGGACACCAAGATCAGCAACGTGTGGATCGAGCATGCCAACGTCGGCGTCTGGGCCGGCCGAGACTACGCGAACATCCCCGAGCTGTGGGGCCCCGGTGACGGCCTGGAGTTCACCGGCATGCGCGTCCGCAACACCTACGCCGACGGCATCAACTTCGCCAACGGCACCCGCAACTCCACGGTCCACAACTCCTCCTTCCGCAACACCGGCGACGACTCGCTCGCGGTCTGGGCCAGCAAGTACGTGAAGGACACCTCCGTGGACGTCGGCCACGACAACCACTTCCGCAACAACACGATCCAGCTGCCGTGGCGGGCCAACGGCATCGCGGTGTACGGCGGTCACGGCAACACCATCGAGAACAACGTCATCTCCGACACCATGAACTACCCCGGCATCATGCTCGCCACCGACCACGACCCGCTGCCCTTCTCCGGGCAGACCCTCATCGCGGGCAACGCACTGCACCGGACCGGGGGCGCGTTCTGGAACGAGGACCAGGAGTTCGGCGCCATCACTCTCTTCGCGCAGGGGCAGGACATCCCGGGCGTGACCATCCGGGACACCGACATCCTCGACTCGACCTACGACGGCATCCAGTTCAAGACGGGAGGCGGCGCGATACCGGACGTGAAAATCGACAACGTCCGCATCGACAAGTCGAACAACGGCTCCGGCATCCTCGCGATGGGCGGCGCCCGCGGCAGCGCCACCCTCACCGACGTCACCATCACCGACTCGGCCGAAGGAGACGTGACGATCGAACCGGGATCGCAGTTCAAGATCAACCGGTGAGACCGGCCGGCGGTCCGGCACCGCCGGCAGCACCCGCCCGGCGACGCGAAGCACCATCGCGTCGCCGGGCGGCGCGCCGTCGCGTTCCTCACGCGCCGGGGAGCCTGTCCGGTGACCGTCCGGCGGGGAAGCGGGAATCGTCCCGCCGGCGTTCGGCGTTGAGCTCGTCGACCGCGCCGAGCGCGTCGCCGATCGTCGCGTAGTCCACCGCGATGAAGTTGACCGGTCTGCCGCGCCGCCGCTCACAGGTGCGCGCCCGCTCCAGCACCCGCTGCCGTGAGTTGACGATCCCGGCGTCCAGCCGCCGGCCACCGCCCGCCGTGACGAAGTGGTTGAGCAGGAACAGCCGCTTGTCCGCGCCGCCCCGGTTCGGCAGACAGGACATCTCGTCCGGGCTGCGGAACGCGAACGGCGTCTCCATGCCGTACCGGTAGAAGTTCCGGTACCACGGCGCGGGTCCGTCGGCCTTCTCCGCGAAGACGACCAGGCGCCGGCCGCTGTCGATCATGTCCTCGAGTTTCGGCCACGGGCGGTCCGGGTCAGGGTCAGGCTCGTACAGCAGGTCGGAGAGTCCGGCCCGCTCGAAAGCGCTCTGGCTCTCCACGGGACCGACGCCGTCCTGGAGGATCAGGGTGACGATTTCCGTGGGGTTCGCGCGCAGCCACTCACCGATCTGCCGCAGTGCGGGCTCCAGCTCGATGGCTCCGGCACCGCACACCGAGTGGCACAGCCACAGGCCCGGGTGGGGAGGGTTCACCCGCTCCAGGATCCCGGTGAGCCGCCGGCGCAGCGAGGGGGAGAAGTCCGAGGTGCTCAACCGGTCCGCGACCTGCTCGGGCCGCTCCCACCGGTGGGTGTCGAGGAGCAGGACGCGTGCCCCGGCGCCCAGCTGGCCGACGATGTCGGGGTCCTGGAGGGGGCCGATGAACCGGTCCGCCGTCGTGGCCATGGCGTTGTGCGACGCAAGCTGGGCGATCTCGTCGTAGCGGGCGTCGCACAGCTCGACGCTGCCCTGGCAGACGCGCGGTGCGGAGCCGGTGATCGCCACCGGTGCCAGCATCGTGCCGACGAGCGCGCACGCCGTCACGGCGAGGGTCAGGGGCGGGCCGTGCCGAGGATCGGTGAGGACCGGCACACCGGGCCTGGTCTGCCAGACCCACCCGACGGTGATCAGCAGGGCACCCGCGGCCAGCAGGATCACCGCGACGACGGTGGCGGTGGTCAGGAGCCGGTCGAGAGCGGTCGCCTGGATGTCGCCCAGGAGGGACGACGCCGCCGGGGGCCATGACGACGGGGTGCCGAACAGCGCGTCGCCCAGTGTGAGACGCAGGAGGAGCACCGTCAATGCCATCAGGGACGCGGAGGCGGCCGGCACCCAGCCGAGCGGCATCAGCCTGCGCTTGGCGGGGGAGGGCGTGGAGAACCACAGCAGCGTGAGCGCGGCGGCGCAGAGCACGGCCGCCGCCGGTTCCACCACCTCCTGGAAGAGGCGGGTGACGTGACGCGCGCGCTCCACCGGAGCGAGCGCCTCCCGCTGGGAGCCGAGATCGACGGTGATGACCCAGGTGCCCTCGTTCGCCTCCCGCAGCAACTCCGCGGCGGCTGCCCGGACCCGGTCCGTCAGGGCGACCGGCGCGAGTGCGGCCAGTGCCGCGGCCAGGTCTCCCCGGTACAGCGCCGTCTCCACGGTGGGCCTGAGGCCGGGGCGCGCGGCCGACGGCGCCAGTCGCATCAGCGTGTCCGTGGCCGCGACCGCCTGGCTGTGGGAGAGCGGCAGCGACGGCAGGCCCTCCAGCGGCGCCTCACCGGCCACCACCTGTGCCGCCAGTTCGGACAGGCGCTGCACGAAGGCCTGGAAGTCGGGTTCCGACCTCTGCTGCAGGGCGGCGACGGCGTCGCCGAAGTAGGCCTGGCTGAGCCGGTCGACGTTCGCGACGACCGGCTCCAGGTCGACCGTGACCCGCAGCCGGTCGCGGTCCCCTTCCAGGTAGTGGATCACCTCGGCGATCTGGCGGTCCCCCATGGCCCGCAGCGTCTCCGGCGGGATCACGACCTTGAGGTTCGAGGTGATGGTGGACTGCGGAACGGGCAGCCGGTCCAGCAGTTCCTGGGCCAGAGGTGTACTGGCCGGGTCGACCAGCACCTCGTCGTAGAACCGCTGGTAGGCCCGCTCGTCCTCCAGCACCTGGCCGTAGAACTCCGGATCGAGCACGGTGCTGCGCACGACGGCGGCCGCGGCCAGGACGGTCAGGCTCAGCACCGCGACGCACCAGATCAGCGCCTCGGCCCAGGGCGAACGCCGGGGCGGACGCCGAACCAGTTCGTCCATGGCCCCATTCTCGTTCCGGCCGACCGTCGTGCGACACGGCGTCCGAGCACAGAACGCCATCACACGCATGCCCCGGACCTGCCGGCCGATGCCGGCCGGGTCAGCCTCCGCTCAGGACCTCCTCAGCGGCCATGTCCTGCTGAGGGTGTACGCAGTGCGGCGATGTCCGCCGGGGCGGTCCGTCGCCGCCGGGGTCGCGACGCCGAAGCAGGCCGCGCGGGCCCTCGCGGCGGGCGCGCACAGCGTCGTCGTCGGCACCGCCATCACGGCACCGACCGCGCTGACCCGCCTGTTCGTCGAGGGCCTCACGTCCTGTCCCGGCATGCGGGAGGGGCGGTGGGAGAAGACCTCCCACCGCCCCGCGCCGCGTACTGCCGCGATCAGACCGCCGGGGCCGGGTACGTCGGGTACTCCACCCCGGAGACGTGCTGGACGACGCGCACGACCTGGCAGGAGTAGCCGAACTCGTTGTCGTACCAGAGGTAGAGGATCGCGTTGTCGCCCTCGACCTTCAGCGCGCCGGCGTCGACGATCGAGGCGTGGCGCGAGCCGATGAAGTCGCTGGAGACCGCGTCGGGGGCGCTGATGAAGTCGATCTGGCGCTTGAGCGGCGAGGTCAGCGACACGTCGCGCAGGTGGTCGAGGACCTCTTCGCGGGTGGCTTCGCGGGCCAGCTGGAGGTTGAGGATCGCGATCGACACGTCCGGTACGGGCACGCGGATCGAGCTGCCGGTGATCTTCGCCGTGAGGTCAGGGAGAGCCTTGGCGACGGCGGAGGCGGCACCCGTCTCCGTGATCACCATGTTCAGCGGCGCGCTGCGGCCACGCCGGTCGGACTTGTGGTAATTGTCCAGCAGGTTCTGGTCATTGGTGAACGAGTGGACCGTCTCCACGTGGCCGCGCAGCACACCGTACTCGTCGGCCATCGCCTTCAGCGGCGGGACGATCGCGTTCGTGGTGCAGGACGCGCAGGACAGGATCCGCTCGTCCGGCTTGATGGTGTCGTGGTTGACGCCGTGGACGATGTTGGGGACGTCGCCCTTGCCCGGCGCGGTCAGGACGACCTTGTCGATGCCCGGGCGCAGGTGCTTCGACAAGCCCTCGCGGTCGCGCCACTTGCCGGTGTTGTCGATGAGGATGGCGTTCTTGATGCCGTACGACGTGTAGTCGACCTGCGTCGGGTCGTCGGCGTGGATCACCTTGATCGCGTTGCCGTTGGCGAGGATCGTGCTGTTGTCCTCGTCGACGGTGATCGTGCCCTGGAACTGGCCGTGCACGGAGTCGCGGCGCAGCAGCGAGGCGCGCTTGACGAGGTCCTGCTCGCCGCCCCCGCGGACGACGATGGCGCGCAGCCGCAGGCCGTTGCCCGAGCCGGCCTTCTCGATGAGCAGGCGGGCGACGAGCCGGCCGATGCGGCCGAAGCCGTACAGGACGACGTCGCGGCCCTCGCGCCGGTCGATCTTGTTGGCGCCGGTGGCCCCCGCGACGGCGTCGGCGGTGAAGGCCTCCACCGTCAGCCCGCGGTCGTCGCTCTTGTAGGTCGCGGCGAGCATGCCGATGTCGATCTGCGAGGGACCGAGGTCGAGCGTGGTGAGGGCCTGCAGGAAGGGCATCGTCTCGGTGACCGAGAGCTCCGCGCCGGCGATCTGGCGGGCGAAGCGGTGGGTCTTGAGGATGCTGACCACCGACTTGTTCACCAGGGAGCGGCTGTGCAGCAGGACGGTGACGTCCCGCTCACGGTGCAGCTTCCCGATCATCGGGATCATCGACTCCGCGATCTCCTCGCGGTTCTTCCAGTTGGTGAACGAGTCGTCGTTGGCAGTCACGTCTCATCTTTCGAGCTAGGCGGCGCTCATATGGTAACCCGACCGCCCTTCTGATCGATCAAGTGGGCCCCCTGCTGATCAGATGAGTGCCAGTGCGCGCCGGTGGAGACCGGCGCGTGCCCGGAGCGGGGCACTGCCGGGCTCCCGGTGTTCAGCGCGTCCCGCTCCACGAGTGGGCGACGTCCACCACGACACGGCCGTCCAGTGCCAGTACCCGGAAGGGCAGCCGGGTACGGACGCCGAGCCCGATCTGTGTCTCGCCCTCGAAGCTCCCGGCGAACCGGGTGTCCCTGAAGGTGCGGTAGCCGGTGAGGTCCACACCCGGCAGGGGCCGGTCCGCCCGGCCGGGATATGTGGCGGCGCCGGTCTCGGGGCGGTAGCCGGGTGCGGCGATCCTGATCTCCAGGACCGCTCCGCCGCCCATCGCGATCGGGCGGCCCGAGCCGTCCTGGTGCAGCCGGTCGACGTACCGGACGAGGTAGCCGAGACGGCCGGCGCTCGCACCGGGTACGTCGACGACCAACCGGTCGAAGCACGCGTGGTGCGCGGTCCTGACGTCCTTCACCGGGGACGTCGTCCCCGCGACGCGGGTCTTGTCGAGGCTGCCCCAGCCGGTGGGGCATGCCGTGGTGTGTGTGGTGCCGCGCGCGTCGGTGCCCGGGGCCGCGTCGGCCGAGACCGTGGCCGTCCCCAAGGCGGCGCCCGCGAGTACGGCCGCCACCCATGCTGTTCTGCTTCGTCGCATTGTGTCCCCCGGTGTGTGCAAGTTCGGGTATATGGGTGAGACGAGCCGATTGACCGAAAGGTTGCGGGCGCGTTGGGTGCTTTGGGTTTGTTTCGGGTGTGCTCCGGGGGTACCGAGGGGGCGCACGCGACGCTGTGCGCCGACCGGGAGCCCGGCCGGCGCAGGACGAGGACGGCGGGCCCGCGCGCCGGGCCGGGCCCCGTCTTCCGCGTCGTCAGCGGTCCCGGTCCAGTTCCTCCTCCACGGGCGGCTTCGGCACCTCGCGCAGATGCTGCGACTGGCCCGGTTTGCCGCCCGCGCGGGCCTGTTCGGCGCGCTGCGCCGCAGACGTGCCGAGGTCGGAGGCGGGGTCCACGCGCACCGACCGGGCCACCTCCTCGCGGTTGGCGTAGCTCTCGGGCGGGATGCCGCGCAGTGCGGCGACGGCGTCCTGCGAGGCACCCGCCTCACGCGCCGCCCGGATCAGGTCGTCCTTGCCCGCGGGGAAGTCGACGCCCTTGATGGCGTCGACCACCTCACGGGCGCTGGTGGTGTGGGACATGAGCACTTCTCCCGGTCGGTGCCTCGACTCCCGGAATCTCCGGGAGTCCTCGGAGACCTGCCGGGTAACCGCATGAGCACCATCACTCACATCTCCGGCACACCGTGCGGATCTCCGGCATACCTTGCGGTTCTCGAACTTCTCGATCGAACCCGACCGAATGTGAGTACTTCTACGCAGGGCGTCGAACAGGATTGCGCCGTGGACGATCGGGTACGCGAGGCTGGACCGTCCCGTGCCGATCATCGGGGCGGGCCCCATCACCGCCGCTACCAGGGACCAGTCATGGAAACACCCGCGAACGACAACTCCGTCTCGCCCGCCCGGCGCGCGCTGGACACACTCGCCGAGAACACCGAGGACACGGCGGCGCTCGACACCCTTGCGGGCAGTGATGTCCTCATCCCGGTGCCCGACGACGCGAGCGAGCAGGACGCCGCCGACCCCGGGATGCTGGCACTGCCGGTACTGGAACAGCAGGGCGGCCGTCAGGTGGTGCCCGTGTTCACCTCGGAGCTGGAGATGGCGGACCTGCTGCCGTACGTCTCCCGCTACCGCATGGTGCCGCTGGGCGCCCTCGCCGCGCAGTGGCCGGCCGACGACCTGTCGCTGTCCATCGACGCGGGCTCGGAGCACCGCCTCACGCTGACGTCGGACGGCGTCCGTACCCTGCTGGCCCGTCCCTAGGGGTGGGCGGGCTCGTCGCCGCCGAGCATGCGGGCCAGTACGGCCCGCTGCAGCGGCAGGACCTCGGCGTGCAGATCGCGGCCTCTGCGGGTCAGCGCGACGTACACACCGCGCCGGTCCTCCGCGCACATCGTGCGCTGCGCCAGCCCGTCCTTCTCCAGCCGGGCGATGAGCCGGGACAGGGCGCTCTGGCTCAGGTGGACCCGGCCGACCAGGTTCTGCACCCGGCACTGGGCGGCCTCCTCGGGCCCCTCGGCCACGAGGAGGTCCAGCACCTCGAAGTCGCTCGCCCCCAGGCCGTGCGGGTGCAATGCGCGGTCGATCTCGCACATCGTGCGCGCGTGCAGCGAGAGAATCTCTCGCCACCGTTCCTCGAGCCGCGCACCGGCCGTCATGACTGCCATACGTGCACGGTAACACCGAAACCACTGTTCATTGACTGTGCAACTAGTGCGCGCGCAAGGAACGAGCGGAGGACGCCCTCGGACAAGCCCTCAGGCAAGCCCAGGGACACACGCGAGGAAGACACGGGGAAACACGGATCAGGCCGAGTCCCGCTTCACCAGCTCGGTCGGCAGGATCACCGCCGCCGGGTCCTCCCCGCCGATCTGGGCCAGCAGTACCCGGACCATCTCGGCGCTGATCCGGTCCCAGGGCTGGCGGATGGTGGTCAGCTCGGGACTGGCGGCGACCGCCGCGGGGGAGTCGTCGAAACCGCCCACCGCCACGTCCTCGGGCACCCGCCGACCGGCCCGTTGCAACGCGGCCAGCACACCCTGCGCCATCAGGTCGGACGCCACGAACACGGCGTCCATGTCCGGGGTCCGCGCCAGCAGCCGCTCCGCCCCCGCCTCGCCGCTCGCCCGGCTGTAGTCGCCCGAGACGACGAGCCGCTCGTCGAACCCGACGCCCGCCTCGCCGAGCACCTCCTTGTAGCCGGCCAAACGCTCCACTCCGCCCGGGGTGTCGAGCGGACCGGTGACCACACCCACCCGCCGCCGCCCCAGCGACAGCAGGTGGCGGACCATGTCGCGGGCGCCGTCCCGGTCGTCGGCGGCCACGTAACTCACCTTCGAGCCCAGCCCGATCGGCTTGCCGCACGCCACCAGCGGTACCCCCGCCGCGCGCAGTTCCTCGGCGACCGGGTCCCCCGAGTGGCTGGACACCAGCAGCACCCCGTCGACGTGACCCGCCGTGATGTACCGCGTGATGCGCCGGCGTTCGTCCTCGGTCCCGGCCAGCATCAGCAGCAGCGGGACGTCGTGCGCGGCCAGCGCCTGGGTGCAGCCGCGCAGCAGGACGTTGAAGTTGGGGTCCTCGAAGAACCGCTCCTGCGGCTCGGTGAGCAGGAAGCCCACCGAGTCCGACCGCCCGGTGATCAGCGACCGGGCGTGCCGGTTGACGACGTAACCCGTCTTGCGGATGGCCGCGTTGACGGCCTCCTGCGCGGCCGGACTGACGTAGTGCCCGCCGTTGAGCACCCGTGACACCGTGCCCCGCGACACTCCCGCCTCGCGCGCCACGTCGTGGATCGTAGGCGGTCGCCGCCGGCCCCCCGTGTTGCTCATGGTCACGACTTTACGGCCCCGGAGAGCAGGTCGAGGCTCCAGAACCGCTGGACGACCAGGAAGAGGGCGACCAGCGGAAACACCGCGAGGAAGGCACCGGTGATCACCAGCGTGTAGAGCGCGGGCGTGTTGGCGCCCTGCTCCAGCAGTGTGTGCAGACCGAGCGTGATCGGGAACTTCTCGTCGTCGCTGAGCATGATGTACGGCAGCAGGAAGTTGTTCCACACGGCCACGAACTGGAACAGGAACACCGTCACGAGTCCCGGCACCATCATCGGCAGCGCGACCCGGGTGAAGATCCGCCACTCGCTCGCCCCGTCCATCCGCCCGGCCTCCACGACGTCGGCGGGCACGGCCGCCGACGCGTAGATGCGCGCCAGGTAGACACCGTAGGGGGAGAGGATCTGGGGGAGCAGCACGGACAGGTACGAGTCCGTCAGGTCGGCCTCGGCCAGCAGCAGGTACTGCGGGACGGCGAGGATCACCGGAGGCATCAGCACGCCCGCCAGCAGTACGTTGAACAGCGTCTCCCGGCCGCGGAAGCGGTAGATCGCCAGCGCGTAACCGCTGAACGCCGACACGACCGTGGACAGCAGGGCGCCGAGACCGGCGTAGAGGGCCGAGTTGGCCATCCACTGCCAGTAGACGCCGTCGCGGTAGGCGCTGAGGTCGCCCACGTTGTCGGCGAAGCCCGTGCCCGGCAGGAAGGTGAAGGTGGAGAACAGTTCGCTGCCCGACTTGGTGGCCGCGATCACCACCCAGGCCACCGGCAGCAGGCAGTAGACGGCGCCGAGCAGCAGTGTGAGCGTCGGGACCAGCGCGATACGGCGGCGCAGCGGGGGCCCCTGGGCGGTGCCGGGCGTGGTGCCCGCCGCCGGCTGTGCCTTGCGGACGGCAAGAGAACTCATCGTGCTGCCTCCTGCTTGTTGCGGCGGTTGGCGGCCCGCAGGAACCCGAAGGAGAGCACCAGGGTGACGAGCGCGATGATCGCCGCCTGGGCCGCAGCCGCGTGGATGTCGCCCTTGCCGAAGGCGTCCTGATACACCTTCATCAACGGACTCCAGGTCGTGGAAACGGAGTTGGTGAGCGGTTTGAGGGTGGTCGGTTCGCTGAACACCTGGAGCGTGGCGATGATCGAGAAGAAGAACGTCAGCACCAGCGACGGCGCCACCATCGGGATCTTGATGCGCAGCGCGATCTGCAGCGGGGAGGCGCCGTCCAGCTTCGCCGCCTCGTACACCTCGGCCGGGATGGCCTGCAGCGAGGTGTAGATGACGATCATGTTGAAGCCGGTGCCGCCCCAGATCGCGATGTTCGACAGGGCGAGGTAGAGCGGACCGCCGTCCAGCAGGTCCGGCTGCGGCAGACCGAGCCGCTCGAGCACGAAGTAGAAGGGACTGACGTCCGGCAGGTACAGGAACCCCCACAGCAGTGCCGCCACCACGCCGGGAACGGCGTACGGCAGGAAGATCGCGAGCCGGGTGACCGCGGTGAACCGGACCTTCTCGGAGTCGAGCATCAGCGCGAACAGCAGGGCCAGGCCCAGCATGACGGGCACGACGACGCAGCCGTAGGCGAGCACGCGCAGTGCTCCGTCCAGCAGCTCGTTGTCGCCGAGGGCGTCGGTGTAGTTCTGGAAGCCGGCCCACACCTCCTGCCGGGCACCGGCGCCGAGGCCGAGCCCGGAGACCTCCACCTTGCGGAAGCTGAGGTAGACGGCGTAGCCGATGGGCAGCGCGAAGAAGAGCAGGAACAGGGCGACCGCGGGGAGGAGGAAGGCATAGGGGGCGCCCTTGACCCCGTACGGCCTGCGGCGTGCTGTCGTGCTGGTCACCGGGCGACCTCGAAACCCTGCTTCTTCAGGTCGGCGACCGTCTCCTCCTGCATGGTGTCGAGGGCGGCGGCGAAGTCCGACTTGTCCTTGGCGGCGGCGCCGAACGTGTCCTTGAAGGCCGTGTAGGCGACGTTGACGTTCGGTCCCCAGGCGGCCGGCGCCGTCGTCTCGGCGATGTCGGCGGCCTTGGTGTAGAAGTCCGGCTGGTTGGAGAAGAACTCCGGCGGGCTGGTGAAGGCGCCGCTGAGCTGGGCCGAGGTGGAGGCCGGGTAGATGCCGCCCTCCTTGGCCAGGGCGTTCAGCGCGTCCCGGTCGGTGTTCAGCCACTCGGCGAACTTCGCGGCCGCGTCCTTGTGCTTCGAGTCGGTGGTCACGCCGGTGGAGGAGCCGCCCCAGCTGCCGGTGCGGCTCTCGCCGCCGGACCACTGCGGAAGCGGGGCCATGGCCCACTTGCCCTTGGTGTCGGGCGCGGCGGTGGTCAGCGTGCCGGGCGCCCACACGGCGCTGACCCAGGCGATCTGCTTGCCCGTGTTGAGCGCCTTGTTCCAGGCGGGCGTGTACATCGGCTGGTTGTCGACGGCGCCCTCCTTGACGAGACCGCCCCAGAACTCGGCGACCTTCTTCGTCGCCTCGTCGTTGACACCGACCTTCCACTTCTCGCCCTCGGTCGACCACCACTTGGCGCCGGCCTGCTGGGCGAGGCCGGCGAAGAGGCCGGAGTCGTTGGCGGAGAAGGTGGTGAGGTCCTTGTCGGGAGCCGCCTTCTTCAGCTTGCGCGCGGTCTCGGCGAACTCGTCCCAGGTGGCCGGGACGTCGAGGCCGTACTTCTTGAACAGGTCCTCGCGGTAGTAGAACATCATCGGCCCGATGTCCTGCGGTACGGCGTAGACGGCGTCCGTGCCCAGGGTGGTCTGCTGCCACACGCCCTCGGCGAACCTGCCCTTCACGTCGCCCACCTCGCCCGATATGTCGGCGAGTGCGTCGTTGCTGACCAGTGTGGGCAGTGCCTGGTACTCGGCCTGCACCAGGTCGGGCCCCTGCCCGGCCTTGTGCGCGGTGAGGATCTTGGTGACCAGGGTGTCTCCGGAGGCCTGCTTCTTCACCGTGACGGTGATCTGCTGTTCCTTGCCCGGGCCCTTGTTCCACAGGTCGACGACCTTGTCCATGCCGGGCGTCCAGGTCCAGTACGTCAGCGAGACCGGACCCGACTGGGCGTCGCCGTCGTCGGACGAGCCGCAGGCGGCGAGGGTGGTGGCACCGAGTGCGACGGCGACGGCGGAGGTCACCAGGCGGCGGCGCTTCGTGTACGGCATGGAACTCTCCCCTGACCTGGGCCTCCGCCTGCTGCGGAGACCTGCCATGCTTCTGTGAGCGTTCACAGTAGAGAAACATCCCGGACACTTGTCAATGGTTGTTGCTGTGCGGTTATGTTGGGCTCGCACCGCTGAAGGTGTGTGTGCACGTTCCCAATTGATCGATCACAACGGGAGACCAGCCATGCCGGAGACCACCCCCAGGGGCCTCACCGGGCTCGCCTTCGGCGGGGACTACAACCCCGAGCAGTGGCCCGAGGACGTCTGGCAGGACGACGTCCGGCTGATGCGCGAGGCCGGCGTCACGATGGTGAGCGCCGGGATCTTCTCCTGGGCGCTGCTGGAACCCGCCCCGGGCACCTACGACTTCGGCTGGCTGGACCGACTGCTGGACCTGCTGCACGAGAACGGCATCCGCGTCGACCTCGGCACGCCCACCGTGGTCCCGCCCGCGTGGTTCTACCGGGCCCACCCCGAGGCCCTGCCCGTGACCGCCGAGGGAGTGCGGTACGAGTTCGGCTCCCGCGGCGCCATCTGCCACAGCAACGCCGACTACCGCGCCGCCGCCGCGAACATCACCACCAGGCTCGCCGAGCGTTACGGCGCCCACCCGGCGCTCGCACTCTGGCACGTCCACAACGAGTACGGCGTTCCCGTCTCCGCCTGCTACTGCGACTCCTGCGCCGCGCACTTCCGCCGCTGGCTGGAGACGACGTACGGCACGGTCGACGCCGTCAACGAGGCCTGGGGCACCGCCTTCTGGGGCCAGCGCTACGCGGACCTCGGCCAGATCAATCCGCCGCGCCTGACGCCGACGGTCGGCAATCCGGCCCAGGCGCTCGACTACAAGCGCTTCGCCGACGCCACCATGCGCGAGAACTTCCGCGCGGAGCGGGACATCCTGCACCGCCTCTCACCCGGCGTCCCCGTCACCACCAACTTCATGACCGCCCTCAGCCAGTGCGACTCCGTCGACTACTGGGCCTGGGGCCGCGAGGTCGACCTCGTCACCAACGACCACTACCTGATCACCGACGGCCGCCGCACCCACGTCAACCTCGCCATGGCCGCCGACCTCACCCGCTCCGTCGCCGGTGGCGCGCCCTGGCTGCTGCTCGAACACTCCACCTCGGGCGTCAACTGGCAGCCCCGCAACCCCGCCAAGGCCCCCGGCCAGATGGCCCGCAACTCCCTGTCCCACGTGGCCCGCGGCTCCGAGGGCGCCATGTTCTTCCAGTGGCGGCAGTCGCGGCGCGGCGCCGAGAAGTTCCACTCGGCGATGCTGCCGCACGGCGGTACCGAGACGCGCGTGTGGCGCGAGGCGGTCGAACTCGGCGCCTCCATCGACTCACTGAACCCCGTCCGCGGCACCCGCACCGAGGCCGACGCGGCCATGGTCTGGGACTGGCACTCCTGGTGGGCGCAGAACCTCCAGTGGCGGCCCAGCGAGGACCACGACCCGCGCGAACGCGCCGACGCCTTCTACGAGACGCTCTACGACCGCCACCTCACGGTCGACTTCGCCCACCCGGAAGCCGACTTGTCGGCCTATCCCCTTGTCGTCGTCCCGGCGCTGTACCTGACGACGGAGGCGGCCGGGAACAACCTCAGGGAGTACGTCGAGAGGGGCGGCACCCTCGTCGTCTCGTACTTCTCCGGCATCGTCGACGAGCACGACGCCGTCCACGCGGGCGCTTACCCCGGCGTGCTCAGGGACGTGCTGGGCCTCACCGTCGAGGAGTTCTCGCCCCTGCTGGCGGGTGAGCAGGTGCGGATCACCGGCCCGGACGGTTCCGGGCTGAGCGCCGACGTGTGGACGGAGTTCGTCGTGCCACGCGGCGCCGAGCCGGTGTGGACGTACGCCGACGGCCTGGCCGCGGGCCGGCCCGCCGTCACCCGGCACCGCCTCGGCGAGGGCACCGCCTGGTACGTCTCCACCCGCCTGGGCGTGGAAGGCCTGGACGCCGTCCTGGGCCGGGCGGCCGAGGACGCGCGCATCAGCCCGCGCACCGACCTGCCCCGTGACGTCGAAGTCGTTCGCCGCACCGGCGAGTCGGGCACCTACCTGTTCGCGATCAACCACACCGCCTCGGACGCCAAGGTGCCGCTGGACGCACCCGGCACCGAACTGCTGACCGGGGAACGCGCCGCGGGCCGTCTCGCGGTCCCGGCCGGCGCCGTCCGGGTCGTACGGCTCGACGGCTAGCCACCACTCATCCCCTACGTCGAAGGGACGACGGACGACGATGTTCCATCCCAGACGCACCCTCAAGGCCCTGCTGCCGCTGCTCGTGGCCGGGCTCGCCCTCACCGCCCTGCCGGCGCAGACCGCCCGGGCGGCGAGCACCCTCACCAACGGCGGCTTCGAGGCCGACACCGGCGGAGCGGCCACTCCCACAGGCTGGTCGGAGTACGGCTCGACCGGCGCCTCGTACACCGAGGCGGGCGGCCACGGCGGCGGCAACCGCCTGAGTCACTGGTCCTCGTCCGCGTACCGGGTCGAGACGTATCAGTACCTTTCCGGGCTCACCGACGGCAGCTACCGGCTGACGGCCTGGGTCCGCTCCGGCGGCGGCCAGAACGCCGCCTGGATAGCCCTGAAGAACTGCGGCGGCACCGAGCAGCGCACCGGCCTCCCGGTGTCCGCCGGTGGGTGGATCCGGATCGTCGTACCCGTCGACGTCACCGGCAACCAGTGCACCATCAGCGTCAACAGTGACGCGAACGCCGGCAACTGGATCAATGTCGACGACCTGACCTTCACGCCGGGCACGTCGGCCGGACTGCCGGTCAAGGGGGCCGACGTCTCGTCCCTCGCCAAGAGCGAGGCCAAGGGCGGCGTCTACCGCACGGCCTCCGGCGCGAAGGGCGACGCGCTCGGCATCCTGAAGTCCGCCGGCATGAACTACGCCCGCCTGAAGGTCTGGGTGAACCCGGCCGACGGCTACAACAACAAGGCACGTGTGCTGGAGACCGCCAGACGCGTCAAGGCGCAGGGCATGAAACTCCTGGTCGACTTCCACTACTCGGACACCTGGGCCGACCCGGGCGCCCAGAGCAGGCCCGCCGCCTGGGCGGGGCACACCTACGGCCGGCTCAAGACGGACGTGTACCGCCACACGTACGACGTGCTGGGCGCGCTCAAGGCGCAGGGCACCGGCGCCGACATGGTCCAGGTCGGCAACGAGATCAACGGCGGCATGCTGTGGAACGAGGGCTCCACGGACAACTGGCCACAGCTCGCCGGGCTGATCAACAGCGGATACGACGCGGTCAAGAGGGTCGACGCGGACACACCCGTCGCGCTGCACCTCGCCAAGGGCGGCGACCTGGCGGGCACCCGCTGGTGGTTCGACAACGCCGTCGCGCACGGCGTCCGGTTCGACGCCATCGGCCTGTCGTACTACGGGTACTGGCACGGTCCGCTGTCCGACTTCCAGACCACCCTGGACGACGCGGCCGCCCGATACGGGAAGCCGGTGTTCGTCGCCGAGACGGCCTACCCGTTCCGGCTGGACAGCGAGGACGCGCACGAGAACATCATCGACGTCGCGGGCGAGCTCGTCCCCGGCTACCCGGCGACCCCGGCCGGGCAGAGCGCGTGGATGAACACGGTGGCGGACATCGTGGAGGCCGTCCCGAACGGCCGCGGTCTCGGCGTCTTCTACTGGGAGGCGACCTGGACCGCCGTGGAGGGCAACGGCTGGGACCCCGCCGACCCGTCCTCCGGCAACGGATGGGAGAACCAGGCCCTGTTCGGCTACGACGACAGGGTGCTGCCGGCGGCGGCGTGGTTCCGCCACCGCTGACACCTTCCGTGCGCTTCGCGCACCTCCCGCACCGGGCAAGGCGCCGGAGACCCGGACAGCTGGGCCCCGGCTGCGGGACAGTGGAAGGGCACGGTACCGCCGGGACCGGGCGGAGGGAGGACGGGATGCTGAGGATCCCCGTGCACGGCACGCGTCTCGTCATCCTGGAGTGGCTCAAGGACCCGGCCGCACACTTCCCGCCGCAGCACCACGCGGACGTCGTCGCGCACGGCGTCCGCGTGGAGCTCGTCGCCGCGAAGCTCCGTGTGTCCCGGCGGGTGGCCGGGACGCACCTCGAACTGCTGGCGCGGCTCGGGCTGCTCCAGGCCACCAGGATCGGCCGCCGGACGTACTACCGGCGCGACGACGTGCGGATCGCCGAGGTGGCGCGGATGTTCGAGAAGGGCTGGTCAACCGGCGCCTGCGAGGCGCCCTCCCCCGAGAGGTGACCGGGGGCGCACCGGCGTTAAGCTGGCCGTCGGCCGCGGCCCGGAGGCGCGCGGCGCGGCGGTGGGCCCGCCGTACCCGGACCGCGGCACAGCCGCCAACGGTCCCCGCGTGCGAACGGGGAACCCGCTGCCCGGCGAGCAGGAGACGTACGGCCCATGACAGCCCCGAACACCGAGAGCGCCGCCGTCCGGCCCGCCTGGCGCACCCAGGCGCCGGTCGTCGTGGCGGTCTCCCTCGGCGGCGGCACCGGTGCCGCCGCCCGCTACGCGGCCTCCCTGTGGTGGCCGACGCAGACCACCGGCTTCCCCTGGACGACCTTCTGGGTCAACGTCGCCGGCTGCGCCGTGATGGGTGTGCTCATGGTGGTCGTCACCGAGGTGTGGGACGCCCACCGCCTGGTCCGGCCCTTCCTGGGCACCGGCGTGCTCGGCGGCTTCACCACCTTCTCCGCCTACGCCGTCGACATCCGCCACCTCTTCGCCGCCGACCAGCTCCGCACGGGCCTGGCCTACCTCGCCGCGACGCCGCTCGCGGCTCTCACGGCGGTGTGGCTCACCACCTGGGCGACCCGACGCCTGCTGGCACCCGGCACCGGCGGGCAGACGGACCCGCGGGGCAGGAGGCCGTCGTGAACTGGCTGCTGGTCGTCGTGGGCGGCATGGCCGGTGCCCCGCTTCGCTACCTCACCGACCGCGCGGTGCGGTCCCGGCACGACTCGGTCTTCCCCTGGGGCACCTTCACGGTCAACGTCGTCGGCTGTCTGGTCCTGGGCCTGCTGACCGGCGCGGCGCTCGCGGGAGCCGCGGGCTGCGACCTGCGTCTCCTGCTCGGGACCGGGCTCTGCGGTGCCCTCACGACGTACTCGACCTTCTCCTACGAGACGCTCCGGCTGGCCGAGACGGGTGCACGCCTCCTGGCCGCAGTGAACGTGGCGGTGAGTGTGGCGGCCGGCCTGGGAGCGGCGTGCGCGGGGGTGGCACTGGCCGACGTGCTCTGGGCATGAGGCGAGGCACCGTCCTGCTGTTCGGGCTGTTCGGGCTGTTCGGGCTGCTCGGCGCGGGCGGGCTGCACAGCCGACCGCCGCACGCCGAGACCTGGCCGGCACGCACCCGCCTCTCAGCGGGCGTCGCGCAGCGGCTCCCCGACGCTCCTGAGGTGCCGCAGCGCCTGCCCGTACGAGGCGAACAGTCCCGTCTGGCAGTACGGCACGCCCAGCTCGGCGCAGTACCGCTCGGTGATGGCCTGGGCCCTGCCGAGGGCGGGCGTCGGCATGCTGGGGAAGAGGTGGTGCTCGATCTGGTAGTTGAGCCCGCCCATGAAGACGTCGACCAGCGCACCGCCCCGCACGTTGCGTGAGGTGAGGACCTGGCGGCGCAGGAAGTCGAGCCGCGTGCCTTCCTCGATCATCGGCATGCCCTTGTGGTTGGGCGCGAAGACCGAGCCCAGGTAGACCCCGAACAGGCCCTGGTGCACGGCGATGAAGGCGAGCGCCTTGCCGGGGGACAGGAGTGTGAACAGCCCGCCGAAGTAGAGGACGAAGTGGGCGACGAGCAGCGTGCCCTCCACGACCGGACGCTTCATGTGCGGGCTGCGCAGCGCCTTGAAGCTGTTGAAACTCAGATTGAGGCCCTCCAGCGTCAGCAGCGGGAGGAACAGGGCGGCCTGGTGTTTCCCGACGAAGGCGGGAAGCCCCTTGGCCTTGCTCGCCTGGCGCTGCGACCAGACCAGGATGTCGGGCGAGACGTCCGGGTCCTTCTCCTCGTGGTTGGGGTTCGCGTGGTGGCGCGTGTGCTTGTTCATCCACCAGCCGTAGCTCATGCCCAGCAGCAGGTTGGCCACCAGGAGGCCGCCGGCCTCACTGGGGCGGCGGCGGGAGAAGACCTGCCGGTGGGCCAGGTCGTGTGCCGCCAGCGCGAGCTGGCCGAAGACGGCGGCCAGCGCCACCGCGACGAACAGCTGGCTCCAGTTGTTCCCCAGCGTGAGAAGGGCGGCGACACCGCCCGCGAGCGCGAGGGCGACGGCGCCGAAGCGCACCGTGTAGTACAGAGGGCGGCGCCGGAGCAGCCCCGCGGCGGTCATTCGCCGTGAGAGTTCGGAAAAGTCGCTTCCCTTGTCGCGTCCCTTTTCCTGTTCGCGCGGGGGCAGGCTCTCGATGAGCACCGTTGGATTAGCCATGTACCTCAGTATGGGCACGGCTTCCCGGCCGCAGAATGACGTCTGCCCCCGAAGCGGGGTGCGGTTAGCCCCACCCCGGCACTGCGGTCCTCGGCATCACCGCCCGGCGGTGCGGCGGGACCGGCCCGGAGGAAGAATGGTGATCATGAGTACGCGGACGACCTTCCAGCCGGTCCTGGAGCGCATCGCCGAGGAGATCGAGCGGACCCCCGGGAGTGGTCGGCCCGCCGACTACATCCCGGCGCTGGCCGCCTGCGACCCGCGCCGCTTCGGCATGGCCGTCGCCGAGCCGGACGGCACGGTGTACGGGGTGGGGGACTGGCGGGAGCCGTTCTCCGCGCAGTCCATCACCAAGGTCTTCACCCTCGCCCTCGACCTGTCCCGGGAGGGCGACGCCCTCTGGGAGCACGTGGGACGCGAGCCGTCCGGCAACCCGTTCAACTCCCTGGTGCAGCTGGAGTACGAGAACGGCATCCCGCGCAACCCGTTCATCAACGCGGGCGCCCTCGTCGTCACCGACCGGCTGCACACCCGTACCTCGGACGCGGCTGGCGAACTGCTGGCCTTCCTGCGTGCGGAGAGCGGCAACCCGGGCCTGACCTACGACGAGGAGGTCGCCGCCTCCGAGACCGCGCACGGGGACAGGAACGCCGCCCTCGGCCACTTCATGGCGTCGTACGGCAACATCGACAACCCGGTGCCGGTGCTGCTGGAGCAGTACTTCCGCCAGTGCTCCATCGCCGCGTCCTGCGCCGATCTCGCCCTCGCGACCGGGTTCCTGGCCCGGCACGGCATCCGCGCCGACGGCACCCGGCTGCTGAGCCGCAGCCAGGCCAAGCAGGTCAACGCGGTGATGCTGACCTGCGGGACGTACGACGCGGCCGGCGACTTCGCCTACCGGGTGGGTCTGCCGGGCAAGAGCGGGGTCGGCGGCGGCATCATCGCGGTGGTGCCGGGCCACTGCACGCTGTGCGTGTGGAGTCCCGGCCTGGACGAGCGGGGCAACTCGGTGGCCGGGGTGGCGGCGCTCGACCGCTTCACCACGCTCACGGGACTGTCCGTCTTCTGAACGGGTGGCCGGAAGGCGTCAACTCCCTCTGTTCCGAACCGGCTTGAGCCGCAGTGCCAGTGCCACGACTCCCGCGCCGAGCCCGGCGACGCCGACGATCGCGCCGGTCTGCGGCCAGCCCGGGTCGTCCTGCGAGGGGCGCGCCGTCGTGACCGCCGCGGGTGCGGCCTCCGGTCCCTGCCGGGGCCGGACGTCCCCGGGCGCGAGGGTACCCACCGGGTCGACGTTCCCGGTCGCCTCGAATCCCCAGTCGAGCAGCGAGCGGGCCTCCTCGTACACGGTGTGGCCGCCGCCCTCCTGCGGGTTCATCACGGTCACCACCAGGGTCCGCCCGTCACGGCGGGCGGCGGCGATCAGTGTGTTGCCGGCGTTGCTGGTGTAGCCGTTCTTGACGCCGATCAGCCCCGGGTACGGCTTCACGCCGTCCTCCCCGGTGAGCAGCCGGTTGGTGTTCACGATCCCGTACGAGTCCCCGTTCCGGCCGGGGAACATCGCGTCGATCTTGGCGCAGTACCGTGCGAAGTCCGGGTTGCGCAGCCCCGCCCGGCCGAAGACCGCCAGGTCGTACGCCGACGACACCTGGCCCGGCGCGTCGTAGCCGTCGGGTGAGCGCACGTGTGTGTCGTGGGCGCCGAGGGCACGGGCCTCGGCCTGCATCCTGGCCGCCGTGGCGCTCCAGCCGCCGGTGAGCGACGCCAGGACGTGGACGGCGTCGTTGCCGGAGTTGAGGAAGACGCCGTTCCACAGGTCGGAGACGCGGTAGGTGCGGCCCGCGACGACACCGACCAGGCTGCTGCCGGGGCCGACGCCGGACAGCTCGTCCGCGCTCACCTCGTGGCGGATGCCGCCCGGCAGGACCGGCAGCACCGTGAGGGCGAACAGCGTCTTGAGGGTGCTGGCCGGCGGCAGCCTGCGATGCGCGTCGTGCGCCGCCAGCACGTCGCCGCTGCCCGCGTCGGCCACCACCCAGGACAGCGCGGAGACATCGGGGACCCCGGGCGCTCCGGGCCGGGGCCGGACCTGCGTGCCGGACCGGTGCAGCAGCGACGGCTGCGGCGCCGCAGCCGCCCGGGGCCCCCCGGGCGGGCCGGGGTCCGGCATCTCGGCACGGGCGGCCGCGGCGGCGGGCATGAGCGTCAGCAGTCCCGCGACACAGAGTGCCCAGGTGGATCGAGCCGCCCGGAGCGAGAATCCGATAGTCACACCGCAAACGTAGGAACGGACCCACGGACCGCCGCGCTGCCCGGGCCGAGTCGCGCGCGCAAGCACCCGGATGCCGCAGGGGAGGCCGGACGCCGGGGCGCCGTCGCCCGGCGCGCGGTGCGTCAGTCGGCGGGCAGCGTCGGCTGGACGTGCCGCAGGAACGTGGCGTTGTCCGGCGTCCGGCGCATCCGTTCCAGCAGCGTCTCCAGGCCCGACTGCCCGTCCCGGGCCGTCAGGGCCCGCCGCAGCCCGCGTACGGTGGCCGACTCGGCGCCGGACAGCAGGAGTTCCTCGCGGCGGGTGCCGGAGCCGGTCATGTCCACGGCCGGGAAGACCCGGCGGGAGGCGAGCTCCCGGCTCAGCCGCAGTTCCATGTTGCCGGTGCTCTTGAGCTCCTCGAAGTAGAAGTCGTCGGCACGCGAGCCGGTCTCCACCAGGGCGGTGGCGAGGATGGTGAGCGAGCCGCCCTCCTCCGCCTTCCTGGCCGCACCGAAGAACCGCTTGGGGCCGAGCAGCGCCCCGGCGTCGACACCGCCGCTGAGGGTACGGCCGCCGGAGGAGGCGGCGTTGTTGTGCGCCCTGCACAGCCGGGTGAGGGAGTCGAGGAGGATGACGACGTCCTCACCGGCCTCGACCAGCCGCTTGGCCCGCTCGATCACGAGCTCGGCCAGTGCGATGTGCTGTTTGGCGCTCTGGTCGAAGGTCGAGGCGTACACCTCGCCCCGCACGGACCGGCGCATGTCGGTGACCTCCTCGGGCCGTTCGTCGAGCAGCACCACCATCAGGCGGGAGCCGGGGTGGTTGCCGGCGACCGCGGCGGCGAGCTGCTGGAGGAGGACGGTCTTGCCGGTCTTCGGCGGGGCCACGATCAGGCCGCGCTGGCCCTTGCCGACCGGGGCGATCAGGTCGGCGACCCGCCCGGTCAGACCGGCCGCCGGGTGTTCGAGGCGCAGCCGCTCGTGCGGGTGCAGCGGTGTCAGGTCACGGAAGTGCCGTCGGGCACCCTGCCCGTCGGGCGCGCGGCCGTTGACGCGGACGACGTCGGTCAGGGTGTGCCGGTCGCCGCGCACGCCCTCGACCAGGTCGCCCTTGCGCAGGCCATGACGGCGGATCAGCGCGGGGGAGAGGGAGGGGTCGGACGGTTCGGGCTGGAGGCTCCTGCCCCGCAGGTGCCCCTTCCCGCCCGCGTCGATGTCGAGGACACCGTGCGCGATCTCGGCCGGGGACTGCTGCACCGGGGGATGTTCGAGTGTGGTGGTCATGGAGTTCGGTCCTTTCGAGGACACGGGCAGGGGCCATGCGGAAGGAAGGGGGAGAGAGAAACCGTGCGAGGGGTCGGGACGACACGCCTGCGGACGGCGGGAACAGCACCTCGGACACAGTGGGAAAGACCCTGCGCACAAGGTTGCGCTGAGAAGCGGACGCGCCGGTCGCAACAGGACGGGCGGGTCGGCGAACCGTAGGAAAAATCGCACCGGCGCCCCGATGGGGCGTACACAAGTGCTCTATGCACCGTACCACAGGGAGTGCTGCAATGGCGGTGGGGTGGGACGCCGCATGCGCCCCGCCCCGTCAACGCGGCCGCTACGGAGCCTGTTCCGCCTTCCGTACGCGCAGGCCAGGACTCAGCCGCCCGACCGTGCCTGGACCTCCTGGGTGATCCGCTCGAACTGAGCGCTCATCGCCGCCTGCAGCGCCCGCGCGCCCGACAGCGGGCGCACCATCACGGTGAGTTCGTCGATACGGCCCCACTCGTCGAGGTGCAGGATGTCGCAGCCGCTGATCTCGCGGTCGCCCACCCGCGCCGCGAAGAGAAGCGCGTGGTCGCTGCCGTCCGCCTCGCCGATGGCTCGCTCGTAGCGGAAGTCCTCGAAGACGCGGGCGACGGCGCGCACGATCGCCGCGGTGATCGCCTTGCCGTGGTAGGGCTTGAAGACGACGGGGCTGGTGAAGACCACGTCCTCGGCCAGCAGTGCTTCGACCGCGTCGAAGTCCTGTGCCTCGATCGCCGAGCGGAATGCCTGCATCTCGACTCCTCAAGTGAGTGATATTAAACTAATTGAATAGGTGCAGAGTAGACTAGATGCCGCTTGCTAGCGTGTCGACATGTCTCTCAAGTACGCCGTCCTGGCCGCCTTGCTGGAGGGCGAGGCCTCGGGCTACGAGCTGTCCAAGGTGTTCGACGTCTCGCTCGCCAACTTCTGGCCCGCCACGCCGCAGCAGCTCTACCGGGAACTGGAGCGCCTCGCGGGCGACGGACTCATCGAGGCGCGGACGGTGCCGCAGGAACGCCGGCCCACCAAACGGCTGTTCTCGCTCACGGAGGAGGGCCGGGAGCAGTTGAGCGCCTTCGCCGCCGAGCCGACCCGGCGCCCCACCGCCATCCGCGACGAGTTCCTGATCAAGATGCAGGCCATGGACGGCGTCGACCCGGTCGAGGTCCGCGCACTGGTGGAGGAGCGCAGAGCCTGGGCCCTGGGCAAGCTGGCCCGCTACGAGCGGGTCCGTGAGCGCCTCCTGGACGGCCGGACGGAGGACGAACACCTGAGGGAGTCGGACCGCGTCGGGCCCTACCTCACGCTGCTCGCCGGGATCACCTTCGAGCGGGAGAACGCCCGATGGTGCGAGCGCGTGCTCACGGTGCTGGGGGAGCGGCGCGCCCCCACCGGGCCCACCGGACAGGCCCTAGGCTGACCGGATGTTCAGCCCCGAAGGCCCCACCCTGCGCGAACTCGCCGTCCAGGCACTGTCGTCGGTCGAGCGCGGCTACGACCTGCTCGCCCCGAAGTTCGACCACACCCCGTACCGGACGCCGGACCGGGTGCTCGACGCCGTGGCCTCGGCGCTGGCGCCGGCGGGGCCGTTCGACGCCGGACTCGACCTGTGCTGCGGCACCGGCGCGGGCGTGGACGTGCTGGCGCGGCTGTGCCGGGAGAGCGTGACGGGGGTCGACTTCAGCGCGGGCATGCTGCAGGTCGCCCGGGAGCGCACCGTGCCGGGAGGTCCGGCGGTCTCCTGGGTGCGCGGGGACGCCCGCGCCCTGCCGTTCGGTCCCGCGTTCGACCTCGTGGTCAGCTTCGGGGCGTTCGGGCACTTCCTCCCCCGCGAACTGCCGGGCCTGTTCACCCAGGTGCGTTCCGTGCTGCGGCCGGGCGGCTGCTTCGCCTTCCCCGTCGCCGCGCCGGCCCGCCCCGGCTCCCGGGGGTACTGGACGCTGCTCGGCTTCGACACCGCGATGCGGGTGCGCAACGCGCTGTGGCGGCCGCCGTTCGTCATGTACTACCGGACCTTCCGGCTCGGGGACGTGGGCCGGGAACTGGCCCGCGCCGGTTTCCGGACGGACCTGCACGCCCTGCCCGAGTTCGGGCGCCGGCCCGACGGCAGCCCGCGCGCCCGGCTGGTCGTGGCCCGCCGGCTGCCGTGAGGGTGTGCGCGGACGGGGTCAGCCGGCCGCCGGCAGCGTGAACTCGTAGACCAGCGCGTCCTGCCGGGCGTCCACGAGAAGGTCCGTGATCTCCAGGGGCCGCGCGTACTGGTCGTGCACCCGCCGGACGACCCGCACCGACGGCGTGTCCGCGAGCCGGGTGATCGTGTCGCGGTGGTGCAGGGTCAGGCCCGCCCTGCGCATCCAGTCGTAGGTGCGCCTCAGCTGCGCCGAGGCGGCGCCGTCCGCGCGGTCGCGGTACCGGGCCAGCTCCTCGACCTCGGCGAGCGCCACGGTGGAGAACGAGGTCACGGCCGTCCGCCGGGCGCGTCCGTCGGCGGTCGCGGAAGTGTAGCGGTGCACCAGGGTCGGCCGGTCCGGCGCCAGTCCCAGTGCCGCGGCGTGCTCCGGCGGCGGAGCCTCCCAGGTGACGGTGGCCCGGTCACCGGTGCACGGCTCCGCGGCCCGGGCACCCACCGGGAAGGTGAGGGACGCCGGGCTCTGGGCCGGCGGCCCGGGCAGGGTGACGTGGCTGCCCCGCCGGTCGGTGGCGAGCAGGCCGTCCCGGCGCAGCACCTCCAGGGCCTGCCGTACGGTCTCCCGGCTCACCCCGAAGTGCTCGGCCAGCCGGCGTTCGCCCGGCAGCCGTTCGCCCGGTGGGACGGCCCCGTCGCGCAGCTCGCCGAGCAGCTGTGCGGCCACCCGCCAGTACAGGGGCCGTCCGTCGGTGAGGGGGTGGTCTTGCGGGGTGGTGCGGACCATGCCGCGCCCTCCTGGTCGGTGACGTGTGGTAGCCGCGCGGGCTCGGTGCGCCACCAGAAGTACCATTGGTCTAAACCAGTAGGGAAGAGTGGTCCGCCGGTTCGGCCGAAACCTCACCCGCGCGTCGACCGCCCGTCACCGTGTCACAAGGCGCCGTACAGGGCGTCGACCAGTGCGGTCTTCCGTGGATCGTCGGCGATGTGCGGCCCCATGCGGTTCATCACGTAGCCCATCGACACCCCGGCGTCCGGGTCGGCCAGTCCGCAGGAGCCGCCGAACCCGTCGTGTCCGAAAGCGCGCGGATCGGGGCCGTAGGAGCCATGGGGGCCGCTGAGCCACAGCCCGAGTCCGGTCTCGGTCTCGTGCGGGAAACCGGCGCCCAGGACCAGGTCCCGGCAGGCGCCCTGCCCCTCGCGGACCCGCTCGGCGGCCTCGGGGGACAGCACGCGGTGGCCGCCGTACGAACCCCGGCCCGCGAGGATCCCGTACAGCGCGGCGACCGCCCGCGCGGTGCCGTGCCCGTTGGCCGCCGGTAGCTCGGCGGCCCGCCACGCGGCGGTGTTGGCCTCCGTGGCGCCCACCGGGGGGTTGGCGAGCGCGGCCAGTGCCTCGGGTGCCAACCGGGCGAAGACCGCGGCCTGCGCGCTGTCGGAGGCCACCCGCGGACGCACCAGCTCGGCCGCCCGTCCCGCCTCCTTCTCCGGCAGTCCGATGGTGAAGTCGATCCCGAGCGGCCCGGTCACCTCCCGCTCCAGGAACGCTCCCGGCAGCAGCCCCGACACCCGTCGCACGACCTCCCCGACCAGGAAGCCGTAGGTGATCGCGTGATAGCCGGACCGCGTGCCCGGCTCCCACCAGGGCTCCATGGCCGCCAGCCGCCGGGTGGTCAGGTCCCAGTCGTACAACTGCGCCACCGAGTGCGGCTCCCGGAACCCGGACAGGCCGGCGCGGTGCGACAGCAGATGCCGTACGAGGACCTTCTCCTTGCCCGCCGCGGCGAACTCGGGCCAGTACGCGGCCACCGGCGCGTCGAGGTCGAGCAGGCCGCGGTCGGCCAGGACGTGTGCGCACAGGGCGGTCGGGCCCTTGGACGTCGACCACACGTTGACCAGCGTGTCCCGCTCCCACGGCCGGGTGCGGGCCGCGTCGGCCCACCCGCCCCACAGGTCCACCACCGTCGTGCCGCCGACGGTGACGGCCACCGCGGCGCCCAGTTCACCCCGGTCCCGGAAGTTCTCGTCGAACGCCGCGCGCACCGCCGCGAAGCGGGTGTGGCAGTGGCCGTGGACCTGTGGTTCCTGCTCGGACATGGGCCCTCCGTGGTACGCCGGGAGCCGGGCGGCGGCAGTGCGGCCCGGCGCTCCGAACGTACCGACCGGTCGGACCGGGCGGAAGTCCGCCGCCGGCCCGTCCGGCGACCGGGACTACATGTACGAGCCCAGCCACCGCACCTTGGCGGCCTGCTGGAAGGGCCCGCCGCCCTCGTGGTCGTTGAAGTCGTACACCTCGATCGCCTTGTCGTCGTGCGCCCAGGCGTTGAACGCCGCGAACACGGTCGACGGCGGACAGGTCTGGTCCTCCAGGGCCGCCGAGAACAGGGCGGGCGCCCGGCCGCGCGCCGCGAAGTGCACGCCGTCGAAGTAGGACAGCGTGCGCAGCGCGTCCTCGGTGCGGCCGCGGTGCGTCTTGAGGTACAGGCCGATCTCCCGGTAGGGGTGCCGGTCGGTGAGCTTGGTCGCGCGCGGGAAGTCGCAGAGGAACGGTACGTCCGGCGCGACGGCGGTCAGGTCCGGCACCAGGCCGCCGACGGCGATCGCGATGCCGCCGCCCTGGCTCCCGCCGAGGGCGACGGTGCGCGAGGAGTCGGTCAGCGGGTGCGAGCGGGCCGCCTCGACCGCGCGCACGGCGTCGGTGAAGACGCGGCGGTAGTAGTAGTTCTCGGGAGCGTCCAGGCCGCGGGTCATGAAGCCCGGGTACGCGGGCGTGCCGCCCACGGGGTCCGCGGTCCCGCCACCGCCGCCCCAGGCGCTGCCCTGGCCGCGGGTGTCCATCACGAAGTGCGCCCGGCCCGTCGACGCCCACAGCAGGTGCTCGTGCGGCAGTCCGCGCCCGCCGCCGTACCCGACGAACTCCACGACCAGTGGCAACGGTTCCTCCGCCGCGGCCGGCAGAATCAGCCAGCCCTTCACCGGGTGGCCGCCGAACCCGGCGAACGTCACGTCGTGCACCCGCACCGTGGACAGTCCCGTGTCGACCGCTTCGAAGCGGGCGTCCAGAGCGTGCCCGCGGGCTTCCTCCAGAGTCTTGCTCCAGAACGCGTCGAAGTCCTCGGGCTCGGCCGACGCGCTGCGGTACGTGCGGAGTTCGTCGAGCGGAAGGTCGAACAGGGCCATCGAGAACCGCCTTTGCGGAGGGACAGTGCCGGACCGTACGGATGATCACACCGTACGTGAATGGTCGGAGGTCTCGCCAGATCCCCACCGGGAACAGTCGGCGCTCGACATAGTTCTCACCGGCGTTCGATCCGTCGAACCGCAGGTCAAGGGAGTGGCCTCTCGCTCACGGGCGGACGGGGAAGCGAAGGGCCGTCAAAAGGCCGGACCAGGTGGTCGGGTCACAGGCGCCGCCGTCAGGCCCGGCGGTGCGTCCACTGCGGCTCGGTGAGGGCCCAGTCGCGGTCCCACTCGGCCATCCGGCGCCGAAGCGCCACCTTGCGTACGCCGCAGTGTGCGAGGAGTACCGTGAGCGCCGCCCCGATCGTGGTGCACGCGCCGACGGCGACGCTGCGCTGCCGGACCGCCGAATCGTCCGCCGGCGGCGGCACGCTCCGGCCGCGCGTGTCCAGCCACACGTCGACCGTGTCACCGTGCCGGGTACCGGCCGGGACACGGGCCGTGATGCTCCGCTCACCGCCGTCCGGCGTGCTCCAGCGGACCGTCGCGCGGTACGAGTGCTGCCCGCCCGCCTGCACCGACGGCAGGGTGTCGGGAGTTCTGCCGGTCACCGCGGCGCGGACGCGATGCCGCTCCGCCCGCTGCTCGGCCGCGACCGCCTGTGCCTGGCCGTGGCCCCACCAGGCGGCGGCGGCCCCGAGCAGCGGCGCCCCCACGAACAGCAGCACGGCGACGGCCGGCGCGGTCCACGCCTCGACGACGTCCGACCGGCGCCGCAGCGGATTGCGCCGCAGGCGTCGGCCACGCACCCGGGTTCGCATGTCGACCTCCTCGCGGTCATCGCGACCGGAGGGCCGGACGGACGGCCGTACGGGAGCGGGGCCGCCGTGTCTCCGTGTCGCGCCACGCGTGCGAGTGCCCGCACAGTTCCGGTACCCCGTGCGGTGGCCCTCGCTCACCATGTCGCCCACCCCACGACGCCGGACGACTGTTCCGCGCCGCGGACAGGTGCCCGGCGACGCCCCCGGGAAACCCGGGCCGGGCGTGGCGTGCTCGCGACTGCGGGCGCGTCGTGGTCGGGCGCGGCCGGGCCGCGGGACGACACGGCCCCGCCGCGCCCCGGGGGCGCTCTCCACCGGCCCGCTTCGAGGCGCGGGTCAGCCGAAGCGCTCGATACGGATCAGGTGCACCGGCTGGCCGGCCGCCACCAGCAGCCGCGAGGCGTGCTCCGCGAAGGAGTTGGAGCCGCACACGTAGGCCTCCCAGCCGCCGGCGGGCGGCTCGGACAGGAGCGGTGCCAGGTGTGCGGCCGTCATCCGGCCGACGGGCGTCCCGGCCGGCGCGCCGCGGGTGAACACGGGCGTCGTCTCCGCGCCGAACTCGCGGGCGTAGATCAGCTCCTCGGGGCTGCGCGCCGACACCAGCAGGCGCAGCGGCACCGTCAGTTCCCGCGCCCGGTGGTGCCGCACCATGGACATCAGCGGGACGACACCGGAGCCGGCGCCCAGCAGCAGGGCGGGCCGGTCGCCGGGCCAGGCGAAGAAGCCGCTCAGCGGGCCGCGTACCTCGACCCGGTCACCGGGCCGGGCCACCGTGTGGAACCACCCCGACACCTCCCCGTCCGCGACGTGGTCCAAGGTCAGCTCGATGTGCCCGGAGTCGTCCGGCGCGGACGCCAGTGAGTAGTGGCGCTGGGCCGTGTACCCGTCCTCGGCGGACAGCCGCAGCATCAGGTGCTGGCCGGGCAGGTGGCCCGCCCACCCGGGCACCGCGAACCGGAAGGTGGACGCCCGGGGCGTCTCGCGGCGGATCTCGGTGAGTGTGGCCGTCTGCCAGGTCCCGGCCACCCGGCCGTTCACCTCGATGCGCCCGGGCACGGCGAACCGCGTCGGGGGAGTGAAGGGCCCTGCCGTCTGTGTCGCTGTCTCAGTCACCGGAGTACCGCTGCTCCTGCCAGGGGTTGCCGCGCGCGTGGTAGCCGTTCTGCTCCCAGAAGCCCGGCTCGTCGTGGTCGAGGAGCTCCAGGCCGGCGATCCACTTCACGCTCTTCCAGAAGTAGAGGTGCGGCACCACCAGGCGTGCCGGACCTCCGTGCTCGGCGGCGAGCGGCTGCCCGTCGTACTCCCACACGATCCAGGCGCGCCCGCCGGTCAGGTCCGCGAGCGGCAGGTTGGCGGTGTAGCCGGTGTGCGCGTAGGCGACGGCGTGGGTGGCGGACGGCAGTGGCCGCGCCGCGTCCAGGAAGGCGTCCAGGGACACGCCCCCGAACCGCACGCCGAACTTCGACCAGCCGGTCACGCAGTGGATGTCGCCCGCGTACGCCGACGCCGGCAGGCGGTGGGCCCCGGCCCAGTCCCAGGAGCGGGGCTCGGTCACCAGCCCGCCCACGCGGAAGGTCCAGTCGGCGGGTGACAGGTCGGGCGTGACCTCGGCGGACAGCACGGGCCAGTCGTCGCCGGCGTCGTACTGGCCGGGCGGCAGCCCCGGGCGGTCGGCGCGCGGACGCCCGGTGAAGCCTCGGGTGATGTTCATGCGGTGGGGCCTTTCGGGCCGCCGCGAGGAGAGCCCGCGGCCGGCGTGATCAGTGCGTACCCGGTCAACCGTACGTGCCCCGGGCGCGGTCCTCAGCCCCGGACCTCGTCGGGGGCGGCTTCCTGCCACGCGTTGTACCGCTCCAGATACGCGGCGAAGCGGATCAGGTCCTCCTCGGGCCAGTCGGCGAGCCGCTCCCGGAAGGCCGTCCGGCGGCTCTCGGTGACCTGGGCCAGGATGTGCCGCCCGGCCTCCGTGAGGTGCAGCACCTGGACGCGGTGGTCGTCGGGGGCGACGCGCCGCTCGACGAGGCCGGTGCGCTCCAGGGCGGAAACCTGGCGGCTGACGGTGGACTTGTCCAGGGCGTAGTGGGCGGCAAGGTCGGTGGCCCGGCAGCCGCCCCGCTCCTCCAGATGACCGAGCAGCGTGTACGACACCAGGGAAAGCTCAGGGTGCATACGGCCCGCCGAGGCGCGGGCGCGGCGGGCGAAGGCCGTCATCTCCCGCTGAATGGTCTCCACGGCCGCGTTCGCCGGGCGGTCGCCGGGGGTGACAGTCGTCTCATCGGGCGTCTCGGCTGCCGTCACGGGTCCTCCTCCACATAGCTAGTTGTATAGTACAACTTGATGAGAGAGTTGTATAAGCCAACTATCGGCCGGGTGTCGGCCGGCTGTCTGGCCCTTCCTTCCACGCCCGCTGAACCACTCATTGGAGGATGTGAGCGATGAGGTCGCCCGCCCTGCGCCACGTGCTCACGCACCTGATCACCCCGCTGCTGATGTGCGTCGGCATGGGACTCGCGTACATGGGGGCCTTCGTCACCCCCGAGCCGAACCATCTGCCGGTCGCCGTCGTCGGCTCCGGGCCCGAGGTGAAGGTGCTCGCCCAGTCGGTCAAGGACAAGGCCGGTGACGATCTGGACGTAACGACCGTCGCCACCCGCGCCGACGCCGTCGACCTGCTGAAGGCCCGTGACATCACCGGCGCCTACGTGCCGGACGGCCGGGCGCCCGAGGTCGTGGTGGCCACCGCCGCCTCCGACATGGGCGCGATGGCCGCGGAGAAGGTCTTCACCCCCCTCGCCGAGCAGCGGGGCGTCCCGCTGAAGGTGACCGACGTGGCCGCCCCGGCCGAAGACGACCCCACCGGCCAGGGCCTGTTCTTCCTGCTGATCGCGGTCAGCATCGGCTCCTACGCCTCCGTGGCCGCCCTCGGCGCCGCCGGTGCCGCTCTGCCGATGCGCGTCCGGGCCCTGCTCACCCTCGGCGTCTCCGTCGTCGTCAGCGGTGTCGGCGCCCTGCTCGCCGGGCCGGTGTTCCACCTCGCCCACCACGATCTCGCCGCTGTGTGGGGCATGGCCTGGCTCTACGCCGCGGGCATCCTGTTCGTCGGGGTCGGCCTGCACACCTTCCTCAAGCGCTGGACCACGCTCGCCATGATGGTGCTGTTCGTGATGCTCAACTTCACGAGCTCCGGCGGGTTGTTCCGGCCCGAGCTGCAGAACGGCTTCTTCGGCACCCTCCACGCCTTCTGGAACGGCGCCGGCTTCGTCGAAGGCGCCCGCAGCCTGCTGTACTTCGACGGCGACGGACTGGGCCGCAGCGTCTGGACGCTGGCCGCCTGGCTGCTGCTCGGCCTCCTGGTGACGGCCCTCGCCGCCCTCCGGGAACGGGGCACCGCGGCACCCGTGCCGGCCACCGTCCCGAAGCACGCGCGGCCGGACGAGCGGAAGGCAGCGTCCGCGGCCGAGGGGGAGGCCGCGGAGGAGGCCGAGGAGGCCGTCGGCGTGTGATCGTTGGGGTAGTGTGACCGTCGGCCGCGGACAGTCCCGGCCGCCTGACGCCCGGGAGGTGAGACCCATTACCGCTGTGTCGGCCCGGGTGCTCTCACCTCACGGCAGTGCGGCCCCCGCCAACGGGTGACCGTGAGAGCGCCCTTCGGTTCTCGAAAGGCTCTCGGCTTCCATGCCTTCACTGTTCTCCGCGTCTCCCTTTTCCGCCCCCTTCTCCGCCTCGTTCCCCTCCCGTGACTCCGTCGTGGCGGCGCTCCGCGCCGCGGGCTGCGTCTTCGCGGAGGACGAGGCGGAGTTGCTCCTCGCCGCGGCCCGCACCGCCGAGGAGCTGACCGCCCTGGTGGACCGCCGCGTCGCCGGCCTGCCCCTCGAACTCGTCCTCGGCTGGGCCGAGTTCCGCGGCCTGCGCATCGCCGTCGCCCCAGGTGTCTTCGTCCCCCGCCGCCGTACCGAGTTCCTGGTGACCGAGGCCCTCGCCCACGCGCCGGACGCGGCCGTCGTCGTGGACCTGTGCTGCGGCTCCGGCGCCGTCGCCGCCGCCCTGGCCGCCGGGCTCGACCGGCCCGAGGTGCACGCCGCCGACGTCGACCCGGCCGCGGTGCGCTGCGCCCGCGGCAACCTCGTGGCCGCCGGTGGCAGGGTGTACGCGGGTGACCTGTTCGCCGCGCTGCCCGACGCGGTGCGCGGCCGGGTGGACATACTCGCGGCCAACGTGCCCTACGTCCCCACCGGCGAGGTCGGCCTGCTGCCCGCCGAGGCCCGTGACCACGAGCCGCTGGTCGCCCTCGACGGCGGCACCGACGGCCTCGACGTGCTGCGCAGGGTCGCCGCCGAGGCGCCCCGCTGGCTCGCGCCCGGCGGCTGCCTCCTGGTCGAGACGAGCGAACGGCAGGCACCGGCGGCCGTCGACACCTTCGTCCGCGCCGGTCTGACGACCCGCCTCGCGGTCTGTGAGGAGCTGTACGCCCATGTGGTGATCGGCGTCGCGGAGTGACGGCGCGGTCCCCGTCAGGACCTTTCCGGCGGTGTGGCCCGGGCGATCAGCAGGGCCACGTCGTCGGAGTTGTCCGGCTCGTGCAGGGTGCGCAGGAGCAGGTCGCAGACCTCCTCCAGGGGGCGGTCCGGGCCCTCCAGCAGGGCGAGGAGCGCGTCCAGCCGCTCGTCGAGCGGGTGCCGGCGCGTCTCGACGAGACCGTCCGTGTAGAACACCAGCCGGTCGCCCGGGTCCAGGTCGACGGTGGTCGTGGCGAAGGCGACCCCGCCCACCCCGAGCGGCACCCCGGTGGGCAGGTCCAGCAGCTCCGGCGGGCGGCCGGCGCGCAGCCGGACCGGCGGCAGGTGCCCGGCGTTGGCGATCCGGCACTGCCGCCGGTGCGGGTCGTGGACGGCGTAGACGCAGGTGGCGATGGCCTGGTCCAGGCCGGCCGTGGTCCGGTCGAGGTGTTCGAGCAGGAACGCCGGATCGAGGTCGAGGGCGGCCAGGGTGTTCGTCGCGGTGCGCAGCCGCCCCATGGAGGCCGCCGCCGCGATGCCGCTGCCCATCACGTCGCCCACCACGAGCGCGGTCTTGCACCCCTCCAGCTCGATCACGTCGAACCAGTCGCCGCCGACCTCGCTGGTCGCCTCGGCGGGCTGGTAGCGGGAGGCGACCTCCAGCCCGCCCGTCACCGGCGGATGGCTCGGCAGCAGGCTGCGCTGGAGGGTGAGGGCGGCGCCGCGGGCGTTCTGGTACCAGCGTGCGTTGTCGATCTGCACCGCCGCGCGGACGGCCAGCTCCCGCGCCAGCAGCAGGTCGTCCTCGTCGAACGGCAGCGGGTTGCCGACCCGTTTGAGGTCCAGGGCGCCGAGCACCTCGCCCCGCGCGATCAGCGGCACGGCCAGATAGGAGTGCACACCCGCCCGGCGCAGCAACCCGGCCGCCTCCGGTGAACGGGCGATCCGCGGCAGGTCCTCCTCCGTCACCCGCGCGATCATCACCGGCCGGCCGGTGCGCACGCACTCGGTGACCAGCCGGTCCGGGCCGTACCGGGCGACCTCGCCGGGTGGATCGGCGGCCCGCAGCGCGCCGCGGGCGTCCTGCGCCTGGACGGCCAGCGCCCTGAGCAGCGCCGGCTCCGCGGGGCCCAGGGCGCTGCGCCGGCCCTTCACCACGGCCTCCAGGAGGTCCACCGCCGCGATGTCGGCGAGGTCGGGCACGGCCACGTCGGCCAGCTCGTGCGCGGTACGGTCCAGCTCCAGTGTGGTGCCGATCCGTGCGGAGGCGTCCGCCACAGCGGCCAGCCGGCGCCGGGCGGCCTCGGCCTCGACGCCCGCCCGGTACTGCGCGGTCACGTCCACGACCGAGACGGCGACGCCCAGCACGGCACCGACGGCGTCCTCCAGCCGGTACAGCGACAGCGACCAGGTGTGGTCCTCGTCCGGGTCGGCGGGGGTACGTCCGGTCGCGGACCGGTCGAGGAGCGGCCGCCCGGTCTCCAGCACCCGGCGCGCCGCCGCCTCCAGGGCGTCGGCGTCCACGTCCGGCAGTACCTCGCGGACCGTCCGGCCGAGGTGGTCCTCGGCGGGGACGCCGTTGATCCGTTCCAGGGACGGGTTGACCGAGACGTACCGCAGCTCGGTGTCCAGGACGGCCAGCCCGATCGGGGACTGCCGGATCACGCGCGTGGACAGCGCCACGTCGCGTTCCAGCCGGCGCACGGTCGACCGGTCGGCCGCGAGTCCCAGCGCGTAGACGTCCCCGCGGTCGTCCAGGAGGCGCATGTTGCGGAACTCCACCAGCCGGGTGCTGCCGTCCTTGCGGCGGATGGGGAACGCCCCGGCCCAGCTCCGGCCGGTCTTCATGACGTCGGCGAACAGCCTGACGACCAGGTCGAGATGCCGTTCGTGGACCATGATGCGGGCGGCGTACCGCCCCAGCGCCTCCGGCGCGCGGTACCCGAACAGTTCCTCGGCCTGCGGGCTCCACAGCACGATCCGGCCTTCGGCGTCCAGCACGACCGAGGCCACGTTCAGCACGTCGAGCAGCCCGCTGGGCCGCACCGGTCCGCGCGGCGACGCGTCGCCCGGGTCCGGGGGTGACGCGTCGCCCCCGGACCCGGCAGACCCGGCTGCACTCATCCCACGCCCCGCCTTCGCCGTTCCACGCGGCACGCCCTTTTGCTGCCGGCTCCCTTGTTCCACTGCGTTCCACGCGTTCCACCGCGTACAGGGCCGCTTCTCGGAGGCCTCTGACGTCTTCTTCCAGCATCACCCGGCACGGCGGTGACCGCCGCACGGAACACGGCCGAGGTTGGTCTGTACATGACCTGAACCGTCGGGCCAGACTGTGCGTCGAGTGCGTATCCCCACCTGTTCCCCACCTGGGAGCCCGCCCATGCCCCTGCGTGCCCGGCAACGTTGTCACGCCGTCCTGACCGGCCTCGCCGCCCTCGCCCTCGCCGTCGGCCTCGCCCCTCCGGCCGCCTCGGCGGCGCCGACCGCCGGCACCTGGACCGAGGTGGGCTCCGACCGCGCCGACCCGCTGACCGAGAGCCAGGGCCTGACCTCGGTCGAGGTCCCGGCCGGCAGCCCCAACCGGTACACGGGCATCGGCACCATCCCCCTGGGTCTCAGCGGTCGCGGCTGGAACCACGTCGGCGATCCCGACGCCTCCCACGACGGCCACTACGTCGAGCCGTACCAGCGGGACGACGGGAACACGAAGATGTTCCGCGTGCAGGCGCCGGACGGGCGCTGGTCGGAGTACGTGCACACGCTGAGCCCCGGCGAGGCGCTGAACAACTCCTGGTCCGCGATCTCCCCGGACGGCCAGTGGATGCTGGCGGGCGAGTGGGGCACCATGAACCGGCTGCTGGTCTTCCCCACACCCGGCGTCAACGCGAGCACCTCGCCCTCGGCGAACCTCCCGCAGGCGGCCACCGTCCGCCTGGACCACGCGGTGCGTGACGTCCAGGGCTGCGACTTCCTCGACGCGACCGCGCTGCTGTGCTCCTCGGACGATCCCGAAGGGACCCTCTTCGGCATCACCAAGCCGCTCCTGCGCATCGACCTGTCCGCGGCGCCGAACGGCACCGCGGACGTCACCGGCCACGTCACCGTCCTGCGGCAGCTGCCGCTGCGCAGCTCCTGTTCCGGCAGCTTCGAGGCGGAGGGCATCGACTACGACCGCCGGACCGGCACCCTGCGCGTGATCGTCGTGTCGCCGGGCTTCTGTGTGCTGACGGACAGCAAGACGTACCGCTTCACCCGGGGCTGACCCGCTCACGGCCACCGGCGCGGCCACGGCCGGACCGTGCCGGTAGTGCTCCGCCACGAGTGGTGCTTTTCTGGTGGTATGGGCCACGAGAGGAGCGATCACGATGGACGCTGAGCGACTGCATCCGGAGTCCGTCTCGGTCGAGCTGAGCGGGTGCAGCAAGGAGGACGCCCGGACCGTGTTCGACGCCTTGTGCACGTGTTTCTCGTCCGACCGGCGGTCGGACGAGGTTCCCCGGGACTACGACGATGTACGCCCCACCGTGTGGCTCGGCACCTTCGACGTGGCCGAGGCCCGGGGGGAGTGCGACCCCGCCCGGCTCGCGGCGTCCGTGGAGGCCGACGTGCAGGGCGGCTACTGGGCGATCGAGCGGTTCCGCACCACCCTGGACTCCCTGTTCACCGTGCACGACCTGAGCACGGCCTCCGGGGACCAGGAGCGGGAACTGCACGTACGGCTGGAGAGCCACTGACCGGGGCCCGCCGGTGCGGGGGTGTGGCGTGCGCCGCCTTCTTGTGCAACTAGTTGCACAAGAAGGCGGCCGTCCTCTACAACAGAGGCACCACACCGCGCACGGAGGGCCCGATGAGCCGCTACCCCCACCTGCTGAGCCCGCTCGACCTGGGCTTCACCACGCTCCCCAACCGGGTTCTGATGGGTTCCATGCACGTCGGCCTGGAAGAGGCCGAACGCGGCTTCGAACGCATGGCCGCCTTCTACGCCGCCCGAGCCCGCGGTGGCGTGGGCCTCATCGTCACCGGCGGCATCGCCCCCAACGACGAGGGCCGACCGTACGAGGGCGGCGCCAAGCTCACCACCGGGGCCGAGGCCGAACAGCACCGGACCGTCACCGACGCCGTGCACCGCGAGGGCGGCCGGATCGCCCTCCAGATCCTGCACTTCGGCCGCTACGCCTACCACGCCGACCTGGTCGCCCCGAGCCCCCTCCAGGCGCCGATCAGCCCCCACGTGCCCCGCGAGCTGACCGACGCCGACGTCGAGCGCACCATCGACGACTACGTCCGCACCGCCCGCCTCGCCCGGGAAGCCGGGTACGACGGCGTCGAGATCATGGGCTCCGAGGGCTACCTCATCAACGAGTTCATCGCCGCGCGCACCAACCACCGCACCGACCGCTGGGGCGGCTCCTACGAGAACCGCATGCGCCTGCCCGTCGAGATCGTCCGCCGGGTGCGCGAGGCCGTCGGCGAGGACTTCATCGTCGTCTACCGCCTGTCCATGCTCGACCTGGTGCCCGGCGGCTCCACGCTCGACGAGGTGATCACCCTCGCCAAGGCCGTCGAGGCCGCCGGAGCCACCATCATCAACACCGGCATCGGCTGGCACGAGGCCCGCATCCCCACCATCGCCACCTCCGTGCCGCGCGGCGCCTACACCTGGGTGACCAAGCGACTGATGGGCGAGGTGAAGGTCCCGCTCGTCACCACCAACCGCATCAACACTCCGGACACGGCCGAGCGGTTGCTCGCGGAGGGCACGGCCGACATGGTGTCCATGGCCCGGCCGATGCTCGCCGACCCCGAATTCGTCGCCAAGGCCGCGGCCGGCCGCCCCGAGGCGATCAACACCTGCATCGGCTGCAACCAGGCCTGCCTCGACCACACCTTCAGCGGCAAGATCACCTCCTGCCTGGTCAACCCGCGCGCCTGCCACGAGACCGAGCTGGTCCTCACCCCGACCCGGCGGCGCAAGCGCGTCGCGGTCGTCGGCGCCGGACCCGCCGGGCTGGCCTGCGCGGTCAGCGCGGCCGAACGCGGCCACGAGGTCACCCTGTACGACGCCGCGAGCGAGGTCGGCGGCCAGCTCAACGTCGCCCGCAAGGTCCCCGGCAAGCAGGAGTTCGACGAGACGCTGCGCTACTTCCGTACCCAATTGGCCGCGCACGGCGTCGACGTACGCCTGAACACCCGGGTCGGAGCCGACGACCTCGCCGGCCACGACGAGGTCGTCGTCGCCACCGGCGTCACCCCGCGCACCCCGGACATCCCCGGCGTCGACCACCCGAGCGTCGTCGGCTACCTCGACGTGCTCCGCGACGGCGCCCCCGTGGGCGACCGCGTCGCGATCCTCGGCGCGGGCGGCATCGGCTTCGACGTCGCCGAGTACCTCACCGACGGCGGCGACAAGGCGCACGAGAACCCAGAGGCGTACTTCCGCCTCTGGGGCGTCGACACGGACTACCGCGCCGCCGGCGGCCTCGCCGCGCCCGAGCGCCCCGCACCGCCGCGCACCGTGCACCTGCTCCAGCGCAAGACGTCGAAGGTCGGCGCCGGCCTCGGCAAGACCACCGGCTGGATCCACCGCACCGAGCTGAAGCACCGCGGCGTCACCATGGTCCCCGGCGTGAGCTACGACCGGATCGACGACGCCGGTCTCCACGTCACCGTCGGCGACGAGTCCACGGTCCTGGAGGTGGACACGGTCGTCCTGTGCACGGGCCAGGAACCCAGCCGCGGCCTGTACGACGACCTGGTCGCCGCCGGGCGCAGCGCGCACCTCATCGGCGGCGCCGACGTGGCCGCCGAGCTGGACGCCAAGCGCGCCATCAAGCAGGGCACCGAGCTGGCGGCGGCGCTGTAGCGGGCGCGTGGGCCGCAAGGCGCGGGGCGCCGGAAGGCGCGGGACCGTCCCTAGGATGAGCGCATGTCACTCCCGCACGCGATCCTCACCGCCCTGGTCGAAAAGCCGTCGTCGGGGCTGGAGCTGACCCGCCGCTTCGACAGGTCGATCGGCTACTTCTGGTCGGCGACGCACCAGCAGATCTATCGTGAGCTGGGAAAACTGGAGACGGACGGCCTGATCCGCGCACTTTCCGGACAGCAGCCGGCCCGCGGGCAGAAGAAGTCCTACGAGGTCCTGCCCGCGGGCCGCGCCGAACTGGCCCGCTGGGCCGCCGCGGCCCAGGACCCCAAGCCCCTGCGGGACACGATGCTGCTGCGGCTGCGGGCCGCCGCGGTGGTCGGCACCACCGGCATCGAGGCGGACCTGCGCCGCCATCTGGAGTTGCACGAACGCCAGTTGACCGAGTACGAGGAGATCGAGAAGCGGGATTTCCCGCCCGGGAAGGACAGTGCCGAGGACCGGCTGCGGCACCTGGTGCTGCGCGCCGGCATCGACCTGGAGACCTTCTGGACCCAGTGGCTCAGGCACGCCCTGGCGGAGTTCGCCGAACTGCCGGGGGACGAGCCGGCCTGACGGCGCCCGGGAGCGCGCCGGTTCAGAACCGGTACGGCTTCCGGCGGCGGCGCAGGAACCACGCCGCGGCGATGACGCCCGTGCCGGCCAGCGCGCCGCCCGCCACGAGGGTGGGCGTGCCGTAGTCCTCGACGGCTCCGCCGAGACCGCCCATGACGCCGCGCGGTGACGCGGAGGGAGAGGGGGAGGGGGAGCGGCTGGGCGAGGGGGAGGGCGCCGCGGAGACGATGACGGCCTGGGTGCCGGCGGTGCTGTTGTTGGAGCACATGACGACGACCGTGTACGTACCCGGGCTGATGCCGGACCAGCCGGCGGTCTGTCCTGAGCTCGTTCCGGAGAGCGCCACTTGGCGCCCCTCGGCGAAGTCCCCCTGGCTGCCGGTGATCAGCGAGGCGGTGCCCCAGCTGCCGCCCAGCTGAGCGCAGGCGGTGGTCGTGACCGACACGTTGGTCCCGGTGGTGCTCACGGAGATGCCCGGGCCCGCGGAAGCCGGCCCGGAAGCCAGGGCGACGGGCAGCACGGCAGCCGCTGCCACGGTCAGGCCGGAGCGGAGAAGTGGCGATGAGATGCGCATGTGGACTGCCCTCCGGCAGCACGGTCGGCGGTACATCCCTTGCGCCGCCGAGATCGGGAACGCCCGCGCTGCCTCACGGGCAGCCAACAGGGCGGCGGCCGTGCCCGCATGCCGAGCGCGACCGCCCAGGTGACACACCGGCCCGCCCGGCGCACCGCTGCCCGGGCGTCACCCGTCGCCGCCCGTGGTGACCTTCCGCTCGTCGGAGAAGCCGCCCCAGGTGCCGTCGGACAGCCGGGCCCGGACGCGCACCCGGTGCGTGACGCCGGCCCGGCTCCCCGCGTAGAAGCTGTACTCGGCCCTCTCGCGCGGCGCGTCGCCGCCGTAGACGAGGGAGGTCGCAGGTCGGCCGTCCAGGTGGATCTGGTACTCGGTGATTGCACCGTCCGTGCGCGGCGGGACCCAGGAGAGGTCGATGTAGTACGCCCCGTCCGCGTGGTGGGAGGCGGTGCGCAGGGCGGTGGGCGCGGTGGCGCGGCCGTCGTCGGTGCCCGGGGTGGTGAGCCGGACGGTGGCGCTCGCGGGGGAGACGTTGTCGGCGGCGTCCCGCGCCCGGATCGTGAACGAGTAGCGGGTGCCCGCGCGCAGCCCCGTGACGACGGCCGCCGTCTGCGCGCCGCCGACGCTGTGCACCTTGGTGTCTCCCTGGAGGATGTCGTACGACACCACACCGCGGTCGTCGGTCGCGGCGGACCAGGTGAGCTGCGCCGCCCGGCTGCCGGCCGCGCGTCCGTGGGCACTGCGCGGGCGCGTCGGGGCCGCGTCGTCGGCGACCGCCGTGGGGGTCGTCGCCCGCACCTCCCGGCTGCGGGGGCCGAGCCGCCCGGCCGCGTCGCGTGCCCGCACGGTGAAGGCGTAGCCCGTCGAGGGGCGCAGCCGGGTGACGTCCACCATGCGGTCGGACGCCGGCACCTTCTTCACCAACGTGCCGCCGCGATAGATCTCGTACGTCTCGACCCCGTCGACCGCGTTCCACATCACGTGCACGGTCGTGGCGCTGCCCGCCTGGGCGCTCACGCCCGTCGGCGCGCCGGGCATCCCACCCGTGTCGTCGCTGTCGTCGCCCGTGCCCCAGCCGCAGGACGTGACCAGGACAAGCGCTCCGCAGAACAGGGCGCAGCGGCGCAGGACGGAGGCGGGGGCGGGAACGGCGGGGGCGGGAACGTGTCGCACGGCGCTGCCTCCGGGGCGGCTCGGATGGGGCGGCAATGGTCCGGACCAATATGGTGCCGTGGCGCGATCACATCAAGAGGGCGGTCGTTGGCAGCCACCCGGGAGCCTTACGTACGCCGGCTCCCCGCGCGGCCGAATCCCCGCGGGCGTCGGGGACTTCGGGCCCATGGTGCGGACCGCTGTCGTCGCTGAGGCCGCGCCGGTGCGGGCGGCCGGGCGGGCCGGATCCGGCGCCCCGGTCGTGTGAGCGGATGCGCACCGCCCGCACCGCCCCGGTCACGTGAGCGGACACCCACCGCCCGCACCACGCCGGACGTGTGAGCGGACACCCACCGCCCGCACCACGCCGGACGTGTGAGCGGACACCCACCGCCCGCACCACGCCGGACGCCATCCGGGCGCGCGCCGTCTGGCCCACAGAAGGTGGCCGCGTGAGCGATTCGGGGACAGATAGCGCCGAGTGACCGTCCATGTCCCCCAGGAGAGGCCACAACGTGCGTGTCCAGTCGCTGACACTGGTCGCGGCCAGCGCCGCCCTGCTCGCCCCCACGACCTTCCCCGGCGCTTCGCCCCAGCCCCGCCCCGGTCCCCAGATCCAGCTCCGGTCCGGTCCTCAGCCCCAGGCCGACCCGGTCCGGGCGGGCAGGTCCGGTCACCGGATCGGACCGGTTCCGCGGTCCCGGCCCGGGCCCGTACCGCCGACCCGGACCGGGCCCGGCTCCGAGGCCGGCGCCCGGGGGGAGGACAGCGGGCGCGAGGGCCCCGTCCGCGCCGAAGACCTGCTGGACAAGGTGCGGGACTGTGATCCCGTATCGAACGGGCGCTACCGCACCGACGCCGGAGCGCCGGCGGACATCCCGGTCTGCGGTACGGAAGACGCCGTGTACTGGAAGGCCGACCTGGACGTCGACTGCGACGGCCGGCCCGGCGACCTCTGCAACAGCAGCACCGACCCGTACTTCACCCCCGCCACCGCCTACGCCCAGTCGGACGGCCGCCCGCTGGACGCCGAAAGCCTGCCCTACGTGGTCGTGCCCCAGCCCAGTGACATCTGGGACCACCGCGAGCACGACGTCCAGGGCGGATCGGTCGCGGCCGTCGTCCACGGGGACCGGGTGCGGTACGCGGTCGTCGGCGACATCGGCCCGCGCGACCTCATCGGTGAGGCCTCCTATGCCGCCGCGCAGTCGCTCGGCATCCCGGCCGACCCGCACGGAGGCGGTGCCGCGTCCGGCGTGACGTACATCGTCTTCAAGGACAGCGAGGTGGAGCCCATCGAGGACAAGGACGCCGCCGAGGAGACGGGGGAGCGGCTGGCGCGGGAGTTCGCGGGCGACTGAACCACTGACGCGCCGTGCGCGAAGAGCGCCTCGGGCGGCCGCCCCCGACCGAGGAGCGCACGGCCGGGATCCCGGCCGGTGGCCGAAAAGCGCGGGCCGGGCGGCCCGGCCGGCGGTCGACGCGCACCGGACGGGTCCGTGCCGGAGCGCCCCGCTCAGCCGGCCGCGACGGCCCGGGTCACCGTCCCCGGCGGGAGAGCCACGCGGCGGTCACCGCGCCGGAGACGTTGTGCCAGACGGAGAACACCGCGGCCGGCAGGGCCGCCAGCGGGCTGAAATGGGCGGTGGCCAGGGAGGCCGCGAGGCCGGAGTTCTGCATGCCGACCTCGAAGGCCATGGCACGGCTGGCCGGTTCGCCGAGCCGGCCGAGCCTGCCCGCGCCGTAACCGAGCGCCAGCCCCAGGCCGTTGTGCAGGACCACCGCGACGAACACCAGCCCCGCGGCCGACTTGATCGCGTCGGCACTGCCCGCCACGACCACCGCCACGATCACCGAGATCGTCAGCGCGGACAGCCAGGGCAGCGACGGCAGCGCCCGCTCCACGTACCGCCCGGCCAGCAGCCGTACGGCCAGGCCCGCGAGGACCGGCAGCAGCACCGTCTTGAGGATGTCGGTGACCATGGACCCGGCGTCCACCGGGAGGTACTCGCCGGCCAGCAGCAGCGTCAGCGGCGGGGTGACCAGCGGGGCGACGAGCGTCGAGACGGTCGCGACGGAGACCGACAGGGCGACGTCACCCCGCGCCAGGTACGTCACCACGTTGGAGGCCGTGCCGCTGGGCGCGCAGCCGACGAGGATCACGCCGGCGGCGAGCTGCGGCGGAAGGTCGAGCAGGTGGGCGACGGCCCAGCCGAGCCCCGGCATGATGACGTAGTGCGCGCCCAGGCCGAGGGCCACCGCCCAGGGCCGCTTGGCGACCCCGCGGAAGTCCTCCGGGGTCATGGTGATGCCCATGCAGAACATCACGACACCCAGCAGATACGGCACCGACTCGCTCCACCCGGTGAAACTCCCGGGGAGCAGCAGGCCGAGGGCGCCGGCCGCGAGGACGAGGATCGGGAAGACGGTGACGGCGCGCCGCGCGGAGCGGTCACCGGTGGCGTCGTTGCTGACGTGATCAGGTCGTTCGGTTCGCACCGTGTGAGGAAACGCCTGGTGGGCGGCGCGACGCAACGCCGTCTCGTAATGTGATCATCGGGACGGTTCGCGGCAGTGACCGCCGGCGTCGAGGAAGGTACCCGGCCCCGGCCGGCCGAGCGGGCGAGGATGTCCGGACAGGACGGCCGTCGACGCCGAGGACGGCACCCCGCCGCCGGCGGCCGTGCCACGGCCGCTGGGTGGCGTCAAGGGGCTCTGGCCTGTCACTCGCCCTCGGGCTGCTCACCCGCGTGCTCGTCGGCGCGCCCATCGTCTCCTCCTTCCACCGTCGGGCAGCACGGAGGAATTCACGGCTGCCGTTCACGAGACCCTCGCCACCGTGAAGGGGCTGCCCGCAGCGGAAGGTGCCGACCGTGCGCCGGAAACTCACGCGGGGGGCGGCAGGGTGCGGGAACACGCCGTACGCGCCCGTGTCGGACGACTCGGGTACGTCGCCGGCGTTGCGGGAGGGGACGGCCGGTGGCTCCGACCCACTCCGCAGATGAGGTAAGGTTGACCTGCGCGATCACACAAACGTGGGACGCGCGACGGGACGTGGCGCAGCTTGGTAGCGCACTTGACTGGGGGTCAAGGGGTCGCAGGTTCAAATCCTGTCGTCCCGACTCGTGAGAGTCGTAGGTCAGGGCCGGTTTCGGAGACATCCGAGGCCGGCCTTCGGTCATTTCCGGGGGCAAGCCGGGGACCGGGGCCGTTGACCGGTGTCAGCGCGTGACGACGGTCGGGCCAGGTGGTGCGTGCGGCGCGCGGACCCGGACTCGCGCGTCGGCGAACCAGGCCGGTCCGGTGTGCCAAGTGACGGCGGCGCAGGGGTTCGTGGCCGAATTCGGAGACACGGGGCCCCAGTGCGGGAGGCCGCCGCGTCGGTCCGGCCCGCCGTGGGGCCCGCGCCCGCCGACGCGGCCTGAACCTCCGGCCGCTTCTCGGACAACGCGTAAGGCGGCTCCGTGGGACGGAGCCGCCTTACGCGCGTACGCCGGTCGGCGCCCGCCGACCCCCGTGCGGCGGGCGCCGCGTGGCCGGAGACGTCACCCTCCCCCAAAGGTGGCGTCTCCGGCCGGATCCCCCGGCGCCGGACTGTGGCCGATCGTGGCCCGGTGCGTTCAGCGGGCGGTCACCAGCACATGACCGCCGTCTCGCCCGCCCCCCACGAGGAGTACAGACGCACCCGGACGACATAGCGGCGGCCCCTGACGAAACGGGCCTTGAGCGTGGCGTTGCGTGACGTTCCCCCGTCGTCCAGACCGGCGAGGTAGCGGGGTACGCCGTCCCGCTCCTCGAAGATCACGACGACGGCGTCGCTGTCACCGAAGGTGCCCACGGTGTACTCCCGGGTCTCCGGCGGATCCACGCGGAAGTCGGCCTGCTCGCCCGGCCCGAGCCCGAGCGGCACCGACCGGAACGGCACCAGCGGCCCCGGCCGGGTGGCGGGCGGGTACCAGCGCAGGGCGAACTCCTTGTCGGCGGCGGAGAGGGTGCCGGGCGGATGCAGGCCGGAGCGGTAGTGCTCGGGCTCCAGTATCAGCCCCGACGGGAAGGGATACTCCATGATTGACTGCGGGTCCCAGACCGGGCCGTTGACCTCGTCGGTATCGAGTTTGCGCAGGATGTTGTGGAAGGTCCGCTCCCGGCTCCAGTGGTTCGGCGGGCCCGCCAGTTCGGCGTAGACGGCCTCGTCGTCCCAGAGGATGCCGGCGAACGGGCTCTGGTGCTCGTGCAGCATGCCGAGCGCGTGCCCGATCTGGTGCAGGGCCGTCGCGCGCTCCCCGGGGGCGGTCAGGTCCCAGCCGAAGTTCATCGTACGGTCGTTCAGACCGACGCGGAGCGCGTCCTTGCCCACCGTCGACCAGGACCCGTCGCCGGGCTGGAAGCCGATGCGCAGCTCGGCCTCCGAGCGGTCGCCGACCTCGGTGAGGACGAGTCCGATGCCGAGGTCCTGCCACTCCCCGAAGCAGTCGCGCACCACGTCCCGCTGCTCGTCGGTCCCCACCCACGACACCCGCCGCGGTCGGCCGGTGCCCGGCATGGGAACGACCGAGGTGTCGGTGTCGCCGCCGAGGAAGCAGTAGTGCAGGACGGTGCCGTTGACCCACATCCGCTGCCCGCCGACGAGCGCGGCGAGGCGCTCGGCGGCCAGCCCCGGCGTGAACGCGGGGTCAGGCTGCTGCGCGAGCGAGCAGTAGCGTGCGGTCATGGCCCCAGACTGCCGTCCGGCCCGGTCCCGGCGCCTGAGTCGGGGGCTACTCAAGTCGCCCTGTATCAGGGATGAGTATGCCGACTCATGTTGCCGTGACGACTTCTCTGCGGGACGCGAAGACACTTCGGACTCCCTGGCCGTTCACCGGGCGTGCGGACGAACTGGAGGCGGTGCGCCGGTCGGTGACAGCCGGACGGAACGGCATCGTGGTGACGGGCCCGGCGGGCTGTGGCAAGACCAGGCTCGTGACGGAGGCCGTCCGCGGCACCGACTGCGCCAGGGCGGCCGGGACACCCGAGACCCGGACGATCCCCTTCGCGGCCTTCGCCCACCTGCTCCCCGAGAGCGTCACCCTGCACCGCGCGGTACACCTGCTGTCCGGTGTGCGGCTGCTGCTGATCGACGACGCGCACCTGCTCGACGACGCCTCCGCCGCCCTCGTGCACCAGCTCGCCGTGCACGGACGCACCCGGCTGCTGGTCGCCGCCACGGAGGGCGTACCCGTGCCGGGCGCGGTGTCCCGGCTGTGGTCCGGGGAGTTGCTGCCGCGCCTCGTCCTGGAGCCGCTGCCCCGCGAGGAGACCGCCGAACTGCTCGCGGCCGGCACGGCCACCGCCCTGGAGCCGCTCACCGTCGACCGGCTGCACCGCCTGGCCCGGGGGGACCTGCGGCTGCTGCGCGAGCTGGTGACCGCCGTCGGCGAGCAGCGGCTGCTCTCACCGGTGCCGGACACGCACCAGTGGGCGTGGCGCGGGCCGGTGCCCGTCACCGCGACCGTGCGGGAGCGCACCGCCCACGTTCTCGACCGCCCCCGCGTCGAGGAGCGCGAGACGCTCGAACGCCTCGCCTTCGCCGAGCCCCTTCCCCTCGACGTGGACGCCTTCGACGTAGGGACCCTGGAACGCCTGGAGGCCGAGGGCCTGGTCGCCGTCGACGACCACGGCGCCACCCGTCTCGCCCACCCCCTGCACGGCCCGGTGCTGCGCGCCGCCGCGGGCCGGCTGCGGGCCCGGCGGCTGGCCCGCACCCCGGACCAGTGCGGCCCCGCCCTGGCGGGGGAGAGCGACGCGCTGACGTTGCGCGTCGAGCAGGCCGACGTACGGGCGCTGGAGACGCCCGTGGGGGAGTGGCTGGTGGCCGAGGGAGCGCCGCTGCCGGCCCGGTACGCGGCGCTGCGTGCCCGGTTCGCGCGCCTGCGCGGCCGACTGTCGGAGGCCGCGGCCTGGGCCCGCGAAGGCCTGCGCACCAGCCCCGACGACATGCCCTGCCTCGAGGAACTCGCCCTGGCCGCAGCCCAGTCGGGCGACGCGACGGCGGAGAGCCACGGGGCGGCCGCGGCCTGGGCCGCCGCCGCACGCGGCGACATCGACGGGGCGCTCCGGGCGGTCGCTCGGCTCGGGGACCCTTACGACGCCGTGCGCCTCGGTGCCCCCGAGTGCGCGGCCGGCCGGCTGACCGGCGTCTTCGCCGGGCACGCCGACGCCCTGGAGGGGGGCGACGGACCGGCACTGGACCGGGTGGCCGAGGAACTGGAGCGGCGGGGGTTCCTGCTGTTCGCGGCCGAGGCGCACGCCCAGGCCGTACGCGCCCACCGCGACCCGGGCGCCGCCCGCACCGCCCGCACCCGGGCCGTCGCCCTCGCCCGGCGCTGCCAGGGCGCCCGCACCCCCGCCCTGTCCGGTCTGGTGTTCGGCGAGCTCACCGCCCGCCAGCGGCAGATCGTCACCCTGGCCGCCGCCGGCCTGAGCAACCGGCAGATCGCGGAGAGACTCACCCTCTCCGTCCGCACCGTCGGCAACCACCTCTACGGCGCCTACACCCGCCTCGGCGCCGGCGACCGGGGCGCTCTGCCCTGCCTGATGGAGCTGCCCGAGCCGCAGCCCGCCTGACGGCGCGGCGGACGTGCCCTCAGGCCGCCCCGAACGCGGAGAACGCCCACCCCGTCGCCTGGTGCACCGCGTCGCCCGGCAGCGAGGCCCGCGCGTCGCGCAGCGCCTCCGCCAGGGACAGCCCCGCGTCCAGGCCCTTGTGCAGCGCGAGCATCAGCGGGACCACGGCGGCGTCGTTGACCGGCGCGCTGCACGCCACCACCCCGGCCGTGCCCAGCGGCAGCAGTGCGGTGACCAGCCCGAGCAGCTCGTCAGCGCCGACCGACGCGAACCGGGCGGTGTCGCAGCAGGAGAGGATGATCCGGTACGGGCTGCGGTCCAGGCGTTCGAAGTCGTGCACGATGAGCGGCCCGTCCGCCATCCGCAGCGAGGAGAACAAGGGGCTGTCCGCACGGAAGGTACCGTGCGCGGCGATGTGCGCCAGTGCCGCTCCGTCCAATTCCCGCAACACCCGCGGCACCCGCACGGCGTCCCCCTCCAGCACGGTGGGCCCCGCACGCCGGCCACCGGACGGCGGCTCGGCCCCGGGCCCGTACGAGGGATCGTCCTGCTCGTACGTCCCCCGCGCGCCGCCGGTTTCCGAGTGGACGGCACCAGCGTCCCGGCCGGCGGGCCAGGGCGCTCGTGCCGCGCCGTCCGGGGCGCCCGGTGAGTCCGGGTCGTCGCACGGAACGACCGCGGCGGTCCGCGGTGCGTGCGTCGCGCCGTCCCCCGCCCCGGTCCGTACGCCGGAGCGGCCGGTGACCGGCGACGCGTGTGTCCCGTGTCCCACCGGCACGTCCGGCGCGCCTGGCCGGCCGGTCGGCCGGGGTGCCCGCGCGGGTCCGCCGTCCGCCCCGGCCGGTTTCCCGCGCCCGCCCCCGGGTGACGACACCCACGCCTCCTGGCTCCCCGGCGTCCGCGGCGCCGCCCCGTACCGGTCGGCGAGTTCCGGCACCTCGGCGCCGCCGCTCGCCAGCCCCGGGCCGCGTACCAGGACCTGGCGCCCGCCGGGCGGCGGTACGGTCTCCTTCGCCCGGAGCCAGCTGCTCGCCGACGGCGAGACGCTCAGGACCCGTTCGCGCAGGGCGGGCAGCAGCGCCCACGGCACCCGGTGCAGCCGGCCCGGCGGGACCACGACGACCGGGCCGGAGCCCAGGTGCGCCGCGGCGGGCCCGAGCAGGAGCTCCTGGAGGCGCGCCCCCGCCGCCTCCACCAACGGCAGCCGTGCCTCCGCCCCCGGGTGGGCCAGCCGGCGCAACCCGGCCTGCACGTGCTCGGCCTCCCGCTCGGCCTCGGCCAGCAGCCCCGCCTCGAACCGCCGCACCCGGCCCCGCCCGCACAGCAGTACGTGCACGCGCCCGTCGAGCACGGCCAGCTCCACCAGCCGCACCTCGTCACCCAACCGCTCCAGCAGCCGTCCGACGTCGAAGCGGTCACCGTCGCCGGGCGCCTCGCCCCGCATGTGCAGGGTGCGGGAGCGGATCTCGCGCTCCAGGCGCCGCTGTTCGCGCTCCAGGGCGGGGACGGGCCGGCCGCCGTCCGTCCGGGCCTCCTCCGCGCGGGCGGCGATCTCACGGAACGCCGTCATGCCGCTCAGCAGCGCGGGGTCGGCCGGCGGCCGGGTGGGCGGCGCGGACAGCACCGTCGCCCGCCAGCGTTCGCTCCACACCAGCAGCCGTCGCGGCCCGCCCGAGACCAGGCTCGCCCGCTGCGCCAGCGCCGCCAGCTCCGCGCCCTGTGCGGTGGCCCGCGCCCGCAGCTCGGAGGCGCCCAGCGTCATCCGGTGGTCGTCGAGGACGTCCAGGCCCCGCCGGCACGCCTCCAGCACGCCCCGTGCCGACCCCGCTGCCCGCGCCCGCAGTGCCTGCGCCGCCCACCCCGTCATCCGCGCGAGCGGAGGCCCGCTGTGCCGGCTGCGCGCGGCGACCGCCAGATGCCGTTCCGCGTCCGCCGTCCAGCCGAGACCCAGTGCGATCCGGCCCGCGAGCAGCGACGCCTCCGGAGCGGCAGGCGCCCCGAAGGCGGCCAGCCGCTCCGCCACCGCCGCGGCGTCGGCGACCAGGCGGCCCGATCCGCGCCCCGTGGCGACCCGCGCCTCGATCAGCACCAGCCGGGCGTGTGTCTCGTACCAGGTGCGCCGCTGCCCGGCGAACAGCCGTACGGCGACGGCCGCGCGCGCCAGCGCGGTCTGCGGATCGCCCGCCAGCCGCGCTGCCCGCGCCGCGACCAGCAGCAGCTCCGCCTTGCGGGTGGACTGCCCGCCGATCCCGTCCAGCGCGGCGATCGCCCCGTCCGCCTCGGTCAGCGCCTCCGGGGCCAGCCCCGCCGCCATCAGCACCTCGCAGCGCCGGATGGTGAGCATGAACGTCGGCGTGCCCAGCTTGGCGTACCGCTCCTCGGCCTCGTCCAGCAGCCGCAGCGCCGCCGGCACGTCACCGGAGCGGAACGCCGCGAGCCCCCGGCTCTCCACCGCGTCGGCCTTGTCGTGCTCCTGGCCGGTGGTGTCCCACAACGCCTCCGCCGCGGCGAAGTCGGCGTCCGCCCGCTCCACCGCGCCCAGCGCCAGATGGACGGTGGCCCGCAGGGTCAGCGCCCGCGCCGTCCAGATCACGTCGTCCACCTGCCGCAGCACCTGGATCGCCCGGCGCACGTCCTCCAGCGCCTCGCTGTGCCGGCCCAGCACCCACCAGACGTACGCCCGCCGGTACAGCACCCGCGCCCGAGTGTGCCCGGTGCCGCGCGCCACCCCCTGCTCGAACGCCGCGAGGCCCTCCCGGGTGCGGCCGGAGTGCACCAGAGCCACCCCGAGGGTGGCCAGTACGTCCGCCTCCCGGTCGGCCGAGTCCGCGCGGGCCGCGAGATCGCGGGCGCTCCGCAGATGGGCCAGGGCCCGCCGGGTGTCGCCGAAGTCCCGCTGCCAGATGCCGATCACCTGATGGGCGATCGAGGCGTGCAGCGGTGAGGGGTCGGCCCCGAGCAGCTCCTCCGCCCGCGCCAGAGCTTCGTTGGGGGCGGCGAACACCATCGGCAGCAGTTGGAGAACCGAGTCGTTTCCCGCTGTCACCCCACGGATGGTAGTGCTCCGGAACCACGCCACACAGGTTCGAGTCTGTATCAATCAGCCACCCCCGGACTCTGATTGACGACCGTCGCCGAGACCGTTGACGAGACTGTCGCCGCGACCGCCGCCACCACCGCCGTCCCAGTGGAGGAAATGCCATGGCACCACAGAGATTCCGCGAGCAGTTCGACCAGATCCAGCGCTCGATGCCGGACATCCCGCTGGCGATGGGACCGGACGACTCCGCCGAGTTCTTCTACGAGAAGGGCGTCGTCCTCGCCCGCGACGGCGAGGAGGCCCGCCTCGTCGAGGACACCGTGCGCGACCACTTCACCACCATGGCCGGCCTGACCCCGGACCACGTACGCCGGGCGGGCCCCGAGACCAACCGCACCGGCATCACCCGCATCCGGGTCGCCGACCCCGGCGAGGGCGACCGCGGCGGCGACCCCACCGTCGCCCATGCCATGCGTTCCCTCAGGACGATGGAGGGACGCGCCGGCCGCCGCCTGATCAGCCGCAACCACGTCGTCTCCATCGCCGTCAACGCCTGCCCCGGCGACGAACCCGTCCCCGTACCGATCAGCGAGCCGCCGAACCCGGCCGCCGCCGAGACGCCGTACGACGCCGGCACCGCCGTCGGCGTCCTCGTCATCGACACCGGCCTCATGCACGACTACCGGTCCTCCCCCCTGCTGGCCCACACCGACGGCGACGCCCAGATCCAGGAGTGCGACGACGACGGCATCCTCCAGCAGTACGTCGGCCACGGCACCTTCATCGCCGGACTCGTCGCCGCCGTCGCCCCCAACACCGAGGTGACCGTCCTCGGCACCCTCAACGACGCCGGCGCCATCCTGGAGTCCGAGCTGGGCGAGAAGCTCTTCGAGGCCGTCGACCGGGACGGCTGGCCCGAGGTCCTCAGCCTCTCCGCCGGCACCTCCAACGGACGCACCGACGGCCTGCTCGGCGTCCAGGCCTTCATGGAGGAACTGCGCGGACAGCGCACCCTGCTGGTCGCCGCCGCCGGCAACAACGCCAGCGCCACGCCCTTCTGGCCCGCCGCCTACGCCGACCTCCCCGGCTGGGAGGACTCCGTGCTGTCGGTCGGCGCGCTGCGGGCCGACGGCGAGTTCGGCGCCTGTTTCAGCAACCACGGCGGCTGGGTCAAGGTCTACGCCCCCGGCGAGCGCCTCACGAGCGCCCTCACCGGCTTCCGGGCACCCGTGCCGTACGTCTACCAGCACTCCACCTACGACGCCTGCCGGTACGGATTCGGCTACGCCTGCACCTGCCAGTACCCCCGGCACAACGGGGTGCTCAGCGAGCCGGGGGAGACCCCCGCCAAGCCGGACCAGGTGATGTTCGAGGGGCACGCGCAGTGGAGCGGCACCTCCTTCGCCACCCCCGTGGTCGCGGGCCTGGTCGCCTCCCACATGACGGCGCACAAGGAGAGGGACCCGCGCGCGGCCCGCAAGCAGCTGCTGGCGGCCAACACCGAGTACGCGGAGGTGCGCGGGGCGCACGTACCGGCGCTGCTGCCGCCCACCTGGCGCCCCGTGTCCACCGACCCGCCGGCCGACGGGGCGTGAGCGGCCCGATGGCGGGCGGAACCACCCACTCCACGGCGTACGATGGCGTGTCGTACACGAGGGGTGGGACCGTGGACCGTGCAGATGTCGGGGTGCTCGTCCAGTTGGCGGCCGACGGGGACGCGGCGGCCTGGAAGGCACTGGTGGACGGGCTGGGCCCGCTGGTGTGGTCCGTCGTGCGGGCCCACGGGCTGTCCGACGCCGACGCGCACGAGGTGTACCAGACCGCCTGGTTCCGGTTCGCCCAGCACCTGGGGCGGATCCGTGAACCGGAGAAGACCGGCTCCTGGCTGGCGAGCACGGCACGGCACGAGTGCCTGAAGGTGATCAGGGCGTCGAAGCGGTGGACGCCGACCGACGACGCGCAGCTGCTCGACCGGCCGAGCGAGGACCGTACGCCGGAGGAGTCGGTGCTCGACTCCGAGGAGGCCGCGGCGCAGACCGAGCGCGTGCGGCGGCTGTGGCAGGAGTTCGAGGAACTGGGCGAGCGGTGCCGCCAGTTGCTGCGGGTGCTGATCTCCTCGCCGCCGCCCAGTTACCAGGAGGTGTCCGCCGCGCTGGATATCGCGGTGGGCAGCATCGGGCCGATGCGCCAGCGCTGTCTGCGCAGGCTGCGGGCCCGGCTAGAGGCACGGGGGACGATATGAGCGACATGCACGACGACTTCGGGGACGAACGGCCTGACGGGGGGCTGACGGACGACGAACTGGGCGCCGGTCTGCTGGAGGAGGAGCTGCGGCAGGCCGCCGCGATCCTGGACCCGGTCCCGGCCGAGCTGCGGCGGATCGCCGTCGACGCCTTCGCCCTGCACGACCTGGACGCGCGCGTCGCCGAGCTGACCTTCGACTCGCTGGTCGACGCCATCCCGGTCAGAGGAGAGACGGACCCGCCGCGGATGCTGACCTTCCGCGCGGACGAGGTGACCGTCGACGTCGAGGTGACCGCGGACGGCCTGATCGGGCAGGTGCTGCCGCCGGGGCCGGCCCGGATCGAGGTGCTGAGCGGCCCGCTGGCCCACGCGCGGCTGACGGCGGACGAACTGGGCCGGTTCACCGGCGGCGCCCCGCCCACGGGCCCGTTCGCGCTGCGGCTGCGGACCGGCCGGGAGGTGGTCGTGACGGAGTGGATGCGTGCCTGAGCCCGCTGCCTACCAGGCGCGGGGCAGGGTGCGCGGCCAGCGGATCATGGTCTTGCGGCGCCAGGCCATCTCCTCGGCGGGGACCGCGAGCCGCAGCCCCGGCAGCCGCTCGAGCAGGGTGTCCACGAGCAGTTCGGTCCGCATCCGGGCGAGGACGGCGCCCGTGCGGGTCCGCCGGCGGCCCGTCCCGCACGACCCCGTCCACCAGGCCTCCGGCCGCCCCGGGCCGCAGTCCCTTCGTCGCGCCCACGGTGAACGCCCCCGCGACCGCACGCCGCAGCCGGTCGTGGTCGGGCCGGTCGGCGAACGCGAGGGAGCCGGGGCGCGGCCCGAAGCGCGGGGCGAGCCGTGTGACCTGCCGCTACGTCACCTCGGTCCGCCCGAACCGCGGATCGCTGGTGATCGCCTTCACGTCGCCGTACCGGGTGACCGGCCACGCCCAGCCCTCACCGTGCGGCAGCCGGACCCGGGTGAGCGGTCCCTGGCGCATGAGACCGGCGAGCACCGGCTCGAACTCGGGCCGTCCAGGTCGAGGGCGGGCCGGTCCCGTACCGGGGGCGGGCACTGGCCGGTCGGCGCGGTGGGCCTGCGTCATGACCCACCCACGCGGCGCACCCGGGCGGCTGTGGCGCGGGAGTGCGCCGGCCGGTGGGCGGTCCGGTGGTCAGCCCGATACGGCGTCGACGAGCGCCGCCAGCGATGCCGCGAGGCGGGACAGCCCGGGCCCGGCAGGTCCGCCCGGCTCGCTCATGTAGGTGTCCCGGCGGATCTCGACCATCAGCGCGCCGACCTCAGCACGCTTCCCGTAGAAGTTGAGCGGCACGTACGTCCCGCTGAACGGGCTGTCCAGCCCCGTCTCCCCGCACGGGGCGAACGCCTCCCGGGCGGCGGCGAGCAGCTCGGGCGGCGTGTGGAACGCGTCGGTGCCCAGGCAGACCGGCGGGCGCGGGCCCTCGCCGTGCAGCTCGTAGGGGAGCGGCTCGGTCGGGTAGGAGTGCACGTCGATGATCACGGCGCGCCCCGTGGCGGCGAGCCGTTCGGCGACCGCCTCGGTCATCGCCCGAGCGTACGGCCGGAAGTACCGTTCGATCAGCGGCTCCGGGTCGGCGGGCTCGGACCGCAGGACCTCTCGGTGCGACGTCCGCGTGTACACGGCGCCCATCCCGACGGCCGTCATCTCCTCCCGCTCGTCCGGGAACCGCTCCGGGTCGACAACCAGCCGCGACGCCCGGTTGACGAACCGCCAGGGCGTGAGGCCGGCCAGTGCCGCCGCGGCCTCGGCGATCCGGGCCGTGTGCGCGTCGGTGATGTGGTCCAGCTCCCGTTCCAGCGCGGCGTCGTCCAGGACGATGCCGGGGCGGACGTCGGCGGGTATCTCCCGTGAGGAGTGCGGCACGTGGAGGACCACGGGCGACGCGGGGGCGCCGGGGACGATCTGGAAGGACGCCGGGGCGTCGGTCATGAGGGTGCTCCGCGAGAGTGTGGGCAGGAGACAGACGGGCACCCCGCCTCCGCGGGGACGGAGACGGGGTGCCGGGTGCCTTCGGGCCGGGTGAGGATCAGGCGAGGGACGCCAGCGCCTCGTTCCAGGTGGCCGACGGGCGCATGACCTCGGCGGCCTTGGCCGGGTCGGGCTGGTAGTAGCCGCCGATCTCGGCCGGCTCGCCCTGGACGGCGTTCAGCTCGCCGATGATCTTCTGCTCGTCGGCGGTCAGCTTCTCGGCGAGCGGGGCGAAGGCCTTCGCCAGGTCCGCGTCGTCGGTCTGCCCGGCCAGCTCCTGCGCCCAGTAGAGGGACAGGAAGAAGTGGCTGCCGCGGTTGTCGATGCCGCCGACGCGCCGGGTCGGGGACTTGTCCTCGTTGAGGAAGGTCGCCGTGGCGCGGTCGAGGGCGTCGGCGAGGACCTTGGCGCGGGTGTTGCCGGTGACCTCGGCGTACTGCTCCAGGGACGGCACCAGGGCGAAGAACTCGCCGAGGGAGTCCCAGCGCAGGTAGTTCTCCTTGACCAGCTGCTGCACGTGCTTGGGCGCCGAGCCGCCGGCGCCGGTCTCGAAGAGGCCGCCGCCCGCCATCAGCGGGACGACCGACAGCATCTTGGCGCTGGTGCCCAGCTCCAGGATCGGGAACAGGTCGGTCAGGTAGTCGCGCAGCACGTTGCCGGTGACGGAGATGGTGTTCTCGCCGCGGCGGATGCGCTCCACCGACAGCTTGGTCGCCTCCACCGGGTTGAGGATCCGGATGTCCAGGCCCTCGGTGTCGTGCTCCGGCAGGTACGCCTCGACCTTGGCGATCAGGTTGGCGTCGTGGGCGCGGCCCTCGTCCAGCCAGAAGACGGCCGGGTCGCCGGTGGCGCGGGCGCGGGTGACGGCCAGCTTCACCCAGTCGCGGATCGGGGCGTCCTTGGTCTGGCAGGCGCGGAAGATGTCACCGGCGGAGACCGTCTGCTCCAGGACGGCGGTGCCGTTCTGGTCGACCAGGCGGACCGTACCCGTGTTCGGGATCTCGAAGGTCTTGTCGTGGCTGCCGTACTCCTCGGCCTTCTGCGCCATGAGGCCGACGTTCGGGACCGAGCCCATGGTGGAGGGGTCGTAGGCGCCGTTGGCGCGGCAGTCCTCGATGACGGCCTGGTACACGCCGGCGTAGGAGGAGTCCGGGATGACCGCGAGCGCGTCCTGCTCCTGGCCGTCCGGACCCCACATGTGACCGGAGGTGCGGATCATGGCCGGCATGGAGGCGTCGATGATGACGTCGGAGGGCACGTGCAGGTTGCTGATGCCCTTGTCGGAGTCGACCATGGCCAGCTCCGGGCCCTCGGCGAGCTCCGCGTCGAAGGAGGCCTTGATGTCGGCGCCCTCGGGCAGGGACTCCAGGCCCTTGTAGATGCCGCCCAGGCCGTCGTTCGGGGTGAGGCCGGCCTTGGCGAGCGCCTCGCCGTACTGGGCGAAGGTCTTCGGGAAGAAGGCGCGGACCACGTGGCCGAAGATGATCGGGTCGGAGACCTTCATCATCGTGGCCTTCAGGTGCACGGAGTACAGGATGCCCTCGGACTTGGCGCGGGCGACCTGGGCCGTGAGGAACTCGCGCAGCGCGGCGACGCGCAGCACGGAGGCGTCGACGACCTCGTCCTTCTTCACGGGGACGGACTCGCGCAGCACCGTGGTGGTGCCGTCGTCGCCGACCAGCTCGATCCGCAGCGTGCCGTCCTCGGCGATCACCGTGGACTTCTCGGTGGAGCGGAAGTCGTTCTCACCCATGGTCGCGACGTTGGTCCTGGACTCGGCGGTCCAGGCGCCCATGCGGTGCGGGTGGTTCTTGGCGTAGTTCTTCACCGAGGCCGGGGCGCGGCGGTCGGAGTTGCCCTCGCGCAGGACCGGGTTGACAGCGGAGCCCTTGACCTTGTCGTACCGGGCGCGGATGTCGCGCTCCTCGTCGGTCTTCGGGTCGTCCGGGTAGGCCGGCAGCGCGTAGCCCTGGCCCTGCAGCTCGGCGATCGCGGCCTTGAGCTGCGGGATGGACGCCGAGATGTTCGGCAGCTTGATGATGTTGGCCGCGGGGGTCTTGGCCAGCTCGCCGAGTTCCGCGAGGGCGTCCGGGATGCGCTGGTCCTCGGTCAGGTACTCCGGGAACAGGGCGATGATGCGGCCGGCCAGCGAGATGTCGCGGGTCTCGACCGCGACACCCGCCTGCGAGGCGTACGCCCGGATCACCGGCAGGAACGAATACGTCGCCAGGGCCGGGGCCTCGTCAGTGTGTGTATAGATGATGGTCGAGTCAGTCACCGGGTGCTCCGCTCCACGTCTGCAACATTGCTCGACATCAAGATATCTCGTGATCGCCCCGGGCTCGACAGGGGCCGTGCGGAGATTCCGGACAACCGGCCGCACGCCCCCTGCGGGACAGGTGAGCGAACAATCGAACGAATCAGTGGATGATCAGGCGAACGGGGCGACGTCCTCGCCCGCCCGCTGCTGCGGGAACACCACGGCGCCCTGCTGGAGCGCGACCGTCCGGGCGGGCGCCGGAATGCGGATGCCCTCCTCGCGGTACCGCTTGTGCAGGCGCTTGATGAACTCGTGCTTGATCCGGTACTGGTCGCTGAACTCGCCGACACCCAGAATCACCGTGAAGCCGATCCGCGAGTCGCCGAACGTGTGGAAACGCACCGCCGGCTCGTGCTCCGGCACCGCGCCGGTGGTCTCGGTCATCACCTCGGCGACCACCTCGGTCGTCACCCGCTCCACGTGCTCCAGGTCACTGTCGTACGAGACGCCGACCTGGACCATGACGGTGAGCTGCTGCTCGGGCCGCATGTAGTTGGTCATGTTCGACTTCGCGAGCTGGCCGTTCGGGATCACGACCAGGTTGTTGGACAGGTCGCGGACGGTGGTCTGCCGCCAGTTGATGTCCTCGACGTAACCGTCCTCGCCGCTGCTCAGCTGGATGTAGTCACCCGGCTGTACGGTCTTCGAGGCCAGGATGTGGACGCCCGCGAAGAGGTTGGCCAGCGTGTCCTGCAGGGCCAGCGCCACCGCCAGACCGCCGACGCCCAGGGCGGTGAGCAGCGGCGCTATGGAGATGCCCACCGACTGGAGCATCACCAGGAAGCCGATGGACAGCACCAGGATGCGGGTGATGTTGACGAAGATCGTGGCTGACCCGGCGACCCCGGAGCGGGACAGCGTCACCGTGCGCACCAGGCCGGCGACCACCCGGGCCGCCGACACCGTCACCACGAAGATCAGCAGCATCGTCAGTACCTGATTGACGCTGTGCTGCACCGTCCGCGTCAGCGGCAGGGCCGCCGCCGCTCCCGCCACACCGCCCGCGACCGCCGCCCACGGCGCCACGGTGCGCAGCGCGGCCACGATGACGTCGTCGCCGCTCCAGCGGGTGCGCCCGGCGTGGCCGGCCAGCCAGCGCAGCAGTACGCGCAGCAGGAACGCCCCCAGGAGGCCCGCCGCCAGCGCGATGCCGGCGGGCACCAGGTGGTCCATGGTCGGGTCGTCCGTCACCGGTCACCTCCGGGGGGCACGGCTGCGGCGAGATCCCTCGCCGACGGCCGGATGTGAAGTCTCGTCACGTCGTCACCTGCTCGATGCCTGCTGGAATCCGGGATGCGCGATCGCGCCGGTCCGCAAGGCAGTTCGACCGGCGCGACCGTTCATCCTGCCGTATCCCGAGCAGTGGTCGGTACCGCGCGCAGGAGCGTGGCGGAGCGGGGTGAGGCGTTTCGGCCTCAGATCACCTTCATCCGGACCAGCGCCGCCAGCGTCAGTGCCCCCGGCAGCAGCGGCAGCCACACGGTCATCAGCCGGAACGCCAGCACCACCGCCGTGGCCACGGCCGCCGGGCCGCCCGCCGCCACCAGCGCCACGACCAGCGCCGCCTCCACCGAACCGATGCCGCCCGGCGTGGGCACCAGCGCCACCGCGACCGTCGCCGCCAGATACGCCACCGCCATGTGCGCGACCGGCACCGGCAACCCCAGCGCCCGCCCCACCAGGACCAGCGCGGCCGCCTGGAGCGCGGGGAAGGCCAGCGCGCCGCCCCACAGCGCCAGCGCCCGCGCCGGGCGGGTGTGCACCGAGCGGGCCTCGCCGAGCGCCGTCCGCAGGAAGGAGACCAGCGCCCCGCGCAGCCGCGGCACCAGTGCGAGCACACCCGCCGCCACCACCGGCAGCGCGCCCGCGGCGACCAGCAGGGGCCCCGCGGCTCCCTCGGGCAGCAGCGTGCCGAGCCGGAGCGCGTCGGGGAACGCGATCAGCAGGGCGCCCAGCAGGGCCAGGCGGCCGACGCTCTCCGCCAGCAGGTACAGGGCGAGGGCGGCCGAGGAACGGGCGAGCGGCAGCCCGCACACCGCCATGAACCGCAGGTTGACCGCGCTCGCGCCCAGCCCCGTCGGCAACAGGTGGTTGGCCGCGCCCGCCGCGAACTGCGTGGCGAGCAGCCGCCGCCGGGGCAGCCGCTCCACCACGGCGCCCTGCCGGGTGCAGGCCGCGGCGACCCAGGTCAGACAGGTCACGCAGGCCGCGGCGAGCAGCCAGGGCCACCGGGCCGTGGCGAGATGGCCGAAACCCTCGGCGAGCACGGACCGGTGCCGCACCGCGACCACGGTGACCAGCAGCAGCGGAAGCACGCAGAAGACCCGCCGGACCAGGCGGGCGCGGCCGCTCCGGCGGACGGGGGCGCGGCCGGCGACGCGGCCGGAGACGGTCTGCTCGGGGAGTTGTACCGCTGTCACATCACAAGAGATTCCCCGTACGGCGCCAACTACGGATGGCCGACGCGCGGACGAAGGCTTACGGATGACAGGCGGCCGGTCCTTGACCTCAAGGTTGATTGAGGTTCTACCGTCACTCGCATGAGCATGGAGACCACAGCCTGGACCCAGCTGCACAGCGTCATGAACGCCGAGCAGGAGCGCCGCCCCCTCGCCCGCGCGACGCTGCGCCGCATCGGCGCGTTCGCCCGCCCGCACCGCCGCCGCATCACCCGGTTCGTCCTGCTCGGGGTGGTGACGGCGCTGCTCGCCGTCGCCACACCCGTCCTGGCCGGCAACGTCGTGAACGCGATCGTGTCGGGCGACGACGAGGGCACGGTCGTACGCCTCGCCCTGCTGATCGCGCTCATCGCGGTCGCGGAGGCGGTGCTCGGCATCCTCTCCCGCAGGCTCTCGGCGAGCCTCGGGGAGGGACTCATCCTCGATCTGCGCACGGCTGTCTTCGATCATGTGCAGCGCATGCCGGTCGCGTTCTTCACACGTACTCGTACGGGAGCGCTGGTCTCCCGTCTCAACAACGACGTCATCGGCGCCCAGCGGGCCTTCAGCAACACCCTGTCCGGTGTGGTCAGCAACCTGGTCACGCTGCTGCTCACCCTCGCCGTCATGCTCACCCTGTCCTGGCAGATCACCCTGCTCGCGCTGGTGCTGCTCCCCGTGTTCGTGCTCCCCGCCCGGCGCATGGGCCGCCGCATGGCCGTCATGCAGCGCGAGGCCGCCACCCTGAACGCCGCCATGGGCACCCGCATGACCGAGCGGTTCTCGGCCCCCGGCGCCACGCTGATCAAGCTGTTCGGCCGCCCCGAGGACGAGTCGGCCGAGTTCGCCGACCGCGCCCGCCGCGTCGCCGACATCGGCGTGCGCACGGCCACCGCCCAGGCGGCGTTCATCACCGCCCTCACCCTGGTCTCCGCCCTCGCCCTGGCCCTGGTCTACGGCCTCGGCGGCTGGTTCGCCCTGCGCGGCACCCTGGACCCGGGCGCCGTCGTGGCGCTCGCGCTGCTCCTGACCCGCCTGTACGCGCCGCTCACCGCGCTCGCCGGGGCCCGCGTGGAGGTCATGAGCGCCCTGGTCAGCTTCGAGCGGGTCTTCGAGGTGCTGGACCTGACCCCGCTCATCGACGAGAAGCCCGACGCCCGCCCCGTCCCCGACGGCCCGGTCGCCGTCGAGTTCGACGACGTCCGCTTCGGCTACCCGTCCGCCGACAAGGTGTCCCTGGCCTCCCTCGAAGAGGTCGCCTCCCTGGACACCAGGGGCGGCGACGAGGTGCTGCACGGCCTCTCCTTCCGCGCCGAACCGGGGCAGACCATCGCGCTCGTCGGCTCCTCCGGCGCCGGCAAGTCGACCATCGCCCAGCTGCTGCCGCGCCTGTACGACGCCGACGGGGGCACCGTCCGCGTCGGCGGCGTCGACGTCCGCGACCTGGGCGCCCGGTCACTGCGCGACACCGTCGGCATGGTCACCCAGGACGGCCACCTCTTCCACGACACGGTCCGCGCAAACCTGCTGCTGGCCCGGCCCGGGGCCACCGACACCGAGCTGTGGGACGCGCTGCGCCGCGCCCGCCTGACCGACCTCGTACGCTCCCTGCCCGACGGCCTCGACACCGTGGTCGGCGAGCGCGGCTACCGGCTCTCCGGCGGGGAGCGCCAGCGCATGACCATCGCCCGGCTGCTGCTGGCCCGCCAGCGCGTCGTCATCCTCGACGAGGCCACCGCCCACCTCGACAACACCTCCGAGGCGGCCGTGCAGGAGGCCCTTGCCGAGGCACTGGAGGACAGGACGGCGGTAGTGATCGCGCACCGGCTGTCCACGATCCGGGCGGCCGACCAGATCCTGGTCGTCGAGGCGGGCCGCATCGTGGAACGGGGCACCCACGACGAACTCCTGACGGCCGGCGGCCGCTACGCCCAACTGCACCGAACCCAGTTCGGACGGCAGACGCACGCGGAGCAGGCGGCGTAGCGGTCGACGTCGCGGGGCGGGCCGGAACGGCGCGGGCGCTACTGCGGGCCGGCCGGACCGGCCCGCACGGGCAGGTCCTGCTCGGCCCAGACGACCTTCCCCTCGGGAGTGCGGCACGAGCCCCAGCTCCGGCACATCACGTTGATCAGCTGGAGACCGCGCCCGCTCTCGTCGCTCACGTCCGCGCGCTGGATCTGCGGCAGATCCGGCCCGGAGTCGGAGACCTCCACCGACAACCGCCGCTCGTACCGCAGCAGCCGCAGCTCACCGGGGGCGTTCCCGTATCTCAGAGCATTGCCGACCAGCTCGCTGACCACCAGCTCCGTCGAGTCGACGAAGTCGCCCAGGCCCCACCTCAGGAGCTGCTCGCGCACCGCGGTACGGGCCTGCCCGGCGGCCTTGCCGTCCGGCGGCAGAGTCCGTACGTACACGTCGCCCTCCGGAGCGAGCGGGCGGGCGGCGGCGACCAGGACGATCGCGTCGTCGGACCGGTCACCGCCGACCCGCTCGCCGACCGCCCGGCGCACCGAGCCTTCCCCGGGCACACCGTCGCCGACCGCCTCGCGCAGCCGTTCCATCTGAGTGGCGAGGCCGGCGGTGCGCGACCTGATCATGCCGTCCGTGTACAACGTCAGTCGGCCCCGCTCGGGCACCGGGCAGTCGACCGGGTCGTACGGGATCACCCCGGCACCCAGCGGCGCCCCGGTGGGCACGTCCAGGAACGAGGCGGTGCCGTCGGGCCCGGTCAGCAGCGGCGGCGGGTGGCCGGCGCTGGCGATGCGGAAGGTGCTCCCGCACGGGTCGTAGACCGCGCACAGGCAGGTGGCGACCTGGTCCTCCTCCAGGTCGCGGGCGGCCAGGTCCAGCCGGGCCAGCAGCCGCTCGGGGGCGATGTCGAGGGCCATCAGGGTCCGGGCCACCGTGCGCAGCCGGCCCATGGTCGCGGCGGCGGCCAGGCCGCGCCCCATCACGTCGCCCACCATGAGCGCGGTACGGCCGCTGGGCAGCGCGACGACGTCGAACCAGTCGCCGCCCACGGCGGCCGGGTCGCCGGCCGGGTCGTAGCACGAGGACACGTCGAGACCGGGCGTGCTCGGGCTGGACCGCGGGAGCAGGGCCCGCTGCAGCGTGACCACGTGCTCGCGCTCCCGCCCGTAGAGCCGGGCGTTGTCGATGTACACGGCTGCCTTGGACGCCAGCGCCATCACCAGCGCCACGTCGGCACGGGTGAACGGTGTCCGGCTGCCGGCCCGGACGAAGTCGGCCAGGCCCAGCAGCACCCCCCGGGCGATCAGCGGCACCGCGAGGTAGGAGTGCACGCCCGCGCGCCGCATCAGATCGGCGGCCTCGGGAGTGGGGGCGACGGAGTGGAAGTCGGACGGCTCCATGCGGGTGACCAGGACCGGCTTGCGGGTGGTCAGGCACGTGCGTACCAGCCGGTCGGCGGTGTACACCGACACCTCGCCCACCGGGTCCGGCGCGAGGTTCAGCCCCGGGATCTCCGAGACGGCCATGGCCCGGAGCTCGGGGATGCCCGCCTTCCCTTCGACGGGGTCGCCCTCCTGGAAGCGGAGCACCGACTCCAGCAGGTCCACCGCGCACCCGTCGGCCAGTTCGGGCACGGTGAATCCGGCCAGTTCCTCGGCCGTGTGCCGCAGATCAAGCGTGGTCCCGATGCGCATACCGGCCTCGTTCAGCCACGCCAGCCGGCGCCGGGCGCGCACCGCCTCGGTCACCGGCCGCAGGGCGGCCTTCAGAGCCCGGCGGCCGCCGACGAGGGGCTGGGGAGATCGGGGGACCCCGCGCAGCCACGGTCGTTCCCGCACGCGTCGCCTCCTCCCACGGCCTTCTGCCCCGATTCTGCCCTGCCTCGGGGCGACCTGCGACGGCGGTGCCTCGGTCGGCGGGGCCACCGACCGAGGCGGGCCGCCGGGATCACCTCAGGCGCGCAACCACGCCGCCGTGTCCTGCGGCAGCCGGCCGTCCGCGTCGAGTGGCCCGCTGCGGAGCAGGAGCGTGTGGTGCGCGGGCAGGCCGGCCGGTGCGGCTGACAGGTTGACGACACAGATCAGACCGCCGGCGCGCCGGAACGCGAGGACGCCGTCCGGCGCGGGCAGCCAGCCGAGCGGGCCGTCGCCGAAACCGTCGGCGGAGCGCCGCAGGCGCAGCGCCTCCCGGTAGAGAGCGAGCATCGAGGCAGGGTCGGTGTCCTGGCGGTCGGCCGCGTAGGCCGACCAGCCCTCGGGCTGCGGCAGCCATGGTTCCGTCTCGGCGCCGAAGCCGCAGTACGGGGCGTCGGCCGACCATGGCAGCGGTACCCGGCAGCCGTCCCGTCCCGGGTCGGTGCCCCCGGAACGGAAGTGCATCGGGTCCTGGATCCGGTCGAGCGGCACGTCCGCCTCGGGCAGTCCGAGTTCCTCCCCCTGGTACAGGTAGACCGACCCGGGCAGGGCCAGCGTCAGCAGGGCGGCGGCCCGGGCGCGCCGGGTCCCGAGGACCGGGTCGCTCGGGGTGCCGAAGGCCTTCTTCGCGAAGTCGAAGCCGGTGTCAGCACGGCCGTACCGGGTGACGGTGCGGGTCACGTCGTGGTTGCAGAGCACCCAGGTGGCGGGGGCGCCGACCGGAGCGTGTTCGGCCAGGGTGTCGTCGATGGTGCGGCGCAGCCGGTCCGCGTCCCAGGGACAGGAGAGGAAGTTGAAGTTGAAGGCGGTGTGCAGTTCGTCGGGCCGCAGGTAGCGGGCGAAGCGTTCGGCGTCGGGCAGCCACACCTCACCCACGAAGACGGCCCCGTACTCGTCGGCGATGGCCCGCCAGGAGCGGTAGATGTCGTGCAGTTCGTCCTGGTCGATGTAGGGGTGCGGGTCGACGCCCTCTTCGAAGTCGGCGAGCGCGGGGTCCTTCGCGAGCAGGGCGGCGGAGTCGATGCGCACGCCAGCGACACCGCGGTCGAACCAGAACCGCAGTACGTCCTCGTGCTCCTGGCGCACTTGTGGGTGGGCCCAGTTGAGGTCGGGCTGCTCCGGGGTGAAGAGGTGGAGGTACCACTCGCCGTCCGGGACGCGGGTCCAGGTGCGGCCGGAGAACTGGGAGGGCCAGTTGTTGGGCGGGAGTTCACCCCTCTCCCCGCGCCCGGGGCGGAAGTGGAAGCGCTCCCGCTCCGCGCTGCCCGGGCCGGCTGCCAGCGCCGCCCGGAACCAAACGTGCTGGTCGGAGACGTGGTTGGGGACGATGTCGACGATGGTGCGGATACCCAGCTCCCGCGCCTCGGCGATCAGTTTCTCGGCCTCGCCGAGGGTGCCGAAGGCCGGGTCGATGGTCCGGTAGTCGGCGACGTCGTAGCCGCCGTCGACGAGTGGTGAGGCGTACCAGGGGGTGAACCAGACGGCGTCCACCCCCAGTTCGGCGAGGTACGGCAGTCTCGCCCGGACGCCCGCGAGGTCACCGGTGCCGTCGCCGTCGCCGTCGGCGAAACTGCGGGGGTACACCTGGTAGATGACGGCGTCGCGCCACCAGTCTTCGGTCTGGTGCGAGTTGGGGGCTGCCACGTGACGGTCCTTTCGGGCAGGGTGGGTCTTCGCCGTCGGCCCGGACAGGGCGGGGCGGTCGGACGGGCCGGCGGCGAAGGCTGACGGGGACGGGCCGGGGGAGGGGCGGTGCGGGGGCGCCTCAGCCCTTGAGTCCGCCGGCGGTGAGTCCGCTCATGATGTTGCGCTGGAAGATCAGAAAGATGATCAGGGTCGGCAGCGAGGCCATGGTGAGCGCGGCGATCAGCACGTTGACGGGCACACCGTTGGACAGCGAGTAGATGCCGACGTTCAGGGTCTGCCTGGCCGGGTCGGGCAGCGTCAGCATGGGCCAGAGGAAGTCCTTCCACACGCCCACGATCGCGAAGATGGACACCACGCCGAGTATCGGCCGCGAGATGGGCAGGACGATCGACCACAGGGTGCGCACGGGGGAGGCGCCGTCCATGGAAGCGGCGTCCAGCAGCTCCCTCGGGATCGAGTCGAAGAACCGCTTCAGCAGGAAGATGTTGAAGGCGTTGGTCACCGAGGGCAGCCAGATCGCCCACGGCGTGTTGAGCAGGTTGCGTTCGAAGATCGGCACGTCGAGCACCGTCAGGTACTGCGGCACGACCAGCACGGTCGCCGGGATCATCAGCGTCGCCAGCATCATGCCGAGAATGGCCTTGCCGAAGACCGGGCGGAGCTTGGAGAGCGAGTACGCCGCCGCCACGTCCAGCACCAGCTGGAAGGCGAGGGCGCCGAACGCGTAGTACAGCGTGTTCCCCAGCAGGCCGGCCAGGTCCATGACGTTCCAGGCCTGCGAGTAGTTGTCGGGCTCGAACGACTCGGGAACCAGCGTCGGCGGCGTCCGGACGACTTCCTGGGTGTCCTTGAACCCGCTGGAGACCATCCAGTACATCGGGCCGAGGAAGACCACCGTGAACAGCGTGACGACGCCGCCGAACGTGACCCAGTAGAGGACCTTGCCGCGGGGCCTGGCGAGCTGGGCCGGCGAGATGAGTGTGCGTGTGGACATCTGTGGTTTCCCCCGGCCTACTCGTCCTCGGCGCGGCTGAGCTTCACGTACGCCGCCGAGAATCCGGCCAGGAGCACGAGGAGCAGCAGGCCGAGGGCCGCCGCGGCACCGTAGTTGTTGAAGTTGAAGGCGTACTGGTAGATGAGGTAGACGACGGTGGTGGTGGAGCCCTCGGGGCCGGCGCCGCCGGTGAGCAGGAAGGGTTCGACGAAGACCTGCATGGTGGCGATGATCTGCATGAGCAGCATCAGCGAGAGGATGAGCCGTGTCTGCGGGATCGTCACGTGCCAGATCTTGCGCAGCAGCCCGGCTCCGTCGAGCTCCGCCGCCTCGTACAGCTCACCGGGTATGCCCTGGAGCGCGGCGAGGTAGATGAGTGCCGCGCCGCCCATGTTCATCCAGGTCGACGCGATGACCACGGAGAGCATGGACAGGTCGGGATCCTGCAGCCACTGCTGCTCGGGCAGCCCGAAGAAGCCGAACAGCTCGTTGAGCAGGCCGTAGCCGGGGTCGTACAGGTACTTGAAGAGCAGTACGGCGGCGACCGGGGGCAGCATCACCGGCAGATAGACCAGCAGCCGCAGATATCCCTTGCCGTGCCTGAGTTCGTTGATGACGAGGGCGACGACGAACGGCACGGCGAAGCCGAAGACCAGGGCCAGCACGGTGAACAGCAGTGTGTTGCGCCACGCCTGCCAGAAGGCCGGGTCGTTGAAGACCGTGCGCAGGTTGTCCAGGCCGACCCAGGAGACCTCGCCCTGGTCCGTCTTCTGGAAGGCGAGGAAGAACTCCCGGACCATGGGGTACCAGGAGAAGAACGCGAAGCAGAGTACCGCCCCGATCAGGAAGCCGTGCGCGGTGAGATTGCGCTTCAGGCTCCTGCCGAAGGACCCGCCGGGCGGGGGCGGGCCGTCCACCGGCGGCTGGGAGTGGCGGGATCTCGCCGCCTTGCTCGGGGTCAGGCTGGGGGCCGACATCGTCGCTCCTCGGTGCTGATCTCATGGGCCCCGGGGGGCGGTGCGGCCCGCCCCCCGAGGGAGCCGGTCACTGCGTGGCCAGAACCTGGTTGACCTGCTGCTCCGCGGTGGAGAGCAGCTTGTCGATGTCGGCGTCCTCGTTGGTGAGGATGCCGGACATCACGTTGTCCAGGACCTTGTAGACCTCCTGCGCCTTCGGCGGCTCGGCCATGCCCGGGACCGGGTTGTCCAGATACGTCTTGAAGTTCTCGACCGGCATGGTGGCGTGCTCGATGCGGGCCGCGTCGTCCTTCTTCTTCGACTCGTTCAGCCAGAAGTTGGGCTGCGGGAGGCCGACGGGCAGTTTGTCGGCCTTCTTGCGGGCCCAGTTGAACTGTCCCTCGCCGACGGTGAGGTTCTGGAAGTTCAGCCAGGCGACACCCGCCTTGATCTTGTCGGAGGAGATCCCCTTCTTGATCATGTAGTTGTTGCCGCCGGCCAGGGTGTTCTTCTCGCCCGGGATCGGCCCCATGCCGAAGTTCTCGTAGTCGGCACCGAGTTGCTGGACCATGTACGTGACGTCGTCGGGCGCGGCGAGGAACATGCCGAGCTTGTCGGTGGCGATCTGCTTCTGCAGGTCGCCCCACTTGAGCAACTGGGTCTTGCCCATGCTCTCGTCCTCCCAGCGCATGGCGTGGAGGTTCTGGGCGACCTGCTTGCCCAGCTCGTCGTTGAACGCCGCCTTCCTGCCGCTCGCGTCGACGACCTCGCCGCCGAGGCTGTACATCTGGGCGGTGAAGTGCCAGCCGCCGGTGTTGCCCGCGCTGTACTCGCCGAAGCCTGCGATGCCGTCGCCCAGGCCGGCGATCTTCTTGGCGGCGGTGCGGACCTCTTCCCAGGTGCGCGGCGGGGCGTCCGGGTCGAGTCCGGCCTTCTCGAAGAGCCCCCGGTTGATCAGCAGGCCCATCGTGTAGTTGCTCGTGGGCAGGCCGTAGAGCTTGTTCTCGTGCTTCAGCGAACCGAGGACGTTCGGGTCGATGTCCTTCAGGAGCGGCACGGTCTTGTCGTTGACGTACGCGGTGATGTCCTCGGCGCCGTCGTTGTCCAGCACCTGGGGCAGGTCGGTGAAGTACGTGTAGAAGACGTCGGGCTGCGACTTGGCCTTCAGCATCGCCGTGAAGCGCGGCGGCTCCAGGCACTGGCCCGGGGTGGAGCGGCCCTCGATGGTGACGTTGGGGTACGTCTTGTTGAACTCCTTGACGTCCTCCTTCCACTCCTTCAGCTCGGCCGCCTTCGCCGCCGGGGGCATGCAGTCGATGGTGATGGTCACCTTGGTCTTCGGGTCCAGTGGAGCGGCCGGGTCGGAGGACCCGCCGCCGCCTTCGGAACCGCCGCCGTCGTCGCTGCTGCTCGTGCCGCAGGCGGCCAGAGCGGTCAGGGTGAGAGCGGAGACGAGCGTGATGGCGCCGGCACGGCGAGTACGGCGGAACCGAGCACTTCTCATGGGTGGTCCCCTTCGGGCATGAACGTGGAAGGCGCCCCACCGCCGATGCGTTGTGGGGCGCCGCTCACTCAACCACCGTGAACAAGTGAACGCAATATCTCGCGCTGATTTCGTAATTGCTCGACAGTCGGTCGAAGATGTTGAGGTGCGGTTACCGGGCGGCTGCCTGTGCGGTGGAGCCGCGGACGACGAGTTCGGGTTCGAAGAGCAGCTCCCGGTGGGGGACTTCGGTGCCCTGGATCTGGGTGCAGAGGAGGTCGACGGCGGCGCGTCCCATGGCCTCGATGGGCTGGCGGACGGTGGTGAGCGGGGGTTCGGTGCAGGTCATGAAGGCGGAGTCGTCGTAGCCGACGACGGAGACGTCGCGGGGTACGGCCAGGCCGCGGCGGCGGGCGGCGCGTACGGCGCCGAGGGCGAGGGGGTCGCTGGCGCAGATGATGCCGGTGACTCCGCGTTCCAGCAGGCGGGAGGCGGCTGCCTGGCCGCCCTCCAGGGAGAACATCGCCCGCTCCACGAACTCCTCGGCCATCGAACCGCCCGCGGCCTGCACGGCGGCCTGGAGCCTGCGCAGGGAGGGGATGTGGTCGCCCGGACCCAGTACGAGACCGATGCGTTCGTGGCCGAGGGAGACCAGGTGCCGCCAGGACTGCTCGACGGCCACCGCGTCGTCGCAGGCGATGCAGGGGAAGTCGAGATC